>JANQLP010000236.1 GCA_028280515.1 Hyphomicrobiales bacterium
AATCGGATAAATTTGCTCTATATCTTTAAGTGTTAGAGCATCTTTATGCGTTCAGATTTCGCGACGAAACGCGTCAATCTGAACGCATGATGCTCTAGGTCTCGATGGTTTGTAGGGCGTTGATGGATTGCCGTGCCGACGCCTAGTCCGAAGCGGCCTGCCAGTCCTGACCTTCGATCTTGCCGACCGCGATCACCGCCTGGGTGCGGCTGTCGACGCCGAGCTTTTGCAGAATGGCGGAGACGTGGGCCTTGATCGTCGCCTCGGACACGCTGAGCTTGTACGCGATCTGCTTG
This sequence comes from Hyphomicrobiales bacterium, assembly GCA_028280515.1. Lineage (GTDB taxonomy): Bacteria > Pseudomonadota > Alphaproteobacteria > Rhizobiales > Methyloligellaceae > UBA2767. The sequence continues at coordinate 297 of JANQLP010000236.1, forward strand.
TTGAGCAGCCCTTCACCCAACATCATCAGCACACGCACCTGCTGCGGCGTCAGTGTGGCAAGCCTTGAGACGAGGTCCGCCGTCTCTCCGTCGCCCTCGCCCGTCAGGTCCAGATCAGGCGGCGTCCAGACTTCGCCTTCCAGGACCGCGCGCACCGCCTCTCGGATGGTCTCAACGGGGAGCGACTTGGGAATGAACCCCGACGCGCCGAACTCGATACAGCGGCGAATGGCATGCGGATCCTCGTTGGCCGACACAACGACGACGGGGATTTCGGGGTATTGCGCGCGCAGATACATCAGGCCGGAGAACCCTTTGACACCCGGCATGGCCAGGTCAAGCAGGATCAGGTCGGTCTCCGCATTCTGCTCCAACGCTCCGGAAATGCCGTCGAGCGAACCGGCCTCGGAGATATTCAGATCACGGAAACTGTCGCTGAGCGCCTGACGGAGCGCATCGCGAAACAGCGGATGGTCGTCGACGATGATGATGCTGTGAGCGGCCATCTTTTTCAGGTTTCCCAATTGTTGCGCTGCTGCGGCGACGGAAGCGCACTGTGCCCAAACGATCGCTTCACTACCGCAACCCGCAGTTTAGATTAAAAAAGTCAGCAAATTCAATGAAACGAACAGAGCGCGTGATAGTGGTGCGCGCAGGTTCCATATCCATGCCGCCTTTTCAAGGCTTTGCTTCATCCGCCAAGACTGATAACCCTCGTCCATCTTTGCTTCGCGGCCACAACGGCAGAGGGCGACACGTCCGATGATTGATGAAGATCAACGTACCAGGTACTGGGTCTACACTTTCGCTCTCGCCGCCGGCGTTTGCGCCCTCGTTGCGGTCTGTGCCTTCGTGTTGCCTCTGTTCGCCGTAGAACTCAACGCGGATTCCGTTCTTGGGTTTCCACTTGGCTATTATTTCGCCGCGCAGGGCATGGTGATCATCGTCATCATCGCCGTTTTCTGGGGCGTTGGCCGGCAGTCCGAGACGGACAGGAAGTTTGGCGCCACCGACGATATGTGATCGCAAGGCCTTAAGTCCGCACCCATGTCGCTGCAGAATCAATACCGCCCGCTGAACCCCAGACTGGGGACGCACTATGCGATCTTCGTGAGCGCCTTCACGTCGCTGTTGCTCGTTCTTGCGCTGCTCGAACAGCTGGGTGCGCCGAAACTGTGGCTCAGCCACGCCATGATCGTCATCCCGCTGTTGTTGTACGTCGCCATCGCGATACTGACGCGGACGCTTGATCTGCATGAGTTCTTCTCTGCCAGCCGCCGCATGCCGCCAGTTTTCGGCGGGCTTGCGCTCGCCGTCACCGCTATCGGCGGTGTTGGGCTGTTCGCCCTCACCGGAAGCCTCTACCTGATCGGGTTCGACGCGCTGGCGCTGGCCATTGGCATGATCTCCGGTTTCGCCCTGAGCGCGGTGCTGTTCGTCCCGTTTCTCCGGAAAACCGGCGCCTATACGCTGCCCGGGTTCTTTCGCCTGCGCTACGACAGCGGCATGCTCGGCGCGGTTGCAGGCTTACTCGTCCTGCCCCCCGTGGCCATTCTGCTGGCGGCGGAACTGAGAATCGGAGCTTTCGTGACGTCACTGTTCGCCTCGGTTTCATTCGAGGCGGCGGTGTTCTGCGGTGCGGCGCTGATCATTGCCACGCTGGTGATCGGCGGGTTGCGTTCGCTCGGCTGGACGCAGAGCGTCCAGTACACGGTCGTCATGGGCGGGCTGCTCGTTCCCCTCGTCGTGGTCGCCATTCAGGAGACGAACCTGCCGCTCCCGCAATTGACGTATGGATGGTTGCTGGAGCGCCTTTCGATCAACGAGGTCGCGCTGGGCACATCGGCGGCCACGCCTCCGCCAATGCTCGAGGGACTTCCCGGCGAGTTACCGGAGCCCTCGTCGAAACCCTTCCTGCAGCCATTCGGCGCGCTCTCTCGAACCGATTTCGCGTTTCTGGCGTTTTGCGTGCTCGCCGGAGTTGCGGCGATGCCGAGCCTCCTGCTGCGCTCGGGCAGCGCAATCACCACGGAGCAGTCGCGCCGCATGATGGGCTGGAGCACACTGTTCGTCGGGTTCTTTCTTATCACCGCGCCGGCCTATGCGGTTTTTACCAAATACTCCGTTCTGGAGCAGATCGTCGGCATAACGCCCTCACAGCTCCCGTCGTGGATTGGCAGTCTGCGCAATGCCGGACTTGCCGACTTCACCGACCGGAACGGCAACGGAGTGATCAGCGCAGCGGAAATGCTGATCTCACGCGACGGTGTCGCGTTGTCCCTGCCCATTGTCGCCGGGCTGCCGTTTATCCTCGTGGTGCTCGCGGCAACTGCAGGTATTGCCGCGACGCTGGCGGCGGGCGCCGCCCACGCGTTCGCGGCCGGAAGCGCGATCAGCGACGATCTCTACCATGGTTTCATCCACCGTTCGGCAACCCATGGCAAGCGGCTGATCGTGGCGCGCCTTTCCATGGTCATCCTGACGATCGGCGCGGCCTGGTACGTGACAATGAACGACTTCGATGTCCTGCGTGCGGCCATCGCGGCGTTCTCGCTCGCCGGCGCGACATTCCTGCCCCCGCTTCTCTTGTCGGTCTGGTGGAAGCGAACGACCAAGTGGGGCGCGCTCGCGGCGATGCTTGCCGGCGCTTCGGTTGCCGTTGCACATATGGCGTTGCAGCTCACGGGGGTCGGCACGCTCTTCCCGGACCTGAGCGGTGAGTTGGCGGCTATTCTCGGCGTTCCGGCCGGATTTGTCGCTGGCGTAGCGGTCAGTCTTCTCACGCCACAACCCACGCCGCAGATGAAAGCGCTCGTCGACGACATGCGCGACCCGAGCGGCGAGGCGCTGTTCGACAAGGCCATGCGGCTGGCCCCGTTCAGAAAGCGCCCGAGCCTGCCCGAAACCCCGCAGATCACACAGCGCAAGCCCGAGGACGCGCGCGATGCCACGGCTTGACCTGTATCCGGAAATCACCCCGTTCAACACAGGCCGCCTGAAAGTTTCCGATCTCCATGAGATCTACTACGAGGAATGCGGAAACCCGGACGGCCCGCCGGCCCTGATGGTGCATGGGGGCCCGGGCGGCGGGTCAAACCCGACGATGCGGCGTTACCACGACCCGCGTCACTATCGCATCGTCCTGTTCGACCAGCGCGGATGCGGGAGGTCCGCGCCACATGCGGAGTTGAGAGAGAACACGACGTGGGATCTTGTTTCGGACATGGAGCAGTTGCGCAAGCATCTGGGCATCGAGCGCTGGCAGTTGCTCGGCGGCTCATGGGGTTCGACGCTGTCGCTGGCCTATGCCCAGAGCCATCCCGAACGCATCAGCGAACTCATCCTGCGGGGCATCTTCACACTTCGCCGGGCGGAGCTCGAATGGTTCTATCAGGAGGGGTGCAGCTGGGTGTTCCCTGACGCGTTCGAGGCCTATCTTGCGCCTATTCCCGAAGATGAGCGCGGCGATATGATCGCCGCCTATCACAAACGGCTCACCGGCGACGATGCGCAGGCCCGGCTCGAAGCCGCTCGCGCCTGGAGCATATGGGAAGGCACGACCTTGTCGCTTCTGCCGGACAACACCCGCATCAGACACTTCGCTCAGGACGATTACGCACTCGCCTTTGCCCGGATCGAGTGCCATTACTTCATAAACGGCGGTTTCTTTGACCGGGACGATCAGCTTATTGCCAACGCCGGCAGGCTCAAAGGCATCCCCGGCGTCATCGTCCATGGACGCTACGATATCGTGACGCCGCTCAAGAGCGCATGGGAGTTGTCGAAGGCGTGGCCTGAGGCGGACCTGAGGGTCGTCGCGGATTCCGGGCACGCCATGACCGAGCCGGGCATCGTTCACGAGCTGGTGTCGGCAACCCGTACATTCGGACCCGACAAGACTTGAACCACCCGCCGCCTTACCCCTCGCGTCCGGCACCGATGAATGTCAGCATGATCCGCCTGTCGTGCGGCGCGTCACGATGCTCCACCAGATAGACCCCCTGCCAGGTGCCAAGCTCCATGCGCCCGTGCACAACAGGAATCGACAGGGCGGTGGACGTCACCATCGATCTGATATGGGACGGCATGTCGTCCGGCCCTTCACTCGAATGCCGATAAGGGTGGTCGCGCGGCGCCACGCGATCGAGCGCATCCGACAAGTCGCGGAGGACGTCCGGATCGGCGTTTTCCTGGATCGTCAGTGATGCGGACGTGTGCATGATGAAGACGTTCAGCAGGCCGCCGGCGGCCTGCTGATCGGCGAGCCAAGCGTTGATGTCACGAGTGATGTCGGTGAAGCCGGGTCCGTGTGTCGTGAACGCAAGCGACCCTCCGGCATGGTGCGTCACAGGCTGCATTGGTTGAAAGGCTCCCCCTTGTCTGTGTCCGATGTCCCGCGTCGAGTGCGGTTTCCGACAAACTGACCCACGGCAAAGCCCTGACGCAAGTCCGATTGCGGTCCGGTAGTGACCGAAAACAGCACACCTCTTAACGCAATCTTTACCCATCGCTGGAACCGTAGGCATCGTCACGTCTGTCCGTATTCGCGTCCCGGACATCGGCCGTACTCGCGTTTTTCAGGCACAGGGGTCAGCGATCGCGATCACGCCGGTGGCGCCCCGAAATCGGCGGAGCCGAAATGGCGCTACGCTCGTTGGAGATGGGATGACTTTTGAGGCAGATCAAGCCGCAAGTCGATCGGACACCATCCGATCACCGGCGGAAGAAAGAGGGGGAAGCTCCGAAGAGCCTCCAGCCATTCAGATCAAGATGCCGAACTCCGACTCACGGCCCCGACCTCGAATGCGCAACCGCCCACAGACCAAAAACCTGGGTGGTCTCGAGCAGCTGTTGCAGAGCCTCATGGCACGGCTCGATGAGAATGATCGCCGCTACAGCGAAGCCCTCGGCGGGCTCAACGATCGACTGAACGAACTTTCCCAGCGTGCGCAGGCTGTCAGCACCAGCGAGTCCGGGGAGACAGGTGCCGCACTCGACCGGCTGCGCCAACAGGCCAATTCTCTCGCCGAACAGGTCGGTGCGGTCGACGCATCGCACAAGGCGCAGCAGAGCGCGTTTGCGGCGACCGGCCACGAGACACTGCCCTACAACAGCGACAATGACGATCTTCCACGCCCCGATTTCGGCGACAACCGGCTGAACAAGAACTTCGCCGAGGTCACCGAAAAACTGGAGCGCTCGCTCTCGGAACGGGAGCCCGCGCGTGATTTCGACGCCCTGTCCGCGCAAATGGATGCGCTGGCACACCGCTTCGACACTGCATTGGATGCACGAAAGGACCTAGCGGCGCTGGAGAAGATCGAGTCCCAGCTCAATACGCTCACTGCGGGCTTCGCCGAAGCACAGCGCAACTACGAAAAGGTCGACGCAATTGAAGGCCATTTGCTCAATCTGCTGCACTGGGCGGAAACCACCGGTTCCCAACAGCAGAGGGGCAGCGATGATGGCCGCCTCGCCGCAATCGAACAGGCATTGATCGATTTGAGCGACAGTGCGCGGGAAATGGACTCGCGGACCGTCAGTACGCTTGAGGCCATGAATGAGGCGCTGCATTCGCTTGCCGCACATGCGAGTTCAGCGCCGGCCGTGCCGGTCTCACCTCCGCCGTCGGTACCGGGAGAGTTCGACGCAACCGTTTCGCGGCCCGTGCCCGATACGCGTATGAGCGCGCCGGATGCGGAAAATCTGGCTAGGCAGCCCATTCCCCCTGTCACGGAGCCGAGCAGCCCTGGTTCGGATGCCGCCGGAAGCGCCTACGACGGCTTGGGCGCCACGATCCCGGACTATCAGCCGCCCTCCGGCAAATCGGCAGCGACCGCGCCACCGATGGCAACGCCGGATCAGAGCGCCACACAAAACCACGACCGGCAAGACCATGACCGACAAGACCATGACCGGCAAGACGGCGACGCGGCATTCGAGGCGGACAGCGATTTCATTGCTTCGGCGCGCCGTGCCGCAGCCGCGGCGGCGGCGCAACAGCCGTCCACAAAGCCGCCGGAAACATCGTCCCGCTCAAATTGGAGCTTCCCCAAGGCTTCATCCGGAGGACTTTCGTCCGTTGCATCTTCCGGTGACACAAAAACGCGTCCGATCCTCGTCATTGCGGCCGTTCTGTTGCTCGTTGTAAGCGCGGGTTTGCTTTATTCCCGGCTCAACTCCACGCCTGACGGTCAACCGGCGGTCGAGGCACCGCAAACGCCACCGCAATCCGCGGCTCCCGACGCCGACGGCACAACCGGAAACCCTGCGGCAAAAGAGCAACAGGATGCTGCACCACCGCAGTCCGGCCAAACGGGCTCGCCGGACAGCAAGCAGCATTCGGAGCGGATGCATGACGCACCGTCGGCAACGCCACCCGAGCCGCCACCGCAGCCGAGACAGACGGTGAGAGACCAGAGTGCTCCGGCGCAATCGGGCCGGGGCCGCGTCGACATCGCTCCCGGACAACAAATCACGACGGCAACGCTGCTCGCCTCGCTGCCGCCGGAGGTGCGCAACCCGGCTCCGCCGGACGTGACCATGGAAATCAAAGACCCCGCGCCGCAGGCAAACGCCGCGCGCGCAGGCAAGCCACCTGCCGGGACCGGGCCGGCACTGGTGCCCGGCACACCCGCCACCCCACATATGGCCGCCCTGCCGCAGCCGAAGCGCGTCCCGCGCCGGGCACAGCCGCAGCAACGCACCACGAACCATCCGAGCACGATCGACAGCGCCCCCGCCAATGAAGTCGGCAACGTGACGAATGGCGCGCGTGAAGTCATGCCGCCCGCGCTGATCGGCCCACAGTCGCTAAGGGTCGCCGCGGCCCGCGGCAACCCGGCAGCTCAGGTCGAGATCGGGTCGCGCTACGCGAAGGGCATCGGTGTTCCAAAGGACCTCAAGAAGGCCGCCGATTGGTATATGCGCGCCGCGGCACAAGGCCATGCGCCCGCTCAATACCGGCTCGCGGCAATGCATGAGCGCGGCCACGGGGTGAAGAAGGACGAGGGCGTTGCGCTGACCTGGTACCGGCGCGCGGCGGAACTCGGCAACGTCCGCGCTATGCACAATCTGGCGGTGCTGTACACGCGCCGTACCAGCGGCGGAACCGACTTCACGTCGGCCAAGAACTGGTTCTATCAGGCCGCCCGCCATGGACTCGCCGACAGCCAGTACAATCTCGGCATGCTGTATGAGAGCGGCCTCGGCACGCGCAAGAATATTGCGGAAGCCTATAAGTGGTTCACATTCGCGGCACAGCAAGGGGACGAGGAAGCGCGCAAGCGCCGTGAAGCGATCAGGCCGCGACTCCCGGCCAAGTCGCTGCACGCAGCGGAGAAGGCCATCCGCGCCTGGAAAAAGGTGCCCGCGAACGAGGACGCCAATCGAACAGGCCCGCCGCGCGGCGGCTGGCGGAATGCCAGCGCTGCACCACAGGCGCGCGCCATGAGTGCCGACCTTGTTACGCGCGCGCAGAAACTGCTGAACAAGCTGGGCTACGATGCCGGGATCGCAGACGGCCGCCTCGGTCCGCAAACGAAATCGGCAATCCGCAGGTTCGAAACCCGTTCCGGAACGGCCGGCGACGGCACCGTGACGCCAGCGCTTTTGCGGCAACTTGAGGCACTGGCAAGCTAGCCGAAGCCGGCGCGCGACCTCGAAAACAACGTTTCGTCTAACGAGACGGTTGGTTTCGCAAAATTAGACACCCACCCCATTGACTTATGCCGATTCGAGGCGTTTAACGGGCTTCTTCCGGACAGTCACCGGATTGTTCGCTTTCGCAGCGCAGCGTAGCTCCCGCCCTGTCCATGAAACGCTCCGTGGACGGCGTACGGCTCCCGGAATCGCAAGCACTGGCCGATGTTTGATATCTATCTCCCCATCGCCGAATTGTCGGTGAATCTCCTGGTCATTCTGGGGATGGGGGGCGCGGTCGGCTTCCTTTCGGGCATGTTCGGTGTGGGCGGCGGATTCCTCATGACGCCGTTGCTGATCTTCCTCGGCATTCCACCCGCCGTCGCCGTCGGCACCGAGGCCAACCAGATCGTCGCCTCATCGGTCTCGGGTGCGCTTGCCCAATGGCGCCGCGGCAATGTCGACGTGAAGATGGGCACGATCCTGCTGATCGGCGGCATCATCGGCGCGGTGATCGGTGTACAGCTCGTCAAGGTGCTGCGCGAGATCGGACAGGTCGATCTCATCATTTCCCTGTCCTACGTAACCTTTCTCGGCATCATCGGAACGCTGATGCTGATCGAGAGCGTGCGCGCAATACGCCGGGTGCGCACCGGCGGGCCCGTCTCCATGCGGCGTCCCGGACAGCACAACTGGGTGCACGGCCTGCCGCTCAAAATGCGGTTCAAGCATTCCAAACTCTACATCAGCGCCATTCCGCCGCTCGTGCTCGGTGCATTCGTCGGTGTGCTGGCCGCGATCATGGGCGTCGGCGGCGGATTCATCATGGTCCCGGCCATGATCTACCTGCTGCGAATGCCGACCAACGTGGTCGTCGGAACCTCGCTGTTTCAGATCATTTTCGTCACGGCAGCCGTAACCGTCCTGCACTCCGTCACCAACCAGACGGTCGATGTTCTGCTGGCGCTGATCCTGATGATCGGCGGCGTGATCGGCGCACAATTCGGGGCACGCGCCGGGCAGCACCTCAAGGGTGAACAACTGCGCGCCCTGCTCGCTCTGATGGTCCTCGCCGTCTGCCTCAGGCTTCTGTTCGACCTTGTGGTCCAGCCCGACGAGCTGTTCAGTCTCGGCCCGGCGTTCGGAGGTCACTGATGATCTGGCGCGGCATACCGATTCTCATGATGACGTTCTGGCTTCTGGCGGGACCCCTGTCCGCGCAGGAACCGACCGAGCAGATCGAATCCGACATCTCGTCCCGCAACATTGCGATCGAGTCCAATTTCACCGGGCAGCGCATCGTGATTTTCGGCACCATCGAGAACAGCGAGCATTCGGAGTTCGAAACGTCGCTGTACGACATCGTCGTCGCGATCCGCGGACCCAAGGAAACGATCGTCATCCGGAAGAAGTCCCGCATCGCCGGAATATGGATCAATGCGGATGCCTACACCTATGCGAACGTGCCCGGTTATTACGCGGTTCTCTCCACCCGGCCGCTCGGCGAGGTCGCCAACCGGACGGTTCTCAACGCCTACGGCCTCGGCTTCAACAGCCTCAACCTGAGGCCGCTTGGGCCGAATGCCCCGGTGGCCGCGGCAGACGGCAGCCTGAACACCTTTCGCGCGGCTGTAGTCCGGATCAGACAGGACGACGGCCTTTTCTCTTACAAGCCGGAAGGCGTGACCTTCGTCGGACGCAACCTGTTCCGGGCGACGATCGACCTGCCGGCCAACGTGCCGGTGGGCCAGTATGCGACCGACGTCTATCTGCTGCGCAACGGCACCGTGCTCAGCCACAACCGCAGCCAGCTGAAGATCCAGAAGCAGGGCTTTGAGCGCTTCGTCTATTCAGCCGCCTTCGATCACCCGCTTCTTTACGGCATCGCCGCGGTCATCATTGCGATTTTCGCCGGGCTGATGGCGTCGGTCATGACCCGGCGCGACTGACGCGTTGAAGTTAGTCCGCTTTCAGGAAACGCTTCAAAATCACATGTCCTTCACCTTCCGGCCGTCACGTGGAAGTTCTTCAAAGCTGTCGTGTCCCTCGAAGTGACGGATTGGAAGCTCGCTGATCGGCGAGGGGTCAGACATCCGTACGTTTACGGCGGCCCGCTTAACGCCATCTTCATCCCCGGAGCTTGCAACGAAATGCGTCACACACCCGCAAATAGCGCAGAAGTGAAAACAAATGTCTCCGCTATCGCGACGCCGATAAGTACTTGTTTGCCCAGTCGTGTGAATGTCACGGCCAATGTACCCGTAAGCCCACAGGGCACCGTAGCGCCGACAAATCGTGCAATTGCACGACGTGACCGACCCAGGCAACGTATCGAGTGTCCAGTGAACTTCGCCGCAGTGGCACGTCCCGTTCAGCATACACCAATCCCCGCTCTCGGCACCGTTGGTGAACTTTTCGGAATCACGTCGAGCGGTTCCTAAACGGACTCAAGTATCGCAACGCGATACGAGAAACACGCTGCCAACTTCCTTGCATTCGTCAAGCTTGCTGCCATCCAGCTCTGGCTACGAGTTTATGAGCCTACGGCCTAGTCCCGAAGAAGCTGACGCTTGGCGAGCGGATAGACCTCCGACCGGCCCAGCATCCAGACGTGAAACTCGCCGCTTTCGAAAAGTGACGTGAAGGCCCTGTTCAGGACATTCAGCCCACCGGTGTAGGCACCGAAGGCAGGCACGATCAGTCGCGAACCGTTCGAGACGAAGCATTTGCGCCGGACGCTGGCGCCGCGACGGGTCAGCCGTGCGACGGGATGGAGATGTCCCGCCACCTCAAACGACTTCGCGCCATCGGTCGGTTCATGTCGGAACTTGATCCCGTCGATGCTCAAGGCCGGGCAGATGGTCCCGTCGAGCCAGTCCGGAAGAACGGGATCATGATTGCCGGTCACCCAGTACCACTCGCGGCCCTGGCGCATGATCCGCAGCCGATCCCGGTCTTTCTGCGGCAGCCGGTCAGCCGCCGCCTGATCGTGAAAGCTGTCGCCCAGCGCAATCACGCGATCGGGGTCGAACCTGTCGATGACGCCTGCAAGCCGCACCAGCGTCGACCGGGAATCGTAAGGCGGCAAGAGATTGCCCTTGCGTGCCGCAGCCGATCCTTTCTCCAGATGCAGATCGGCGACGATCAGCGTCCTCTGCTCGGCCCAATAAAGGGCACCGGACGCATCGGTCGAAAAGTGTTTCCCACAAACGAGAATGTCCGCCCCGCGCTCGCCATGTAGGGGAAGCGGGATGTCAAGCCCGAGTTTCGCCTGCCGGCTCATGCCGCATCGCCTCCTCAATCAGTTGATCTGCCGCTTCTCGCATCAGGTCTTCCCGTGCCTCGCCGTGAACTGGCTCGCGCCCGATCTCAAGCATGACGGGCACAGCCAGCGGGGAAACCTGATCCAGGACACTATGCCTGATTCGGCCCCTGATGCGCTTCAGGAACGTGCCCAGCCGGCCAATATCAAGCAATCCGGTCCCTGCGTCCGCCCATGCCGCCCGCAACAGCACGTGGTCCGGTTCATGCTCTCTAAGCACGTCATAAATAAGGTCTGATGACACAGTGACCTGACGGCCGGACTTCTCCTTGCCCGGATGACGGCGCTCAATCAGCCCGGCGATCACCGCGCAGACCCGAAACGTGCGCTTCATGAGTGCCGATTCCGCAAGCCACGCGTCGAGATCGTCCCCCAGCATGTCCTCATCGAACAACTGCCCAAGGGGGAGCCTGCCCGAACGGATCATCGCACCGATGTCTTCGAGGCCCCAGATGGCGAGCGCATACTCGCTCGCGACAAAGCCGAGGGGCCGCGCACCGCCGCGTTCCAGCCGGCGCGTGAGCAGCATGCCGAGCGTCTGGTGGGCAAGCCGCCCTTCGAAGGGATAGCAGACGAGATAGTGCTTGCGGGCCCGGGGAAACGTCTCCACCAGCATCTCCTCCGGCTTCGGAATGATCGATTTCAGCCGCTGGACCTCCAGCCATTCGGACACCTGGCCCGGAAGCCGCCGCCAGAATGCGGGATCGGCGAGCATTCTGCGCACACGGTCCGCCAGATAGGTTGAGAGCGGGAACTTGCCGCCCATGTAGGACGGTACCCGCGCTTCGGTGTCTCCCGACCGGCTGGCGATCACTTCCATTTCGCGTAGCGCCTCGAACCGCAGAACCTCGCCGGCGAAGATGAACGTGTCTCCCGGCACAAGCTGTTCGATGAACACCTCCTCGATCTCTCCGAGCACCCGCCCGCCGCGCGGCGGCCCCGTACCCGCCTTGCGCGCCCTGCCGAGCCGCACCTTGAGCATCGGCGCCTCCACAATGGTGCCCACATTGAGCCGGTATTGCTGGGCGACGCGGGGATGCGGAATGCGAAAGTGCCCGTCTGCCGTACGGCGCAGGCGGGCATATCTCTCATATGTCCTGAGCGCATATCCGCCGGTGGCGACGAATTCGACGACCTGATCGAAGGTCTCGCGCGAGAGGTCCGCATAGGGTGCCGCACTCTTCACCTCGGCAAACAGCGCATCGGGCGCGAATGGATCGGAACAGGCCATTCCGAGCACATGCTGCGCCAGCACATCGAGCCCGCCGGTCCGCGCCACGGGCGTGTCCTGCGCGCCCTCCGCCGCCGCGTCGAGCGCGGCACGGCATTCCAGCACCTCGAACCGGTTGGCGGGAACCAGCAGCGCGTTGCTCGGCTCATCCAGCCGATGATTGGCGCGGCCGATGCGCTGCGCCAGACGGCTCGCGCCCTTGGGGGCGCCGATGTTGATCACCAGGTCCACATCGCCCCAGTCGATCCCGAGATCGAGCGTGGAAGTGCAGACGACGGCGCGCAGCTTGCCCTCCACCATGGCCGCCTCGATCTTGCGGCGCTGCGAGACGTCGAGCGACCCGTGATGCAGGGCGATCGGCAGATTGTCCTCGTTGATGTGCCACAGGGACTGGAAAACCATCTCCGCCTGTGAGCGCGTGTTCACGAAAATGAGGCTCGTCCGGTGTGCCTGGATCGCCGCATAGACATCGCCGAGCGCGTAGCGCGCGGAATGCCCCGACCAGGGAAACCGTTCTTCCGACGCAAGAATGCGGATATTCGCCGCTGCGCCCCCGCCCGCGTTGACGAGTTCCGCAAGTTCCCTCACCTGACCGTCAACACCTTGCGGAGACAGGAACGCGCGCAGTTCGGAAGGACGCGCAACCGTCGCCGACAGGCCGATTTCGATGGCCTCTGGCGCCAGCCTGCGCAATCGGGCAATGCCGAGGCTCAGCAGATCGCCGCGCTTGGAGGTGACCAGCGAGTGGAGCTCGTCGAGCACGATGTTGCGGAGGCCGGCGAACATCCTGCCGGCATCCTTGTGCGACAGCAGCAGGGCCACCTGCTCCGGCGTGGTCATCAGAATGTCGGGCGGTGCATAGCGTTGACGCTGCCGCCGCGACTGCGGCGTGTCTCCGGTTCGGGTCTCCAGAGAGATATCGAGGCCCATGTCCTCGACCGGCGCGCGCAGATTGCGCGCCACGTCGACGGCGAGCGCCTTGAGCGGCGAGATGTAGAGCGTGTGAATGCCCCGGCCATTGCGCCGGTTTTCCTCAACGAGTTCGATCAGGCTGGGCAAAAACCCGGCCAGCGTCTTGCCGCCTCCGGTCGGCGCGATGAGCAATGTGGACTTACGCGCGGTTGCGTGGCGCAACAACGCAAGCTGGTGCGCACGCGGGCGCCAGCCGCGTTCCGCGAACCATGCGGCGAAGCGTTCGGGGAGCGCACCGACATCCGGCGTGTCAGGATCGGTGTCTGCTCCTTGCGGACTTGAAGCCTGCTGTCGCATTCCCACATTCTATATGGTAAGCCGAGTTGCGCATGCACGCCCTTGCGCAAACTCGATTCTCTTGGAGTGGAATGATGGAACGTTTCTTCGGCGGCAATCCGGGCGTCGTCCTGATTCGTCTGGCTGTTATTTCGCTGATTGTCGGCATCCTGTTGTCGGCACTCGGCCTGAGCCCGTACGACATCGTCAATTCCATCCGGACGCTGGCGCTGCGCATCTACGATATGGGTTTCGACGCGATCGAATGGGTATTCCGCTATTTCCTGCTGGGTGCGGTTATCGTGTTCCCCATTTGGCTCATTTCCCGGCTCCTGAAGGTGGCCGGAAAAGGCAATGCCGCAGGGTCCGCGCATACGCCGCCCAGCCGAACGGACTGATGCCGCCCGGCTATAGTCCTGCACCATGAGCGCACCCGTCGCAACGGAGGGAGGCGGCGGGCCGGGCAAGCTTCAACCTGAAAGACAAGGGTCGGATCGGCTCGGCAACGGGCAGGTGCTGGCCATTGCCGTGCCCATCATCCTGGCGAATGTCACGACGCCCCTGATCGGCCTCGTCGATACCGCCGTGCTCGGTCAACTCGGCGATCCGCACTACATCGGCGGCGTTGCCATCGGCGCGATGCTGTTCTCGCTGCTTTATTGGGCGTTCGCCTTTTTGCGCATGGGAACGACGGGCCTCACCGCGCAGGCGGAGGGCGGCGGCGACTTCAGCGAAGTCACGGCAACGCTCATGCGCGCGCTGCTGATTGCGGTCGTCGCCGGCGCATTGCTGATTGCCACACAGGTTCCGGTATCGGCTATCGCGTTTTCCTTCATCAGCGGGTCGGAGGCGGTCGAAGCAAGCGCGGCGGAGTATTTCTCGATCCGCATCTGGGCCGCACCCGCCGCCCTCGCCAATTTTGCCTTTCTCGGCTGGTTCATCGGCATGAGCCGCGCTCCGACGGCCTTCGTCCTGCAACTCCTCCTGAACGGCCTCAATGCCATCCTCGACGCCTGGTTCGTCCTGGGGCTTGGCCTCGGCGTCAAGGGCGTCGCATATGGCACGATCATCGCCGAGGTGGTCGCGGCTGCCGTTGGCCTGTGGGTGGCCCTGCGCCTGATCCGCAGCCGCGGCATTGTCTTCGACAAGGCGCGGATCATGAACAGAGCCGCGCTCCGGCGCATGCTCGCGATCAATCGCGATATCATGATCCGGACGGTCAGCGTTCTGTTCGCCTTCAGCTGGTTCACCGCCAAGTCGGCGGAGGCCGGCGACGTCGCGCTCGCGGCCAATGCGATCCTGATCAATCTCACCCACACCGCCGCCTATTTCCTCGACGGGTTCGCGTTTGCGGCGGAAACGCTCGCCGGTCAGGCGATCGGTGCGCAGCGCTACAGCCGGTTCAAGGATGCCGTGCGCCTGTCGACGATCTGGGCCGTCATTTTCAGCGTGTTCGCAACCCTCGCGTTCTGGTTTGGCGGCGGCTATCTCATTGATTTCTTGACCGTAAATGAGGAGGTCCGGGCGACCGCACGGCTCTATCTCGGCTGGGCGGCCATCGTTCCCGTCGCCGGCGTCATGGCGTACCAGTTCGACGGTATTTTCATCGGCGCAACCCGGACCGCCGACATGCGCAACATGATGTTGCTCAGCCTCGCCGTCTTCATGGTGATGTGGGCGCTGCTTACGCCGATCTTCGGCAACCATGGACTGTGGGCGGCGATGGTGATCTTTCTGAGCCTGCGCGCCCTCACGCTCGGCGCCCGCTACCCGGCGCTTGTCCGCTCATCGTTTCCCGCCACTCGGTAACGTGCGATATACCGCAACCTAACGAAGAAACCCGGCCTTGAACGGGGACCGAATCCGGAGGATGCAGAAACATGAGCGCTGATGCAAAGGTTCACTACGACGTCTCGGGAAGCGTCGCGGAAATTGTGCTCGACCGGCCACCGCTGAACGCATTTTCCGTCCCGTTTCTCGACGACATTCTCGCCGCATTCAGGCGGGCTGCCGCCGACGAAGACGCGCGGGCCGTGATCCTGCGCAGCGCCCTTCCCGACCGCTTCTGCGCCGGCCTCGACCTCGACATCATCCTCGGCAAGTCGGGGCTCGATGTGCGGCAGTTCCTGCAGAAACTCTACATCGACCTGTGGGACGTCCAGACGAAGATGGGCAAACCGACCATTGCGGCCGTGCATGGGGCCGCGCGCGGGGGCGGTATGACGCTCGCCATTTCCTGCGATGTGATCGTCGCCGCCGACAATGCAACCTTCGGATATCCCGAAATCGATCTGGCCGTCCTGCCGGCCATCCATTTCGCCCACCTGCCCCGCATCGTCGGACGGTACCAGGCCTTCGAGCTGTTGTTCACCGGGCGGACCTTCGGCGCCGCCGAAGCCGCGCAACTCGGCCTCGTGTCCCGTGTGGTTGAAAAGGATGCGTTGCGCGACGAAGCACGCGACCTGGCAGAGACTTTCGCCTCCAAATCGCCGACCGCCATGCGCATCGGCCGCGCAGCCTTCATGCGAGCCACCGATCTCGACTACACGCGCAGCGTCGCCAACGCCGTCGAGGACTTCTGCAACATCGCGGTCACGCCCGACGCGCAGGAAGGGCTCACTGCATTTCTGGAGAAGCGCAAGCCCGACTGGCAATAACGCGGCTCAAGGCATTTTCGGCGCGGGGCTTATGCGGGACCACGCGGCGCCGGCAGTGTCGCAAGAAACTGGTGCACCTGGCTGATCGACATTGATCCTTCGCCGACGCCCGACGCGACACGCTTGATCGAGCCGGCTCTCACGTCGCCGACGGCAAAGACGCCCGGCACCGTCGTCTCCAGCATCATCGGATCCCGCTCGGCCTGCCACGCCTTGTCACCGACCACGTCGAGGCCGGTCCGGACAAAGCCCTTGTCATCCAGGCCGACGCAATCCTCGAGCCAGTCGGTGTTCGGCATGGCGCCGATCATCAGAAAGACATGGCGGATGGGGCGGGTTTCGCTCTTGCCGCTTTGATTATCGGTCCAGGTGACGCTTTCCAGATGATGACCTCCCGCAAGGGCGGTGATCTCGGTCTGGGTATGAAGCGTGATGTTGGTTGAAGATTCGATCCTTCCGACGAGATAATCCGACATGGTCGCCCCGAGACCGCTGCCACGCACAAGGATATGCACGTGGGATGCATGGCCCGACATGAAAACCGCCGCCTGTCCCGCCGAGTTGCCGCCGCCGACGACGATGATCTCCTCGTCCCTGCAGAACGCAGATTCCATCGCCGTCGCCGCGTAGTAGACGCCGGCATTGTCGAACGCGCGCGCCCTGTCGATGCCAAGGGTCCTGTATGTGGCACCTGACGCGACGACGACCGATTTGGCCGCGATCCGCTTGCCGCTGCACAGGTCTATCCCGAACGGCGTTCCACCCGCGCAGTCAATCTGCCGCGCCGAGTGCGGAAGGAGGATCTTGGCGCCGAATTTCTGCGCCTGAACCTGCGCCCGGCCGGCGAGCGCCTGGCCGGAAATGCCCGTCGGAAACCCGAGATAGTTCTCGATCTTCGAGCTCGTACCGGCCTGACCGCCGGGCGCGTCGTGCTCGAGCAGGATCGTTTTCAGACCTTCCGATGCCGCATAGACGGCCGCGGAAAGCCCGGCAGGTCCCGCCCCGACGATTGCGACATCGAACAGATCGTCTTCGTCGATTGCCTCGGCCAGCCCCAGCGCCTCGGCAAGGGCATAATTGTCGGGGTTCGTGAGCACCTGCTCACCGAGATGGATCAGGACGGCGGGAAGGTCGCCTGTTTCGAGCCCGTATTTCGCCAGCACCTCGTCGCACGCACCTGCGCTGCAATCGAGAATTTCGATCGGATACCCGTTGCGGCGGAGGAACCGTTCGATCCGCACCGCGTCCGCCGACTTTTCCATGGTCAGCAGGGTCACCGAGCCCTGCTTGTGAGAGATCAGGCCCACGCGCCGGAGGATGAAGGCCCGGGTGATGATCTCGCCGATATCCGGCTCCGCCACCATCAGCTTGCGGAAGCTCGGCCGGTCGACCCGGATGATGGTGCCGTCCTCGCCCATACGCCCGCCGACCAGGATCTGCCGGTCGTTGAACAGATCGAGTTCGCCCGTGAACTGGTTTTCGCCGTGCACCGTGAAGACGTTCAGACCGTCGCGTCGGTGTTCATAGATTTCGATGCTTCCCTCGAGCACGACAAAGAAATCGACGGTGCGATCGCCGCGCTCGAACAGAACCGTCCCTTTCGACAGCGGCTCAACGCTGCCGAACGGTTTGATCCGCTCCACCTGCTCATCGCTGAGTTTCGCAAAGGTCTGTTGTTGGCGGACATAGGGATCGGTCGGCTCCAGCCGGTCGCGTTCAGGCGAAATGCTCGCGGATGTCATGTCACTCTCACTTGCTCACTAGGGGGTGTCAGGCCCTCGCGGACCTCCTCCCAACGGATTTACGCAGAAGCCTGCCGATTGGATTACGCTTGCAGAGTCAGGTGAGATTGCAGCTCGGGCATCAGCCCCACAAGTCCGACTGCGGCGGCGCGACCTGACTGCCGTCGAACCGTATCGGCGGTTCGCGGTCCTCCGCAAGCAGCAGCGGACCATCCAGGTCGACAACCTGCGCTCCCTGCGCGACCAGATGCGCCGGCGCCATGGAGAGCGACGTGCCCAGCATACAGCCGACCATGATGCCGAAGCCCATGGCCTCGGCCGCCGATTTCAGCGCCAGGGCCTCGGTCAGCCCGCCGGTCTTGTCGAGCTTGATGTTGACCATATCATATCGGCCTTCAAGCGCGTCGAGGGATGCGCGGTCGTGACAGGACTCATCGGCACACACGGGAACTGGCCTCTTGATGTCCGCCAGCGCCGCGTCCTCCGCTGCGGGCAAAGGCTGCTCGATCATCTTCACGCCGAGCCCCGCAAGCTCGGGCGAAAGTGATGAATAGACGTCAGCGGTCCAGCCCTCATTGGCGTCGACGATGAGATCGGCGTCCGGCGCGCCCGCGCGCACCGCTTTCACGCGATCGAGATCATCCGGACCGGCAAGTTTCAGCTTCAACAGGGGGCGAGTCGCATTGTCCCGCGCCGCCTGCTGCATGGCCTGCGGCGTATCCAGGGACAGGGTGTACGCGCTTGTGAGTACCGTCGGCTCGGCGCATCCGGCAAATTCCCAGACCCGTTTGCCGGACCGTTTCGCCTCAAGATCCCAAAAGGCGCAATCCAGCGCATTCCGCGCCGCGCCCGGCGGCAGGATATCCTGAAGCTCCCGCCGGTCGAGACCCGATACGACGCGGTCCGCGACATCCTCGATCTGCGCCTTCACACTCTCCACGCTTTCGCCGTAGCGCGCATACGGGACGCACTCCCCGCGCCCCTGCGCATCGCCGTCCGACAACCGGGCGACGAGGACGGTCGCTTCGGTACGCGAGCCGCGCGAGATCGTGAACGCGCCGCGCACCGGCCACGTCTCGACCGTGACGTCCAGAGATGTCATCAGATGAGGCCGTCGACGATTACGTCCACGCCGGTGCGCACCGGATCGACCGCGGGGAGGCCGAGCCGCGTACCGATCTGGGCGAGGAAGGCAAATGCCTCGTCCTCGCCCAGTCGCGATGTGTCTATCGAAACGCCGACGAACTTGGCGTTCGGGTTGGTCAGCGACGCAACCTGCAGATTGGCTTCCATGCAGTCCTCAAGCCCAGGCAAGGGATAGTGCGGCAGCCCGCGCATGTGCGTGCGCGTGGGTTCATGGCACAGCACCAGGGCATCCGGCTGCGCGCCGTGCAGCAACCCCGTGGAGACGCCCGCATAGGAGGCATGGAACAACGAGCCCTGCCCTTCGATGATGTCCCAGTGATCGGCATCGTTGGCCGGCGAGATCGCCTCGATGGCCCCGGAGATGAAGTCGGCGATGACGGCATCGACCGACACGCCTTCGCCAGTGATGAGGATTCCCGTCTGACCTGTCGCGCGGAACGTCGCCTTCATGTCGCGCGCGAGCATTTCCTTCTCGATGGCAAGTGCTGTGTACATCTTGCCGCACGAACAGTCGGTGCCGACGGGCAGGAGCCGCTTTCCGGACCGCTTTTCTCCGTTGGCGACAGGAAAGGTCTCGCTTGAATGGCGCACATCGAAGATCTGGCGCTTCTTGCGCTTCGCCGTCCGCTCAAGCACCGAAATATCCCCGAGTTTGTTGTGCAACCCGGCCGCAAGATCGAGACCGGCATTCAGTGCGCTCTTGAGGACATCGATCCAGGCGTCCGATATCACGCCGCCGCGGTTCGCAACGCCGATCACAAGTGTCTTCGCGCCGGCGTCCACCGCCTGCTTGATTGTCATATCCTCAAGCCCGGCATCTGCGTTGCACCCCTCCATACGGAACTGACCGACACAGTTTTCCGGATGCCAGTCACAGATGCCGATGGCGGTCTTCGCGGCGAGCTGGTCGGCAGCATCGCCAAGAAACAGCAGATATGGCTTTTCGATCTTCATTCCGCGCCCCCGGTGCGGACCGTAATGGCCGGCTCCGTCTCCTAGAGCAAAATCCGATTAGGTTGACTCACCTTGTTCTAACCTAATCGGATAAATTTGCTCTATATCTTAAAGTGTTAGAGCATCTTTATGCGTTCAGATTTCGCGACGAAGCGCGTCAATCTGAACGCATGATGCT
>JANQLP010000241.1 GCA_028280515.1 Hyphomicrobiales bacterium
GTCGGGCCGGTGTAGTGGTAAACTGGGGCATAGGCGGGTTTGCGCGGGTGATAGGCATAGCCGTCCTTGTAGGACTGATAGTCGTACCCCTTGCCGTGATCGCGATAATCGGGATCGCCGCCAGCCGAAGCAGGCGCCGCCAGCAGCAGCGCGGCAAGCGCGCCGGCGGTGCAGAAGACAGTCAGGTTTTTCATGTCGATCCTCCCAAGAGAGCTCAAAAATCGTGCGGCCTGCTCAACGGGCAGAGAGTAGGTTCCAAAGCGAACCGGGCTCAATTCCTGCTTCACGGCATGATTAATCCGGTTGCGCGCATTCACCCGCTATCCAAACAGCCGCAGGACGCCGGCTTCCGACCGCTGGGTGATGGAGAAACTCGCCGCCGCGAGACTGGTGCGCGTCTCAAGGGCAAGCAGGTTGGCCCCCTCCTCGTTGGAATCGGCCAAGGTCAGCTTCGCCGCGCCGCTCTGCAGCGTGTTGCGGAGCCTGGCGTTGAAATCGTTGCGGATGTCGATCACCGACAGTTCCGTGGCCAACCGTGAGGAAAGCACGCGCAGGGATCCGAGCGCACCCTTCAAATCGGCCCGCGCCGCCGAGATGTCGGCATCGGATTGAAAGCCGTTGGCCGCGGGGGAGATGCCGAGACCGGCCACGTCGAAATTGACGCCCTGAAGCGTCAAGGAGGACGATCCGTCTTTATTGAACTGCACGACGGGCGAGTCGCCGGTCAGCAGGTTGACGCCGAGGAACGATGAATCGCCTGCCAACTGGTCGATCTGCGTCAACACCGCGTCGAATTCCGCCGCCTTGGCGGCGCGCGCCGGGCTCGTTCCCGTGCTCTGGTCGAATGTATCTGCCGAAATACCGAGCCCGGCAAGCGGTGTGCCCGAAACTTCGCTCAGAACGAGGTTTTCGCCATTGGTTGAGGATATCTGCAGTTCGCCGCCGCTGGTGAGACGTGCCGACACGTTATCGACGGCGTTGAGCCGTGCCAGAAGGTCATCCGGCGTATCGCCGCTGTTGACGGTCACGGTCGCCGCCGCGTCGGTGCCGATCTGAACGGAGAACTGGTCGCCGTCCGAGACGCCGGCAAGGTTCGTCACGTCCGACTGTGCCGCGACATCGACGCTGCCGGTTGCCGTGGGATCGGGTGCGGGGAGCGCGGCGGCGGCATTGACGATGCCCTCGGCGACTTGAACGAGACGTTGCAGCGCCCGGCCGCCAGCCTCGGCGGCCTTGACTGCGCCGATCTTGGTGCTGACCGCGTCCATGGCGCGATTCAGATTCCCTGCACGATAGTTGAATGCCTTGGCTGTGAAGAAGGCCGTCGGATCGTCGCTCGCCCGGTTGATTTTCAGCCCCGTGGCGAGACGTTCCGATGTCCGGCCGAACAGGTCGTTGAACGACTTCAGCCGCTGAATACCCGTTCGTGCGCTGTTGGACAGAAACGACGTGTCCATGCGTCCCTCCGGCACATATGGGCCGTACCGGCACGGGCGGGTCTGCCCGGTCGCCCGGCACCAGCCCCATTCCACGGCGCGTTATACCAGACGCGCCTTAGCGCGCCGTCAAAGCCGCGGCGCAAATACGAGTAGAATTTTCGATCAATTTTAAGGACTTGCGCCAAACGCCCTGGCACACACCAGGGCGGCCTCTTCAAGCGCAAAAGCGGCGTGCGGACCGCCCTGCACAACGCGTCCTTTCCTAGCGCTCGGCCCTGAATCCGACTAATCTCCGAGATCAGCGCGGGCATGTGGGGGCGAAGCCGCGCGCGGGGCTTCGTGCCGCGATCCGATCTCTCAGCGCTCCACGCAGATCTGAAAAGAAGCACGCATGTTCGATTCACATTTGTTTCCGCTCATCGCCGCCTGCGTCATCGTCGCGGCGATCCTGATTCCGTGTATCGCGTTGTTCATTGTCTACCGGCGTTACAAGAAGCTGGCCAAGACACTCCCCAGTCCGTTCACGATCCAGCAGACCGGCGAGGAAACGCTCGTTGAGCGCCAGCAGGCGCTTACCTCCAACCTGCTGGAAGGATGGTCGAAACTGCCCGCCGAGGAGGTCGAAGTCAGCCGCCATGCGCTGTGGACGGCGATGCTGCTGGAAGCCTCGTCCGACGGCAGCATCGATCACCGCGAGATGAAGTTCGTGTCCGACCTGTTCGGCCGGATGTCCGGCGAGGAGATGAACTTCCACCCTGTCATTCATGCCGCGGAACTGGTCGAACGTGACAAGAAAGCCGCTTTAGGGGAGATCGCCAAGGCACGCGGCGTCAGCGAGACGTCGAAGGAGCATATTCTCGCCGGCGCCTTTCTCGTCACCATTTGTGACCATGCCCTGACCGAGGCCGAGACATCGTGCCTGGGCGACATCGCCAAGGCGCTCGGCCTCTCGCAACGCGAACGCAAGGCCATGTTCGCCGGCATCACCGAGCGGTTCGGGCTGGAGAAGGCCACGTAAGGAGCCAGGGCAAGTCTATGCGCGCACTCCGGAAACTCGCATGGATTGGCTGTGTGTTGGCAAGCCTATGCGCTCCGATCGTGGTTCCGGCAGATGCGCGTGAACAGGTGGATGTGGAACTCGTGTTCCTCGCGGATGCGTCCCTTTCCATCGACGATGCGGAAATCGAGTTCCAGCGTCAGGGCTATGCGGACGCCATGCGGCATCCCGAGGTGCTGTCGGCCATCGCGCGGGGTGCCCTGGGGAAGATTGCCGTCACCTTCATCGAGTGGGCCGACCACCGCTCGCAGGACCCGGTCGTACCGTGGATGGTGGTTGACGGGGCAGCGAGCGCGGACGTTTTCGCGCGCACCCTCATGGCGCGTGAGCGCGTGACCTACGGCATGAACGCCATCGGCGCGGCACTCGCCGAAGGAACCCGCCAGATCACGCAGAACGACTATGACGGCCTGCGCAAGATCATCGACTTTTCCGCCGACAGCGCCAACAACTGGTCCGGCATTCCGATCGAGGACGGCCGCGCACAGGCCCTCGCCGCCGGCATCACCATCAACGGGCTGGCCGTCCTGTGCCGCGCCGACGACTGCAGCGGACGCCCTGTCGCCTACGATCTGGAAGAGGCGTTCACGAAACGCATCATCGGCGGCCCGGGCAGCTTCGTCATAACCGCCGACAGTGCGACGCGCTTCGCCGAAGCCGTCCGCCGCAAGCTCATTCTGGAACTCGCACGGGTCCCGGACCGGCCGAAAGGCTAGAGCCTATTCGGTCAAATCGGAGCCATTCTGACGGAGCGATTTTGCGACAGGATCAAGTAAAGGCTCGTGGCGCGTACCCGGGCGTACAGGCGAGGGCCTTTGCGCCGGGATTGGCGCAAAACCGCCCGTCCCGAAAAGGGTTTCCGATTGGCCGACGCCCGCCGGCGAAACGGCCTTGCCCGATACGCTAGCATCGCGCCGCGCCCGTTTCGGCGACGGATCGCACACGCCAATCGAGAAACAGAATTGACTCGGATTTGACCGAATAGGCTCTAGCTCCGCTCAATGCACCGCAACGCAGGTGCACTTGACCAGCCGGCACACCTGTTGCGACACGCTTCCGAACGCCACCGCCTCGATCTGGCGCAGGCCGCGGGTGCCCATGACAATGGTGTCCACGCCCTCCGTGTCGGCCGCCGACGCGATCGCCTCCGCCGCCGTGCCATCGCCAAGGGGCAGAGCCTGCGCCGTTACGCCGCGCGCCGACGCGCGGATCGTCGCCCGGTTGAGCACGTGCTCGCCGATTGACCGCAGCAGGTCCTCACTCACCGGACGATCCGGCGCACCGCGCTCGGCCATCAGCTCTTCCGCCGAATGGGGTGTTTCCGGTTCCCCGGCAAGCGCGGCAAGCTCCTCCGCCACGTGCTCGTCGGCAACCGCCAGTTCAGGCAGACGCAGAAGCTCATCAGGCTCCTTGTCCCGCAGCAGAACGTGCAGGACCTTGATGTCGGCGCCACGCATTTCCGCCAGATCGAGGGCGAGGTCGAGCGCCTTTTCCGCGGGAACGGATCCGTCTGTCGGCACAAGAATGGTGTTCATGTCACAATTCCCCGATTGCTCTGAAAGCCTGGCATATTCCGACGATTAAAGGCCAATTTCCTTGATGTACGTCAAGCAGTTGGCGGGAACCCGGCCCTGTCGAGCGGTTCGCGTTCAGGCTCAGAATTCCGCCTCGAGAACACGGCCCGGACCAAAGCGGTTTTCGCCTTCGGTTCCCGGCTGAACCATCCAGTAGATCAACACGAGCAGGCCGATAACGGGGATGAACACGATCAGGACCCACCACCCCGACCGGTCGATGTCATGCAACCGCCTGACCGTCACCGCAAGGCCCGGCAAAAGCAGTCCGAGGCCGACAATCAGGCTGAGCGGTTGCCCGGAGCCCTCACCAAACGGCGGCAGTCCCAAGGCTGGCGCGATCACATAAGCATCGATCATGTTGGTGATCAGGCTCACCACCGTTGCGAACAGCACCCACCACCAGTACTCGGGGCGCGCGGCGCGACCGGAAAAGGTCGTATATTTCGAGAAGCATGTCCTGACTGCATCCGCGAATGTCATGGCCATCCCCAAACTGCCTATGGCCGCAGGTTACCATCTGCAAGTGAGGCTGTCCCAGCCGACGTAAGGCTATCACGCCTTGTCGCGCTCGATGGCGTCACGGATGAAGGCGTGCGCCTCCTCCGCCTCACCCCAGCGCACGACCTTGACCCACTTGTCCTTCTCCAGATCCTTGTAGTGCTCGAAAAAGTGGCCGATCTGGTTGATCAGGATTTCCGGCAAGTCACGGTAGGAGGAGATATCGCGATAAAAGGGCGAAAGGTCATCGTGCGGCACGGCGAGGATCTTCTCGTCGAGCCCCTTTTCGTCCTGCATGACGAGCACACCGATGGGCCGTGAACGCAGGATCGCCCCCGGCATGACGGGGACCTGACCGACGACAAGGATGTCGACCGGATCACCGTCCTCCGACAGGGTATGCGGCAGGAACCCGTAGTTGGCCGGGTAGTGCATCGGCGTGTGCAGGAAGCGGTCGACGACCATCGCGCCTGATTCCTTGTCGAGCTCGTACTTGATCGGCACGCCGCCGTGCGGAATTTCGATGATCGCGTTGACATCGTACGGCGCGTTCTGGCCGACGGGAATGGCTTCTATGCGCATTTGCGCCCCCCTTCGCTCACATGGCCTCGCGCAACCCTAGCACGATCACGCGGCGCTAAGGTCTTCGCCCTTGAGCACGCGTTCGATCAGGGTGCGGGTCTCCTTCACCCCGTAAAGTTCCACGAAGTTGCCGAACCGCGGTCCCTGAGACTGGCCGAGCAGAACCTCGTAAAGCGCCTTGAACCAGTCACGCAGGTTTTCGAAGTCATGCGCCTTGCCGACTTCGTAGACCACATTCTGGATGTCCTCGCCGCTCGCCCCCTCCGGCACGCGGGCAAGCCGGGCGTCGAGATCGGACAGGGCCGCCCGCTCCACGTCGTTTGGCGTGCGATACTTCTTCGCGGGCCTGACGAAATCATGGAAATACCTGATGGCGTACCCCACCAGATGGTCCAGCAAGGGATGCTCCTCCGGCGTCGCGCCCGGCGCATAACGCTGAATGAAGCCCCACAGCACCTGCGGCTCCTCGGAGTTCGACGCGCTGACGAGATTAAGCAACAGATTGAAGCTGATCGGCAGTTCGGCCCGCGGCGGCTTTCCGGAATGGATGTGCCACACGGGGTTTGCCAACTGTTTGTCCTGATCCTGGTCGGGATAGCTTGAGAGATGCGCCAGATACTCGTCGACCGCCTTGGGAATCACGTCGAAATACAGGCGCTTCGCCTTGCGCGGGCTCTGGAACATGTACAGCGCCAGGCTTTCCGGCGAGGCATAGGTGAGCCACTCGTCGATCGTCAGGCCGTTGCCCTTGGACTTGGAGATTTTCTGCGCATTCTCATCGAGAAACAGCTCATAAGAGAACCCTTCGGGCGGAACGGTTCCGAGGATGCGCGCGATCGCACCCGACAAGCGGACGCTGTCTATCAGGTCCTTCCCGGCCATTTCATAGTCCACGCCAAGCGCGACCCAGCGCATGGCCCAGTCCGCCTTCCACTGGCACTTGACCGCACCGCCGGTGACCGGCGTGGTCATTTCCTCAGACGTTTCCGGATCGACATAGGTCACGGTACCCGCCTTCGGGTCACGCGCGATCATGGGCACCTGCAGGACGCGCCCTGTGCGCGGACACAGCGGAAGAAACGGCGAGTAGGTCTTGCGCCGTTCCTCGCCGAGCGTCGGCAGGATCACGTTCATCACCTTGTCGTAGTTCTCGAGAATCTTCAGCAGGGTCTCGTCGAACAGCCCGGACCGGTAGCACTCCGTCGCCGAGAAGAATTCGTAGTCGAACCCGAACGTGTCGAGAAACGCCTTCAGGCGGTTGTTGTTGTGGGCGCCGAAGCTGGTGTCGGTCTGAAACGGATCGGGCACCGAGGTGAGCGGCTTGTCGAGGTGCGGCGCGATCATGTGCCCGTTCGGGATGTTGTCAGGCACCTTGCGCAGGCCGTCCATGTCGTCGGAGAAACAGATGAGCCGCGTCGGCCATTCGTCCCCGGTCAGCACGCGAAACGCGTATCGGACCATGGTCGTGCGCGCGACCTCGCCGAACGTGCCGATATGCGGAAGGCCGGAAGGACCGTACCCCGTCTCGAACATCACGGTTTCCGGGCGGTTCGGCAGCTTTTCGAGGCGCGCAAGCAGTTTGCGGGCCTCGTCGAACGGCCATGCCTTGCTGTCCCTGGCAAGGTCTGCGGACTTCTGGTTGAAAACGTCACCCATGATGGGGGCGAACCTATGCGTGTGGCCGGTATGCGTCAATCTTCAGACGGGCCATCGCCGGTTGACGCATGGGGCAATTACGGCACATACAAACCTTGACCAATCCGACGCAATCTCTACATCTGCTCGCTCAAGGAAACATATCTCGCAAAAGCCGCACTCCGGGAGCCTCGCTCATGCCGAACCTGAACCACCACGAAGCGCTCATTTACGTCATGGTCGCAATGGCGGCGGTCGACCGTCATATGACCGATTCCGAATTCACCCGTATCGGACAGATGGTGTCGCATCTTCCGATCTTCTCCGACTACGAAGCCGACAACCTGATGGAAACCGCGAAAAACTGCGGCGAGATGCTGTCGAGCTCGAACGGCCTCGATGAGACCCTTGCGCGGATCGGCACATCGGTTCCGGAAAAGCTCCGTGAAACCGCCTACGCCCTTGCCGTCGAAGTGGCCGCGGCCGATCTCAAGGTCACGCAGGAAGAGTTGCGGCTGCTCGCGCTGATCGGCGAAACACTGAAGCTCGACAAGTTGATCATGGCTGGCATCGAACGCGGCGCCCGCGCCCGGCACGCGACCCTGTAAGGCCAAGCCGACGGCAAAAAAACGACAATAAAAACAACAAGGCCGGACCGAGGAAAAAACACAATGTCGCGGAAAGTTGTCATCACCTGCGCGCTTACGGGCTCGCAGGACACCTGTGCAAAGAACCCTGCCATACCCGCATCGCCTGAGGAGATCGCAACCTCGGCGATCGACGCCGCGAATGCGGGGGCGTCGGTCGCACACATCCACGTGCGGGACCCGGAAACCAAGCTTGCCAGCATGGAGGAGCACCTGTATGCGGAGACGGTTGACCGCATCAAGGCGTCCGGCAGCAACATCATCATCAATCTGACCACCGGGCCGGGCGCCCGGTTCGTTCCCGGCAAGGACGACCCGGCCGTTCCTGATCCCTCCACCACGCTGAAGAGCCCGGCGGAGCGCGTGAAACACATTCTGTCGATCAAACCGCCGGTCTGCACACTGGACGTGGCGTCGTTCAATTTCGGCGAGCAGGTGTTCGTCAACACGCCCGAGCATCTGCGCGAGATGGGCGACATGATCACCGCCGCCGGCGTCAAGCCCGAGCTGGAGGCCTTCGACACCGGCCATATCGTTCTGGCAAACCGCCTGATTGCGGAGGGTCATCTCAAAGAGCCGCCGCTGTTCCAGCTTTGCCTCGGCATTTCCTACGCCGCCCCGGCAACGCCTGAATCGCTCCTGCATATGCGCGACATGCTGCCCCCGAACGCGGTCTGGTCGGCGTTCGGCATTTCGCAGCACCAGTTCCCCATCGTCGCCGCGACGGTCATCTCCGGCGGACATGTGCGCGTTGGCCTGGAGGACAATCTGTACATGGAGCGGGGGGTTCTGGCCCCGTCCAACGCGGCATTGGTGGAGCGGGCGGCACGGATCATCCGGGAAATCGGCGCCGAGGTCGCCACGCCGGACGAGGCACGCGAGATCTTCGGCGTCTGACCGGCCACTGACGGCCCTGGCACGACCGGCAAATCCACTCGGCAGCGCCGTTTCTTTTGCGACCCTTTCAGAATGCGGATCCTTCGGCGGGTGCCGCTCACCGGGCAAGTTTCGCGGGCGTGACGCCGAAGGCCTTGCGAAACGCGGCTGTAAACGCACTGGCGCTCTCATAGCCGTTGGCATGCGCGACCCGCCCGATCGGCTCGCCGCGCACGATCGCCTCCATGGCGTTGTGGAAGCGCACGCGCTGGCGCCATTGCGCAAAAGTCAGCCCGACTTCGTTGGCGAAAAGCCGCGACAGGGTCCGCGCGCTGGCACCGGCTACCTCGGCCCATTGGTCGAGCGTTTCGCTTCGCGAGGGATCGTCCAGCAATTCCTTGCAAAGCCGCTTGAGACGGTCATCACGCGGCATCGGAATGACCAGCTGAAGACGCCGCGCACGTGCCAGTTCATCGAGTATGAGCGACGCCAGCCAGCCGCCGCGCCCGTGCTCGTCATAGAGCAGCGGCTCGTCGAGAAGCGCCAGAATGAGTGCACGCAGCAGCGGAGAGATGTCCAGGACCACCGGCGTTTCGGGAAGTTCGAAATGTGAGCCGGGACGGATGTAGAGGGTGCGCATCTCCACATTGCCCCTGAGGGCCACGCCATGTTCGAGACCGGCGGGGACGTAGAGTGCACGATGCGGCGGCACGATCCAGGCTTCCCGCGCCGTCGCGACGCGCATCACACCTTCAATAGCATATAGAACCTGGTCGCGCTCATGGGCATGCGGCGGGATCGTCTCACCGGCGGAAAAGCTCTTGGCCATGGCGGCGATGGCGCGCGGCACAGCCTGGTAATCATCGGGGTCCGTGCTGCGGACATACAGGCCATCTGGCAGGTCGTCCGGCAGGTCGTCTGGTCCACTACTCGACATCAATCAAAATAGTATCGAAAAACTGACAAGTGATCAAACCGTGCCCGGCAGAAATCCGAGGTTTCGTCCCGTCGTTCCGGTTCGGGCCGCAGTTCGGCGCGTGCACATCTGGAGGCAACCGACGGGTTCGGTGCCACGGATCACGCCAGCGCTCGCGACCGTCACCTGCTCAACACCATAGGAGCACAATGGCGCGATGTCGTGACGGGACGGCCGCACAACAGTGCACGTTCTCCACAGCTTTCAGGGCAGAAATCCGCGGGCGCAGATCAGTCCCTTGCGGACAGGCAAACCCGGGTGTCTGAAAATCGACAGCTTTTGGCATGACATCGTTAGTTCGCCAGACCTAAAATTCCCTTCGAAATCAACAGAATCAAAGTCTGAAGGACCCCGGGCATGTCGCAGCAGCGCATCCACTTCGCGTTTTTGAATATCGGGCATTTTCTCGATCACTTCTTCATGCTCGTGTTCGCGACGGTGGCGGCCCTGACCCTGACGCGGGAGTGGGGGTTGTCCTACGCGCAACTCATCCCTTACGCGACGCCCGGATTCATCGCCTTTGGCGTTTGCGCCATCCCCGCCGGCTGGCTCGCCGACAAATGGAGCCGCCGCGGCATGATGGCCGTGTTCTTCATCGGCATCGGTGTGTGTTCGATCCTGACCGCCCTGGCCGAGACGCCGATGCAGATCGGCCTGGCGCTATTTGCCATGGGCGTGTTCGCGGCCATTTATCACCCGGTCGGAATTCCGCTCGTTATCGAAGACCGTGACAGGACCGGTCTGCCGATCGCCATCAATGGCGTTTACGGCAATCTGGGTGTTGCCAGCGCCGCGCTGATCACCGGGTTTATGATCGATTATACCGGATGGCGTTCCGCGTTCGTCTGGCCCGGAGTGGTCTCGATCCTTGTGGGTATCGCCTATATCTGGCTTATCGGCATTGCGCCGGAACGAAACCGGGCGGCCCCGAAGAAGAAGTCGGGCGGGTCGGTCGCATCGAGCTATCAGGGCATGCCGCTGGTACGGATCTTCGCCATTATCCTCTTCACCACGGCGCTTGGCGGCATCGTCTTCCAGTCCACGACATTCGCCCTGCCCAAGGTTTTCGACGAGCGGCTCGGCGAGCTGGCGTTATCGGCGACCCTTGTCGGCTGGTATGCGTTCCTGGTCTTCTCGCTCGCCGCATTGGCCCAACTTGTGGTCGGATACCTGCTTGACCGGCATTCGGCGCGTTCGGTCTTCCTGGGCGTCGCCGCGTTGCAGGCCATTTTCTTCGCCTTGATGCCGGGGCTGCACAACTGGGCGGCCTTGATCGTCTCCGTCGCCTTTATGCTGGCCGCGTTCGGGCAAATCCCGATCAACGACGTGCTCGTCGGCCGGATTGCCGCCAGCGAATGGCGCAGCCGTGTCTTCGCTTTCCGCTATATCGTCACCTTTTCCGCCCTGTCGGCATCCATCCCCATGATCGCCTGGATTCACGCCAACTGGGGCTTTGACCGTCTGTTCATGCTGCTTGCAGTCTTGGCGACATTCATTCTTCTCGCGGTGCTGTTTCTTCCACGTGCCATTCCGGCACGAACGCAGGCCGCGGCTGCCGAATAGACGGCTCCGCAACTTACCAAAACGTAATGAAAATGCCGGGTCCCGGCGCAACGGATTGACGTGCACTGGCCCGTTTCACGTCCACATGGGAAACGGGTTGTCCGGTTCTCGCGGCAACTTTCAAGGAGAATATTTTATGCGTAAACGCAAAACACTCGCATTGATGGCGGGCGCGGCCGCCGTCGCGGGCGTCGCCGGCCTCTCAACCCTCGCAGTCGCGGACTCTCGCGGCTCCTATGGCGGCGGCTACCACGGCGCCGGAAAGCACGGCAAAGCAAAGCACGCCGGCTGGCACAAGCGTGGCAAGCACGGCGGCAAGGCCATGTACCGCACCATCGCCCGCTTCGACGCCAATGACGACGGCAAGCTGACCCAGGAAGAGGTCGACACGACCCGCAAGGACCTGCACGCCAAGCACGACGCCGACAAGGACGGAAAGCTCAGCCTTGAAGAGTTCGAGACGCTTTGGGTGGATTTCACCAACCGGCGCATGGTGCGCGCCTTCCAGCGCATCGACACGGACGGTGACGCCGTGATCACGCTCGAAGAGTATCAGGCGCCGATGAAGAACATCGTCGCGCGGCGGGACCGTAATGACGACAAGGTTCTCGATGCCGAGGACCGTCGCGGTAAGAAGGGTCGTGGTAAGGGTTCGGGCTGGTTGATGAAGCGCTACGACGCCAACAACGACGGCAAGCTGACCCAGGAGGAGATCGACACGACGCGCAAGGACATCTTCGCCAAGCACGACGCGAACAAGGACGGCAAGCTGGACCTGGCTGAGTTCAAGGCCCGTTGGGTCGAGTTCACCGATCGGCGCAAGGTCCGCGGCTTCCAGCGCATCGATACCGACGGCGATGCCGGCATCACGGTTGAGGAATACCTGGAACCGTTCTCATCGGTGGTGGCGCGCATGGATCGCAACGAAGACGGCGTGCTCGACATGAAAGACAGAAAGCGCGGCCGGCACAAAGGTTCTGGTGCTGATAACAGTGATCGGCGTTAGAACTCCGGCGGCACGGGCCCCCGTGGTGGCATGGGACCACGTGGCGGCTGACCGGCTGCTCCCCAGCAGCTGACCTGACGGCGGTGCCCAGCCTCCGGGCACCGCCGAACTTTTTCACAGAACGCCTCTTCTAGAGCAAAATCCGATTAGGTTGACTCACCCTGTTTCAACCTAATCGGATAACTTTGCTCTATATCTTAAAGTGTTTGAGCATCTTTATGCGTTCAGATATCGCGACGAAACGCATCAATCTGAACGCATGATGCTCTATGGCCGGACCGTCAGCATTTGCGGCTCGGGCCCGGCAGCGATATTGACGGAGATCTCCCGCAGCAGCTTGTTGCGCATGCCCACCACAATGTCCGTGTAGTCGGCAACGGTCATGACAAACGCCCCGGCACCGCCGATGACGTGTTCGAAATAATAATGATGCAGGAACGGCTCATCGGTCAGGATGGTCAGGCCGTTCACCGTTATCCCCTCGTTCGTGACCATGTCCCGCACCAGTTCAGGCGGAATGCCCGAGTTGTTCGCACCGTCGCCCGACACGTCGATCGACTTGCGCCGCCCTTCATAGACGTTTCGCCGGATCAACCGTTCGCTGAATCTGAGAACCCCGCCGATCCCGGTGCTGTCGCCGAAACTGCGTTCCTCGCTCGCCGCAATCGCATCTGAAAAGGCGTGCGCCGTCACCTGATCCTTGAGCACGGACCAGGGCACCACCTGACGTTGTTCGTTGACCGAACTCCAGTGCACGACCGTCACGGCGATGCCGCCCGACGGGCTGGTGCCGATAATCGCGGCGATAACGGCAGGATCCCGGAACGCCTTCACCAATCCTTCGATCTGTAACTTGTATTCCCTGCTGTCGACACTTCCGGACGTGTCAATTGCCAGGACGAGTTCCAGATCGACAGGGATCGCACCTTGCGCGTAGGCACGCTGATCCGAACCGAACACTCCGCTCCAGAGCGCGGCCAGATAGAACCAGACCCCGATATGCCGAAACATGAGCTGCATCTTCCTCCAACGAAAGCTTATCGGTTCGGAGCCCGTCCGGCAAAGTGGTTGGGTTGAACTCGCCGTGAGCCCTATGACTCGCATGCAGATCTCAGCGCCGTTTGGCTTTGCCGCGATCCGGCCCAAGCACCTCATCGGGCAGTTTTCAGATGCTTCGCCCACGCGGCAATGGCGTCGCACGCCGCATTCCGGTTCTGCTCTGCCGAAAGTCCCGTTTTCTTTCGCGGCACGAGGTTGTGATCGCCGTCTTCGGCCCAGTGGACCGTAACCGATTGCGGCAAGCTGTAGCCGGGTACGTCTGTTGACCCGCCAAAAGGATCGCGGGTGCCCTGCGCGATCAGCACAGGGATCGTCAGATTCATCAGATGTGCGGTTCGCAGTTTCTCCGGGCGTCCGGGCGGGTGAAACGGGTATCCGAGGCACAGCAGCCCGGCGGCGCGTTCTGCGTCGAACTCATCCTGTGCAATCAGGCTCGCAACGCGTCCGCCGAGCGACTTTCCGCCGATGATCAATCGGCCCGTGGAGCCGAGCGCACCGATGGCTTGCATATATTCCTCGATCAACCGCTCCGCACGCGGCGGCGGCCGTTTGCTCCCTCCATGCCGACGCCCCGCCATATAGGCGAACTCGAACCTGGCAACCGCGAAACCCCGCGCAGCCAGGCCTTGCGCAAACCCGGTCATGAACGGTGTGTCCATGGCCGCCCCGGCGCCATGCGCCAGAAGCACATGCGTGGACGCATCCGGTGCACCATCTCTCAGGAAGTTGACCGCCATGAGATAATATATCTCATCCAAGGGACGGCGCTGCCACGTTATATAGGCGCTCATGGACACACTGGCTTCATATGGCATCAGCGAGACCGCACTCCGGCTCGGCGCATTCCTGGGCATCCTGTTGATCATGGCCCTGCTGGAGCTGGTGATCCCCAGACGCATGCCCCGTGAGACAAAATGGCGGCGCTGGATCACCAACCTGACCATCGCGGGCATAGATGCGGCAGTCGTGCGGCTGATGGCGCTGCTAGCCGTTCCGGTGGCCGCCGTGGCTGCCGCCGTATGGGCGCAGGCCAACGGTTGGGGCTTGCTGAACTGGCTGAACGGCCCGGAATGGATTGCCCTGCCGGTCGCCATCGTCGTGCTCGACCTGGCGATTTACGCGCAGCACGTGGCCTCTCACAAGTTCCCGATCCTCTGGCGATTGCACAAGGTCCACCATACGGACGTCGAGTTCGATGTTACGACGGCGGTGCGTTTCCATCCGATCGAGATCGCGCTGTCGATGTTGTGGAAGATCGCGGTCGTCCTGGCGCTCGGCGCCTCCCCATGGGCCGTGATCCTGTTCGAGGTCATCCTCAACGGATGCGCGATGTTCAATCACGCCAATATCACGTTGCCCGGCTGGCTCGACCGCATCGTCCGGCTGGTTCTGGTCACACCGGACATGCATCGCGTGCATCATTCGGTTTACCGCAGCGAACACGACACAAACTACGGTTTCAGCCTGTCGATCTGGGACAAGCTGTTCGGCACCTACAAGGCACAGCCGCACGATGGTCACGTGGACATGGTCATCGGCCAGAAGAGTCACCTTAATGACAATCCGACCAGGCTGGGCTGGAGCCTTCGCCTGCCGTTCCGTCGTCCGAGCGGCACCAACTACGACATCGATCAGAAGAAGCTGAGCGGGAAGTAACGCAGGTGCAGTTCTTCGAACTGGCCTTCGCTGCGGACAAGAAACAGGCCGTAGTTGAGGGCGTCGCGCAATTTGCGGTTGCCCTTGCGAACGGCAATACCAATGCCCTCGCCGAAATACTTGCTTTCGGTGAACGGTCCGCCACGAAACTCGCAACACCCGTTTGAGTCCGTCCCGTTCAGCCAGAACATCAGTGAAACGCCGTCGCCGAAGAGCATATCCACGCGGCCATTGCGCAGCGCAGCCTTCGCGTCATCCATCGTAGCGTGCCGCACTATGTCCGAGGCCGCAAAGAAATCACGAAGGTAGGCCTCATGCGCAGTTTGCCCGACAACGCCTATTCGCTTGCCGGTGAGCTTCTCCGGCGTTACCGCCTTCATCGGACTCGACTTAAGCATCACGAACCGGGCCGGCGTGTGATAATAGCTGTCGGTGAAATCCGCCTGTTGCAGAGCTCTTTCGCTGACGCGCATCGAAGCGATGACCGCGTCCGCCTCACCCTCCCGCAGCGCCTCGAGCAGCCGGTTCCACGGCAACTGCCGGATCGAGCATTCGACCGAAAGCTCATCGCACAGGGCACGCGCGAGATCGACGTTGAAGCCGGTCAGCTCTCCCTCCTCGTCGAGATAGTTGAACGGCGGGTAGTCGTTGTCTGTCACAAAGCGGATCTGCTCCAGGTCCAGCAGGTCGGGCTTGGGAACGCGCAGCGTCGGCTCCTGAACCTCTACCTCTACCGCCGGCTCATCCTCCGAAGCCTGTTCCTGCCCGACGAGCGCTCCCATCGGTACAAGCAGCAGTGCCAGTACGGCCAGGAACGTGCGCATCTGTTTCGAGGCGATCATGATTGGCGCATCATACCCGCGCACTATCGCCCCGCAAGAGGGCGCGCGTGCCGGAGACTGTTCCTAGCCCTTTGTTAACCTTCCTCCTGCAGGGTCGATTGAGATCAGGTTCCGCCGCGTAAACTGGCCCGATGTCCTCGACCAAGATCGACTTTGCCCGCCTGCGGGTTCTCGTTGTGGAGAACCATGCGCTCATGCGCCGTTTGCTCGGAGAAATGCTATGGGGCTTCGGCGTCCATCACATCCGCTTCGCGCGCGATGTGCCCGACTCGATCGAGTTCATCTATGGTGAGCCCTTCGATCTTGTGATTCTTGACTTTTTTCTGGGTGAACTGGACGGGGCAGACTTTGCGAAGTTCGTGCGCTTCGATGACAACTGCATAAACCGCCAGGTCCCGATCCTGCTGATAACCGCCACGCCCGATCACCGGCAGGTTTCGAAGGTCCTCGATTCCGGCATTGATGCCATGCTGGCAAAACCGATTGCCGCGAAAGGCCTTTTTGACCGCATTCACGCGATCCTGGCAAACCCGCAACCCTTCGTGATCACGAACGAATATGTCGGTCCCGCGCGCCGGCGCAGTCGCCCCACCGTTGCCCGCCGCCCCGGCGCGGCCACTTTCAAGGCGCACGCGCTCGCCAACGCACGGCGCGAACGGTCGAAATCCGCCATCGAAGACGGCTTTCTGTTCTGAGGCTCCCCAAGAGGTCGGCTCAGACGGGTTGGGACGCCATCCGTTCCTCAAACAGGGCCCGCACGTCATCTGGCGGGACGACGCTTTCACGTCTTTGGGTATTGAAGAAGCAGTTTACGCTTCCCGCGGTCGCCACACATTTGTCGCCGGTGAAAAGTCCATAGGACGTGGTGAATGATTTCGTGCCGACCCGTTCCAGGCGTCCGCCGACGTCGACAATACCCGGGTAGGTGAACTCACCCTTGTAGTCGATCTCGAGATGAACCAGCGCGAAATCGAGTTCCGGATACTTGTCCTGCAAAAGGAACGGCCGGATGAGCATGGTGCGGCTCGCCTCCACATAGGCGGCGACGGACACATTGTTCACATGTCCCAGCGGGTCCTGATCGGAAAAGCGAATGGTCACCGCAGTCCAGTGATCGAAGGTCTCCCGGCAGGTGAGATCAATCGGTCGGACGGTCTCGTTCATCGTGGTCCCAGCTCCCGGGCCGAACGACCCGGTTGCGCCAAAACGCATCCGGGCGACCAACCTGTTCGTATGGAGCGGGTGAAGGGAATCGAACCCTCGACACCGAGCTTGGGAAGCTCGTGCTCTACCACTGAGCTACACCCGCGAACCTTGTGTGTTCCGGTTTTATCACGAGCCTATAAAAGCGGAAAGCCGCAGGATTATTGGCGAGAAAAGAGTAATAAAGTTGTGATCATCGGCGAGCTATCAATATGTTAGCGTCCGCCGCGCCGTACAAAAGGAGCTCATCTCACGCCGCCATGACAGATATGTCCTTCGAAACAGAGGCACGAACGCTTGTTCGGTCGCGAGGCAAATTCACGGACCCGGATTTCACCGCGGACGGCCAGGCGCGCGCGCAGGTAGCGCTCGAGCAGCTCGAGACCCTGTGGATCAACACCGGCACGCTCTGCAATATCGAATGTGCGAACTGCTATATCGAGTCGAGCCCGGAAAACGACCGGCTCGTCTACATGCGCGCCGACGAAACCGCCACATTTTTGGATGAGATCGCGGCGCTGGACCTGGGAACCCACGAGATCGGCTTTACCGGCGGCGAGCCTTTCATGAACCCGGACATGCTGGCGATGGCGAAGGACGCCCTCGCCCGCGGCCACGAGGTTCTGATCCTGACCAATGCGATGCAACCGATGCAGCGCAAACACATCAAGGCGGGACTGTTGGAGTTGCTGGAGGCCTATGGTTCGAAGCTGACGTTGCGTGTCAGTCTGGACCATTACACACGCGAGTTGCACGAGACGGAGCGCGGCCCGCGCACGTGGGACAGGGCGCTCGACGGTGTGGACTGGCTGTCGGAGAACGGGTTCCGCATCGCGATCGCCGGCAGAACGTGCTGGAACGAAAACGAGGAAGACGCGCGCGAGGGTTATGCGAGACTCATTGCGCAGCGCGGCTGGCGCCTCGACGCGCAAGATCGCGGTAACGTCATGCTGTTCCCCGAAATGGACGCAACGCTCGACGTTCCGGAGGTCACGGGCGCTTGCTGGCGCCTTCTCGGGGTCGAACCGTCCGACGTGATGTGCGCGAGCAGCCGAATGGTCGTCAAACGGAAAGGCGAGGACCGACCGACCGTGCTGCCCTGCACGCTCCTGCCCTATGACCGGGCCTTCGACATGGGGTCGACGCTGAAAGAGGCCGCCGGCGCGCACGGCGGCATGTTCAACCGGGGTGCGGTCAAACTGTGCCACCCGCATTGTTCACGGTTCTGCGTTCTCGGCGGCGGCAGCTGTTCGGCGTGAGCCTGCGTTACGGCGAGCGGTAGCTCACATAGGCGAGCACCAGCGCGAAGATTATAAACGCAACGACCACCGTTCCCAGAAAAAGGGTTTCGCCCTCAGTCATCTTTCAAAGCCCTCTATAAACTTGCGGAATAAAATATTCGCGAGGCCGGATGAGGCTTCCTTGATCTGGATCAACGGTTGTATAGTGTCGATTCATCATGACTTCGTTTTATCTGCGTCGAGTGCTGAGCGTGCGCTGAACAGGGTCGGGACAGGGCCCGCTGTGGCCAGGAGGCTCCTTGCCGGCAGACGTGAAGACAGGTGCGCCCGAAGCGCCGGGCGGCAGGACCGAGAGAACCGTAGACGACGGGTTCTTGGAGTTCGCCACATCGCTTTCACCGAAATACACCGAGTCCGCCGCTGCGGAAGCCAATCTCACGGCGATCGAGCGCTGCCTCAAGTCGGAATTCGACATGCAGTATCTGGCGCCTTACGGGTCGACCGGACATGGCACGCATGTGAACGGCTGCAGCGCCTCCGATTGTTTCGCGGTTATCCCGACCGAAAAGCTCTTCGAGGATTCCCTCAAGTCGCTGGATGAAGTTCACGCGGTTCTCAAGAACCAGTTCCCCGACACTTCGATCGCCAATGGGCGTCCCGTCATCATCATACCCTTCGGTGAGAAACTGAGCGAACGCCATCATATCGTTCCCGCTTTCGTGCAGCCGTCCGAAAGCGAGTTCGATATCTACGCCATCCCGGCACCGCGCGGGCGATGGGTGCGCATCAGTCCGGGCGCGCACAGCGCCTGGTTGAATGCGCTCGACCGGGACCTGAATTCAAACCTCAAGCCGTTCGTGCGAATGGTGAAGGCGTGGAGCTATTTCAACGATCAGCCGATCTGGTCGTATTACCTTGAGCTCTGTGTGGCGGATTTCTTCAAGAACGACGCCGCGATCGTCTATTCGATCGATTTGAACAGTTTTTTCAATTATTTAAGCGGAAGACGCCTCGCTGCCTTCGAGGGAGCCGCCGGGTGCAGCGAACCTGTCTATGGCACCAGCATCGCCGGCAAGGAACGCGCACAGAAAGCCATCGCCGAGGCTGTCGAGTTCTCCAACAATGCGCGGACATGCGAGGTCCGAGGCCAGGTTGCCGATGCCTTTTACTGGTGGCGCAAAATGTTCGAGTGGCGGTTCGCATCCTGGTAAGCCGGAAAGTGCGTTCCATATCGCAACGGCAAAACTGATACACCCTTTCCGTTGATTGCGGGACCGGCCATTCCCGCTATGGTCTGCGGAACACGTCAGACG
Source organism: Hyphomicrobiales bacterium (assembly GCA_028280515.1). Lineage (GTDB taxonomy): Bacteria > Pseudomonadota > Alphaproteobacteria > Rhizobiales > Methyloligellaceae > UBA2767. The sequence goes on from JANQLP010000241.1 coordinate 19,171, forward strand.
CATTCCAAACCAAAAAAAGACAGATCGGGAGGACACGACGGTGGAAACCAAACCGCTTGCCGGCAAGACGGCGCTTGTGACCGGTGCGGCACGCAACATCGGACGCGCGATCGCCCTCTCTCTCGCCGACGCCGGAGCCAACATCATCGTCAACACCTTGCAGGACCGCTCAGCTGCGGACGCCGTCGCCAAAGAGGTCACAGAATATGGAGCGGAGAGCCTCGTTTGCGTGGCGGACGTGACCGACCGGAAGGCGGTTCTCGCCATGGCCGAGGCCGGGCGGGATAAGTTCGGTGCCGTCGACATTCTCATCTCCAACGCATCCGCCCGGGGTCAGGTCGATTTCCTCGACATGACTTACGAGGATTGGCGGCGCGTGATCGATATCTCCCTGGACGGCGCCTTTCATTGCGCGCAGGCGACATTGCCGATGATGGTCGAACGCGGCTGGGGGCGAATCGTCACCCTCGGCGGAATTGCCTGGCATGTCGGCTTCTCACGCCGCGCCAACAATCTGACAGGCAAGGCCGGCCTCACAGGCTTCACACGCGCGCTTGCCGCCGAGTTCGGCGACCGCGGCATTACCGCGAACGTCGTTTCACCCGGGGCCGTCGACACGGTCCGTCCGGCTTCGGCGGGTGCCGCACCGCCCCGCGAGACGCCGCCGCCCGTGCCGCGCAAGGCAAAAGTCGAGGAGATAGCCGCCGCGGCGCGTTTCCTGTGCCTGCCCGAGCAGGCCTATGTCACGGGGCAGATCATCCATGTGAACGGCGGCGCCTATATGGGCTCGTAGCGGACGGCCACGCGAAGGATTTCAATAGACGTCGAACAGGTCCTGGAGCCGGTCGGAATCGCGCGTCACGGTGAGACCGATCATTGCCAGAACGCGCGCCTTCTGCGGGATCAGGTTATCGGCCGCCACGATCGAGCGGTCTTTCATGACCGCGCGCCGCAGCGCCCGGCCGCTCCCCGACCTCGTACTCTGCACGATAATGACGCCCCGCGACCGCGCTTCGTCGATGGCGTCGTTCTGGTCGGGTGTCATAACGCCCGGCGCAACGCTTGCCATCACGACCGCCGCCGCGCCGGCGTCCGCGCACGCACGGATGGACGCGCCGTCCGCGCCGGCATAGGTCATGCAGATGTCGACCCGCGGCAGGTCCTCAAGCCCGCTCATATCGAACTCAACACCGGGCGCATGCCGCCGCGCCGGTCGGCGGTAGATGGCGATGCGCCCATCGGCGTCGACATAGCCGAGAACGCCGAGGTCGCGGCTCTGAAAGGTCTGCAATCTGTTGGTCGATGTCTTCGTCACGTCGCGCGCACCGTGAATTTCTTCATTGAAAACAACGAGAACGCCAAGCCCCTGCGATTCTTCCGCGGCCGCGACGCGCACGGCGCACAGCAGATTCGGACCCGCGTCGCTGCCGAGTGCATTGAGTGGACGCTGCGCACCGGTCACAACGACGGTCTGTGGGACCTTGAGTGTCAGATTGAGGAAATAGGCGGTTTCTTCAAGCGTAGCCGTGCCGTGCGTGATCACGAAACCGTCCGGCGCATTGGGGCCTGCCGCGATGTCGTGGATCAGTCTGACGAGATCAAGCCAGTCCGCCGCCGAGACCGCCGAACTCGGCAACAATCGGAACGCAACCGGGTCGATTTCGGCGAATTCCGAGAGCTCCGGGAACCGCCCGACGATTTCGTCGATTTCCCGGCGGGTGCCGAAGTCCATATACTCGTAGAGATCGAGACTGTGCCGTCCATCGACGGAAATGGTGCCGCCGGTGCCGATGACCGCAACTCGCGGACGCGTGCTCACTTGAAGTGCTTGGACAGTTTGAGGCCCTGCGCCTGATAGTGCGAGCCGATATCCTGCCCGTAAACCTGTGACGGCGTCTCGGTCAGGGGCTCGTAGATCAGCCGGCCGATGATCTGTCCGTCCTCGAGAATGAACGGCACCTTGTGGCTGCGCACCTCAAGCACCGCCTTCGACCCCTCACCCCCCGCGCCGGAAAAGCCGAACCCCGGATCGAAGAAACCCGCATAGTGGACACGGAACTCGCCGACGAGCGGGTTGAACGGGATCATTTCCGCCGCATGCGTCGGCGGAACGGTCACGGCTTCTTTCGAGGCAAGGATATAGAACTGATCCGGATCGAGGATCAGCCCTGTTCGGCCGCCCGCGTGAATCGGCTCCCAGAAATCACTGGTGTCATACGCGCCCGGCGCATCCACATCGACCACGCCCGTATGCCGTTTTGCGCGATAGCCGATGAATCCGGTGTCCGGATCGCCCGCCAGGTCGACGGAGAGGTCGACGCCGCCGGCATGTTCCGGAGCCGAACCCGTTTGCGACACGCCTCCTTCGCGAAATCTCACCTGCGACAGGCGTGAACCCGTCCGTACCAGCACCGGAAACGTCTGCGGGCAGATCTCGGCATAGAGCGGCCCGGCATAACCCGCATCGACCTGGTCGAAAGCCTGCGCCCTGTCGGCGATGACGCGCGTGAAGACATCGAGCCGCCCAGTTGAGCTCTTCGGGTTGCAGGCCGCGCTGAGGCCGTCAGGCAGCTTCAGCGCCTCCAGCAGCGGCACGAGATACACACATCCCACCTCCAGAACCGCGCCATCCTTCAGGTCGATCTCGTGGAGGGCGAGCGAGCGGAGTTTTTCGCTGACTGCCATTTCCGGTCCGGGCAGGAAGCTCGCACGGATCCGGAAGGCCTTCTCGCCAAGCCGAAGGTCGAGGCTCGCGGGCTGTATCTGTCCGTCAACGACGGGCATCGCAAGATCGATACCGCCATCCGCGATCAATGCCTCGATCGCCTGGCATGGCAGAATGCAGCCCGCCGACGGCAATGCTTCGGATGTCGGATGTTGGTCGGCGAGAGCCATGGCCCAGTCTCCTCCTGCAATTCGTGTAGACCAACACTCCCTTGACGCCAAGGCCGCTTATCTGCTTAATCCACACCTCACCGTGGTGATTTGGGCCGGCCGGCTTGCAGCCACGCTAAACAACTCGCTAAAAGGCCGTGTACGCGACACCCGGTCCTTTGCGAGAGCATGGCCGGGATTTTTTGTGCGCGAAAACGCGTCATGCGTATCGAACGGAGCAGAAAATGGCTGAAAAACAGGAACATACCGACCGCAGCAAGGCATGGAAGCCAGCCACGACACTGGTACACGGCGGAACCATGCGAAGCCAGTTCGGGGAAATGTCGGAAGCCATGTATCTGACGTCGGGATACGCCTACGACAGCGCCGAACAGGCCGAAGCCCGGTTCAAGGGCGACCTGGAAGGCTTCGTTTACACGCGATATTCCAACCCGACGGTGCACATGTTCGAGCAGCGCATGTGCGCGCTCGAGGGCGCGGACGCCGCCCGCGGCACGGCGAGCGGCATGGCCGCGGTCACAGCGGCCCTGATGTCCCACCTCAAGGCCGGCGATCATGTGGTGGCAGGACGCGTGCTGTTCGGCTCGTGTCTGTATGTGATCGAAAACCTGCTGCCGAAGTTCGGCGTCGAGACGACCCTTGTCGACGGCCGCGATCTGGCCGCCTGGGAGGCTGCCATCCGGCCCAATACGCGCGCCGTGTTCTTCGAGACCCCCACCAACCCGACGCTGGAACTGGTGGATATCGAAGCTGTCTGCAAGCTGGCGAATGAGGCCGGAGCGCTCGTCTTCATCGACAATGTGTTTGCCACCCCCATGCTGCAACGGCCGATGGAGCTCGGCGCCGACGTGGTTGTCTATTCGGCGACCAAGCACATTGACGGTCAGGGGCGCTGCATGGGCGGCATCGTCCTCGGAAGCACCGACTATATCGAAGACACGCTGCACGACTTCTACAAGCACACCGGACCGTCCATGAGCCCGTTCAACGCATGGGTCATGCTGAAAGGGCTCGAGACCCTGCCGGTCCGGGTCGAACGGTCTTGCAGCAGCGCAGCACGGATTGCCGATTTTCTGGCCGATCATCCCAAGACCGCCCGCGTCTTCTATCCCGGCCGCAAGGACCACCCGCAGTATGACATCGCCAAAAAGCAGATGGCGGCCGGCGGCCCGCTGGTGGCGATTGAACTCGATGGCGGCAAGGACGCCGCCTTCCGGTTCATGAACGGGCTTGAGATCTTCAAGATCACCAACAATCTCGGCGATGCCAAGAGCCTCGTCACGCATCCGGCAACGACGACGCACCAGCGCCTGGGGCCCGAGGGCCGCGCCGAGATCGGCATCACAGACGGATCGCTGCGCCTGTCGATCGGGCTTGAGGATCCGGACGATCTTCTCACCGATATCGACCGGGCGCTCTCGGCCTAGGATATCGCGCACGGATTGGCATAGACTCCTCTCGCGGATCGAATCGGTCCGGTGGGGGATTCCATGGTTGAACTCAGGCCCATTCTGCTTGTCGTCGGCGTTCTGCTGGCGACGCTCGGCTGCGCCATGATGATCCCCGCGCTCTACGATCTGGCGGTCGGCAACGACGACTGGCAGATCTTTGCCGCATCGTCCACGCTGACGCTTTTCGTGGGCATCGGCCTCGCCTTCGCCAACCGCGGCCGGACCGAGAGCTTCTCCATCAAGCAGGCGTTCCTGCTCACCAACATCTCGTGGATCGCATTGACCGCGTTCGGTGCGTTTCCGTTCGCCTGGTCGCAGCTCGACGTCAGCTATACCGACGCGTTCTTCGAATCCATGTCCGGGATCACCACCACCGGTGCAACTATCCTGACCGATCTGAACAACGCACCGCCGGGCATCCTGCTGTGGCGCGGCCTGCTGCAATGGCTTGGCGGGCTCGGCATCATCGTCATGGCGATTTCGATCCTGCCGATCCTCCAGGTCGGCGGCATGCAGTTGTTCCGCGTCGAGGGATTTGAAACCGAAGGCAAGCTGATGCCGCGCGCCACCCAGATCGCCGGATCGCTGACCACCCTCTATGTCGTCATCACCGCCGTTTGCGCGATCGCCTATCACGTGGCCGGGATGACGATTTTCGACGCCGTCGTGCACTCGATGACGACCATTGCAACGGGCGGCTACTCCACCCGCGACGCCTCGATCGCGTACTTCTCCTCGCCTGCGATCGAGGTCGTGGCCATCGTCTTCATGATCGTCGGTTCGCTGCCGTTCGTGCTCTATCTGAAGGAAATCAGGGGCGGACGCGGGGCAGTCTTCTCCGATTCCCAGGTGCGCTGGTTCTTTGGCACCGTCGCCATCTTCGTTCTGCTCGCGATCATGGCCTACCAGCCCAGTCAGCCTGAGCCGGCCGAAACCCGGTACATCACGATCGTCTTCAACGTGGTTTCGATCATGACCGGAACCGGCTACGCGACGACCGCTTACGACACGTGGAGCAGTATGGCGATCGTGATGTTCTTCGTGCTCATGTTCATCGGCGGCTGCTCCGGCTCCACGTCCTGCGGCATCAAGATCTTCCGGTTTCAGGTGATCTTCGAGATGATCCGCTGCCGGTTGCAGTCGGTGATCTACCCGCAGGGCGTGTTCATCGAGCGCTACAACGGCGCGCCGATTCCCGACACCGTCACGAGCGCGGTTATGGGGTTCTTTTTTCTCTTTATGCTGTGTTTTGCGGTGATTGCGACGCTGTTGTCGCTGCTGGGCCTGGACACGGTGACGGCGCTCTCCGCCGCAGCCTCCGCGATTGCCAATGTCGGGCCGGGACTCGGGCAGATCGTCGGCCCGGTCGGCAACTACGCCGCGCTCCCCGATGCCGCAAAATGGATTCTGTGCGTCGGCATGCTGCTCGGCCGGCTGGAAATCCTGACGGTTCTCGTATTGCTCATGCCGACTTTCTGGCGGGCGTAAATCCGAACCACGCCAGCACGCCGCGTGTCATGCGGCCGATGTCCCCGCCGATACCGATCAGGCTCGGCACGAGGATCAGCACCAGAACCGTGGCGGCGGCGAGGCCGAACACCATGGTTACGGCCATGGGGATCAGGAACTGGGCCTGACGGCTCGTTTCGAACAACAACGGCGTCAGACCGCCGATCGTCGTCAGCGAGGTCAGAAGTACCGCCCTGAGGCGGTCCTGTGACGCACCGATCGAGGCCTCCTCAAGCGTGTTGCCGTCCTTCAGGCGGCGCATCACCTGGGTCACCAGAATGATGGAGTCGTTGACGAGAATTCCGGAAAGGCCGAGCAGACCGATCATCGAGATGATCGTCAGCGGATAACCCATGACCATATGGCCGAGGATCGCGCCGACCACGCCGAACGGAATGATCGCCATGACCGCGAAGGGCTTCGCGTAACTGCCGAACACCCACGCAAGAATGATATAGATGATGATCAGCGAGAGCATCGCGCCAAGCTGCAGATCGGCAAAGGACTCTTCCTGTTCCTCGGCGCGGCCTTTGAATTCGTATCGAAGTTTGTGCTTCTCGGCAAGCGAAGGAAGAAAACCCTCATCCAGCTTTGCAAGCACATCGGTCACCGAGGTGACCTCTCCGTCGATGGTGCCTGTAACCGCAACCGTGCGGCGGCCTTCGGAGCGCTGAATCACCGAGAAACCGGACTTTTCACGAATCTCGACCACTTCGCTCAACGGCACACGGTCACCCTCGGGACTGCGCAGGTAAAGCTGCTGCAGGGCGTAAGGACCGGGGACTTCCTGCAATCGTTTTACCCTCACCGTGATCTCTTCGTCACCGCGCGCGAAGCGTGTGGCGATGGCACCCTCGAAGGCGTTGCGCACCTGGACGCCGACATTCTCCGATGTGAATCCGAGCGCCGACCCGCGCGGCGTGACATCGAGAATAAGCTCCTGACGGCCATAGGGGAGGTCGTCATTCACCGCACTGACACCGGGAAACGCGGAGAGTTCATTTCTCAATTCGAGTGCCGCCGCCTTCAGGTCCGCCACCGGTGCGTCCTGCAAGCGGATGTCGATATCGCGGCCGGGCGGTCCACCGCGCCGCTCGGTTATGGTGACCTCTTCCACGCCGGGAACACTGGGCAGGTTTTGGCGCCACTCCTTGATCACGTTTCGCGTCGGCAGAGTGCGCTCCTCGCTGGGAGTCAACTGGACTTCCACCTTCGCCAGGTTTTCGCCGCGTGACCGCCCGCTGACGCCCAGCGTTGTGAATGCGTTCACCACCAGCGGCTCCTTGTCCCCGCCGAGCTTGTCCTCCGCCGTGTAGAGCGCCTGCTCGATGCTGTTCAAGGCGTCCCGCTGCTCTTCGCGCGGCGTGCCGGCGCCGAACACGATCGCTGCGGTGATGTTCTCCGACTCCGGCGACGGGAAGAAATGAAACTTCACCCGCCCGCCGGCGATCAGTCCAATGCTCAGGATCAGCATGGCGACCATGAAGGCAACGGTTGTGTAGCGCCATTCATAGGCCGTGGTCACGATGCGCCGAAAAACGCCGTCTCGGAACCCGTTCAGCATGGCGTCAAACGCCTTGCGGAACCTGTTGCCGCCGCGGTCGATCTTGCCGAAGCCGTGTCTGAGATGGCCAGGCAGAATGAGGAAACACTCGATCAGGCTGGCAACCAGCACGGCGAAGACCACCAGTGGAATCGCCGCCATGATGTCGCCGATCTGGTCGCGGATCAGAAAGATCGGGAAGAAGGCGGCCTGCGTCGTCAACGTGGCGGCAACGACCGGCAGAAGCATCCGGGTCGCACCCCGTTCCGCCGCCTCGATACGGCTGTCCCCCATGGCCTGCCGTGTGGCGGTGTGTTCGCCGACGACGATCGCGTCGTCGACAATGATGCCGAGCATCATGATGAGCGCAAACATGGAGATCATGTTGATGCTCTGACCGCTCACATACATCACCGCCAGCGTCGCCATCAACGCAACCGGAATGCCGGCGGCGACCCAGAACGCCACCCGGGCATCGAGAAAAATGAACAGGATGATGAGAACGAGCACCAGTCCCTGCAGGCCGTTCTTCAACAGAATACCGATGCGCTGTTGCACGAAACGGCCGCGCACATCGTAGACCGACACGTCGAGATCCTGCGGCAGTTCAGCCCGCACCTCGTCCATGTACGTCGTCAGAACATTCATGGTCTCGAGCGTATCGGCGGCAAGCGCCCTTTGAACGTTCAGTTCAATCGCCTGACTGTCTTCCTGTTGCCCGATGCTCTGATCACGTTCGAACTCGGTTGCAATGTTGGCGATCTCGTCAAGGCGGATCTTCTCGCCCGTCAGCTCCGACCTGACCTCTATTTCGGAGATCGCCTCAGGCGTCTTGCGGTCCGCGCGGGAGCGCAACTGCATTTCGACGTCACCCTCCAGAATGCCGGACGGCAGGTCTTGCGTCTCCTCGCGAATGCGCGTGGCGATATCGCCCAGCGAAAGTTCAAGCCGACGCAACTCACGTTCGCGGACCTCGACCCAGATTTCCTCGTCGCGTGCACCGCTCAACGTCACCTTGTCGATGCCTGCATCGAGCAGTCCGTCACGGATCTCCTTGGCGTAATATTTCAGCTCTTTTTCGGAATAGGGTCCGGACACGGCGATCTTCGCTACGGGTTCGAAAAACGTGACCCGGGAAATCTCCGGCTCCTCGGAGTCTTCCGGCAGCGTCGTCACGCCGTCGACGGCCTGCTGGACGTCGGACTGCGCCTTCTGCATGTCCGCACCGGCCTTGAATTCAAGTGTAAGGACGCCGCCGCCTTCACGCGCAACCGAACGCAGCTCATCGACATCGTCGAGAAACCTCAATTCGGGTTCGACGGCATCGAGGATGTTCTCCTCCACGTCCTCCGCGCTCGCGCCCGGCCACGAGATCGAGACGTTGATCACCGGAATCTCGATGGTCGGGAAGAACTGGGTATTGAGTTTCGTGAGAGCAAAGAAACCGATGGCGATCATCGCCGCCATCAGGAGATTCGATGCCGTGGGGTGATGCACGAAGAGCCGTATCAGCCCGTGCGCCGACGTTCTCTCCGCATCCAAGGGATCAGCGCTCCTCGACGCGCAGCCCGTCTTTTGCACCCGACAGGCGTGTGATGATCACTTTTTCGCCCGGGCCGATCTGTCCGCGCACAAGAATCTTGTCCTTTGCCGCACCGACGAGTTCGACATCGCGGGATTTCAGCCGACCGTCGTTGATGACGAATATCCGCTCATTTCCGTAAAGCGCCGTCGGCGGCAGGCGTGAGACCCGCTCGTATGAGCGATCCGGCATGCGCACCTCGACGAAGGCACCGGGACGAATGGCGGTTGGCTGATTGGGATCGTCAAGCCGTGCGAAGATCTCGACACCGCCCTTCTCGGCGGCGATTTCCGCCCCGACGCGCTCAATGTGCGCCGGATATGTGATCGGCGTATCGCCCACATGCCAGAGTACTTCCACCGGCCTGCCGATGAGCGTCTTTTCGCTGGATACGATCCTGCCGTACTGACGGTCGGAGAGCGTAAAGCGTACATCGACCCAGTTCCTGTCGATCAAAGTCGCCACCTGATCGTTTGCGCCGACGATCCGTCCCTTTTCCGCGGTCACGTTCGTCACATAGGCATCGAACGGGGCTTCAAGGACCGTATCCTCGAGATTGCGCTTGGCCTGCCGGACCTTCCATTCAAGCTGCCTGATCACGGCGCGCTGTTGCGCCGCCTTCGCCTGCTGAATTTCCAGATTGTTCACGCGCTGCTCCAGCCCCTGCATGCGTTCGGAAACAATCAGGCGCCGGTCATCGGCCGTCTTTTCCGACACCGTCCCCCGTTCAGCAAGCGGGACGGCACGTTCCAGGTCGCGCTGCGCGATTTCAAGCTGGGTTCGGGCATGGTTGAGGGCGTCGCGTTCATTCTCGATCGCGGCTTCGAATTCGCGGACCTTGGCCTTTGCTTCGGCAAGCTTCGCTTCGGCCTCGTCGAGTGCGCCTTCATATTCGAACGGATCCAGGCGCAACAGAACGGCGTCCTTCTTGACGACGGCGCCCTCACGCATCTGCGGTCCGGTCTCGAGTACTTCACCGGCAACCAGCGCACGTAAATCCACCCGGCGCCCGGCCACTGTTTGGCCGTACAGTTTCAGATAGGGTTGATAGGTGCCGACATCGGCCGTGATGGCCCTCACGGGCCAGATCTTCTCCTGCACGGGCCGCTGCGGAACACTCGGTTTGGTGGCTTCCAGTCCGACGAACGAAATGATCCCGATCGCCAGAACGCAGATCGGGGTGAGTACTTTTGCTGACTGGATCAGAACCCGGCGCACGCGGGATTTCTGCCGCACCGGCCCGGCCGATGGCGACGCATCCGATGCCGCCCGGCGACGCGCGCGCGATTTTTTTGTTCCAGCAGGTGCCATGTTCCCAGATGTCGCTACGTCGCTCGTTTGAGCGATGACTCTCCATTATACGCGATTTTCGCGCCGATTCCGGCGCCCGCGCCCAAATATCCGTCCGAGCGTTAAATTCAGCGGTTTTTCGCCATATGGCGCACAGAAAATACGGCTTCATCAGAGATTTGGTTCACCTCTCCTCTTGCGCAACCGCGGCATCCCGGCCATTTTCGGCTCCTGCATGTGAACCGGAGATTTTTGGTGGCCGCCCAAGTTCTGACCGCAGCAGAAATGCTCGAAAAGCTCGTGGCGTTCGATACGACGAGCGCCAGGACGAACATTCCCCTTATTGAGTTTGTCGAAGCGTATCTCTCCTCGCACGGCGTCGAATCGCACCGCGTACCGACGCAGGACGGGCAAAAATCGAGCCTGCACGCCGTCATCGGACCGAAGGACGTTCCGGGCTTCGGGCTGTCGGGCCACACCGATGTCGTCCCGGTGGAGGGCCAGGACTGGACGTCGGACCCCTTTACGCTGACCAAACGCGGCAGCCGCCTGTTTGGACGCGGCACGTGCGACATGAAAGGGTTCGTGGCGTGCATTCTCGCCCACGTCCCCGCATTCAAGGCGCGTGACCTGAAGACCCCCATTCACCTGCTGCTGTCGTATGACGAGGAGGTCGGCTGCAAGGGCGTGCGTCCGATGATCTCGGAGCTGGGATCGCGGCTGCCCGCCCCGCGCGCCGTGTTCGTCGGCGAGCCGACATCCATGCGGGTTGTGGATGCACACAAGAGCGTGCATGCCTTTGAAACCGTGGTCACAGGGCGGGAGTCTCACTCAAGCAAGCCGCACCTCGGCGCTAACGCGATCATGGCGGCCGGCGAGCTGATCTCGGAGTTGACGCGCATCGATCTGGAGATGCAGGCGCGCGGCGACGGCCCACGCTTCGATCCGCCCTATACCAATGTCGCCGTCACTGTCATTGAAGGGGGCACCGCGCGAAACATCACCGCGCGGGAATGCAAGTTCACCTGGATGTTCAGAACCGTTCCGGCAACGGAGCCCGAAGAGATCATCGACCGGTTCGATACCTTCGCGCAGAACCAGGTCTTGCCGCTTCTGAAGAAAACCTACGACGGCGCGTCGATCGTCACCACGCGCACAAGCGACGTACCCTCGTTGAACGCACCCGAGGGCTCCGAAGCTGTTTCCCTCGCCCTCAACCTTGCCGGTCAGAATGAGCGCTTCGCTGTATCCTACGGCACGGAAGGTGGCCTGTTCGAGCGCGCCGGATTTCCATCCGTTGTGATCGGCCCCGGGAACATTGAACAGGCCCACGCGGCCGACGAGTTCATCGAGGAGAGCGAGCTCGAGAAATGCAGCACGTTTCTCGACAGACTGGCCGACCATGCAGAGACATCGTGAGGCCGTGCGTGAAGATCGCCATTCTCGACGACTATTTCGACACCATCCGCAACCTCAAATGCTTTGAGAAGCTGAACGGCCACGACGTCACGGTCTGGAACGATCACGTTCAAGATGACGATATGCTGGCGGATCGTCTGGCCGAAGCCGAGGCGCTGGTCCTGATCCGCGAGCGCACCCAAATCCGGGCGCCGCTGATCGAGCGTCTGCCGAACCTCAAGCTGATAAGCCAGCGCAGCGTTTATCCTCATATCGACGTGGAGGCGTGCACCCGGCAGGGCGTGATCCTGTCCTCAAGCCAGCATGCGGGATCGCCTTCCTATGCGACGGCCGAGTTGACCTGGGGTCTGATTCTCGCGGCCATGCGCCAGATCCCTCAGCAAATGGAATCCCTGAAGGCCGGGAACTGGCAGATGGGAGTGGGCCGAACGCTGCGCGGTCGCACGCTCGGCATCTTCGGGTATGGCCGCATCGGCAAGGCGGTCGCCGACTATGGCAGAGCCTTCGGCATGAACGTCGTGATCTGGGCCAGCGAAGCCTCACGCGAGCGTGCCCGCGAGGATGGCGAAACCGTCGCGGAGAGCAAGCAGGCGTTCTTCTCCGAATGCGATATCATCTCGCTGCATCTGCGCCTGTACGATACCACGCGCGGCATCGTCACAGCCGGCGATCTGGCGCAGATGAAGCCGGACTCCGTGCTCGTGAACACCAGCCGCGCGCCACTCATCGAAGAAGGTGCCCTGGTCGCGGCGCTGCGCGCGGGCCGCCCCGGCATGGCGGCCGTCGATGTGTACGAGCAGGAGCCCGTACGCGATACGGCTCACCCCCTGTTTTCCTTGCCAAACGTCATCTGCACACCGCACATCGGATATGTGACCGAAGATGAATGGGAGATACAATTCAGTGAGATCTTCGATCAGATTCTCGCCTATGACGAGGGCAATCCGATCAACGTCATCAACACCGAGGTCCTGAAGGCGTGAGCTCTCATCAGCGCCGGCGCGCGGCTTTCTTGCGATCGGCTGATGCGTCCGATTCCTTCTTTTCACGCCCGAACCGTTCGCATTGCGCCAGTCGCCTTTCTTCGTCGCCGATGTAATCCCGGGTCATCGGAACGGCGTCCTGCCGGTGCGCGAGCTGGATCTGGAAGACCACAAGGCCTTGGTACTGGAATGACGCTTCCGAGCCGGCGAGATAGAACTCCCACATCCGGCAAAACCGTTCACCCTTGAGGCGAACAGCCTCGTCCCAGTGATCGCAGAACCGCCTGCGCCAATGCCTCAGTGTCTCCGCATAGTGCAAGCGCAGAACCTCAATGTCGCACACCACGAGGCCGGAGGCCTCGATATGCGGCATGATCTCGCTCAAGGCCGGCAGGGATCCGCCGGGAAAGATGTAGCGCTTGATAAATGCGTTGGTCGGCGCCGGCCCGGGTGCCCGGCCGATCGTATGCAACATCGCCACGCCATCGTTTTTCAACAGATCGCTCAAGCGTCGGAAGAAGGTGCGGTAGTGATGAACACCCACATGCTCGAACATGCCGACGGACACAATCTGGTCGAACTGCCCCTTGGTCTCGCGATAGTCCTCAAGCCTGAAGGTGACACGGTCGGGTTGCGGCCCCTTCAGAGCTCGATCGCGGGCGATCTTGAGCTGCTCACGGCTGAGCGTAATGCCAGTAACATCGGCGCCCGACACACGCGCCAGATAGATTCCCAATCCGCCCCAGCCGCAACCGATATCAAGGACCTTGTCACGAGACCGGATCAAAAGCTTGGCAGCCAGATGACGCTTCTTCACAAGCTGCGCCGTGTCGAGGTCCGTCTCAGGCGTTGGGAAGTAGGCGCAGGAATACTGCTGGTCGGCATCGAGAAACAGACGATAGATCTCAGGTTCGATGTCGTAGTGCGCGGCGGCGTTGCGCCGGGCACGCGCAATCGGGTTGAACTGATCGACGCGGCGTATCAGCCACCGGGGAATTTCGAACGCCCACGTCCACCGCGGCAGCGGCGCTTCCTCCGCGTTGCTGAGCAGAATTGCGATGAACCGGTAGAGCCCGCCTTCTTCGACTACGAGCCGCCCATCCATGTAGGCCTCGCCGATGGCGAGCCAGGGATCGACGGCAATCTTGATTTCGGTCCAGCGGTCAGTAACGCGGACCGCACATCGCTCTCCCGTTCCGTCGCCGAAACGGCGCACCTCGCCGCGGCTATCGGTGATCGCAAGATCACCCTTCCTTATGACAATCTCAAATGCGTATCTGAATGGACCAAACATCGTTCTGCACCTTGCAGACGCCGCAAGTTACAAAGCCGTCCAAGACTATAGCCTAACACCGAATTGTGTCATTTGATCCAGTTCATATGAAAAAAAATTACCGCGTGCACTTGCCAGTATTGGCAACCGCCCCATGTGTTGCAGGCACAAATGACCGATTGGAGCGGTATTTTTCGGGAAATCTGGGTTTTTAGTTGGATGCTCTCGGCGTCTGCTCAAAGTCCGCAGGGTCGAAATCATACGTAGCGTTGCAGAACTGGCAGGTTACGCGAATACGGCCGTCTTCAGCCATGTCGTCACGCTCGGCGGCGCTGAAACTGTTCAACATGGACTTCACGCGTTCCGGCGAGCAACCGCACTGGAAAGCGAGCGATCGTGGCTCGAACACGCGCACATGCTCATCGTGGAACAGACGGTAGATCAGCCGTTCCGGGGCCAGCAACGGGTCAACAAGCTCCTGATCCTGAACCGTCTCCGCAAGGATGACCGCCCGGTTCCAGCCATCTTCATCCGAGACCTTCTCCGGCACGCCATGGCCGCCCTCGCGCGTCAGATGCTGAACCATGAGGCCCCCGGCGCGCCAGCTCCAGTTATCCTGTTTGTCTCCCCCACCCGACGCATCGGCGCTGTAATGGCGCGCAACCGCGACCCGGATGAACGTCGGCAACTGCTCGGATTGGCGGAAATAGGCGTCGGCCGCCTCGTTCAGATTGCCGCCTTCGAGTGCCACGACCCCCTGGTAATTGTCCATGCCGGGACCGCGTTCGATGGTCATGGCCAGATGCCCCTTGCCGAGCAGATCGCCGGGCGCAATTTCACCCTTTGCCGCCAGTGCGGCCACGGCCTCGGCGTCGAAGCCCGCGTAACCGCGCAAGGTCCCGGACGATCCGTAGTCGACGACGAGCAGATTGACCGGGCCGTCGGTCTTGGTCTGGAACGTGAACTTGCCTTCGAATTTGAGGGATGCGCCAAGCAAGGCGGTCAGAGCCACCGCTTCGCCGAGAAGCTTGCACACGGGCTCCGGATAATCATGCCCGCGCAGGATCTCGTCGACCGCTAGGCCGAGACGTGCAAGGCGGCCACTCACACCGGCCCGGTCCGCCTGGAACGGCAGAACCAGGTCATCCGCGGCGACCGAATCCGCAGGCGGGCGTGTCTGCGCTGCTTCCATGTTCGATCACATCACTCCGAAGCACCAGGCGAGGATCGCCTTTTGTGCATGCAGCCGGTTCTCCGCTTCGTCGAATACCACGGATTGCGGCCCGTCGATCACCTCCGCGGTCACTTCATCACCCCTGTGCGCCGGCAGGCAATGCATGAAGATCGCATCCTTGTCCGCGTGTGCCATCAGATTCCGATCCACCTGAAACGGTGTAAGCAACTCCTTGCGCTTCACCGCGTCCTTGTCGCCCATCGAGACCCACACATCCGTCACCACCGCGTCCGCGTCCTCCGCCGCCTCCGCAGGCGACTGCGTGACATCCACCTTGCCGCCTTCCTTCTGCACCCAGTCGAGAAGTCCCGGATCAGGTGCGAGTTCGCGCGGGCAGGCAATTCGCAAACCGAACCTGAACCGGACCGCGGCCTGCATCCACGAGTTGGCGACATTGTTGGCATCTCCGATCCACGCCACCGTCCGCCCGGCGATGGACCCCCGCGCTTCCTCAAACGTCATGACGTCCGCCATGATCTGGCAGGGATGGGACCAGTCGGTCAGCCCGTTGATCACCGGCACGGTTGCAAACTCGGCGAGCTCCGTCACTTTCGAGTGCGCATCGGTCCGCACCATGATCCCGTCCACGTAACGCGACAGGACCCGCGCCGTATCGGCGACGGTTTCGCCACGTCCGAGCTGGGTCTCGCCGCTGTTGAGGACCAGTGTCTGGCCGCCGAGCTGACGCATCGCCACGTCGAACGACACGCGCGTGCGCGTGGACGGCTTGTCGAACATGAGCGCGAGAACCGACGTCGGCGGCAAGTCCACCGGCTTTTCACCGGTGCGCCGCTCCTTGAGCGCGCGCGCATTGTCGATGAGCCGCTGCAACGTCTCCGTGTCGAGCGCGTCGATATCCAGAAAGTGCCGGACCGTCATATATTCAGGCTCCGGCCTGCTCGGCTGCCGTCGCAGACACTTTTTCACACGCCGCCTCAAGCCGCTCGCACGCCATATCGATTTGCTCCGGTTCGACCGTCAACGGCGGCAGCATGCGGACGACATTGTCACCCGCAGGTACGGTCAGCAATTGCTGCTCGAACAAGGCATCGATGAGTTTCTGGCTGGGCACCTTGCACTTGATGCCGAGCATGAGGCCCTCGCCTCGGATCGTCTCGATTACGTCCGGATGGCCGTCGCATATGCCTGCAAGCTTCTGCTTGAGCCGCGTGCCCATGTCGCGGACATGATCCAGAAACCCGGGCGCAAGCACCACGTCGAGCACGGCATTGCCGACGGCCATGGCCAGCGGATTGCCGCCGAACGTGGAGCCGTGCGTTCCGGCGGTCAGTCCAACCGCGGCCTCTTTGGTCGCGAGACACGCGCCCATGGGAAACCCCCCGCCGATTCCCTTCGCGACCGCCATGATATCCGGCGTGGTTCCCGACCATTCGTGTGCGAACAGCTTGCCGGTTCGCCCGATGCCCGTCTGGACCTCGTCGAAAATGATCAGCAGTCCGTTTTCGTCGGCCAGTTCCCGCAAATCACGGAAGAACTTC
Source organism: Hyphomicrobiales bacterium (assembly GCA_028280515.1). Taxonomy (GTDB): domain Bacteria; phylum Pseudomonadota; class Alphaproteobacteria; order Rhizobiales; family Methyloligellaceae; genus UBA2767. Next base: position 35,849 of record JANQLP010000241.1, read on the forward strand.
CACGGCACGGTCAGGATGCCGCCTTCGCCGAGCAGCGGCTCTATGGCAATGGCCGCAGTTTCGTCGGTTATGGCGGCCCGTACGGCATCGAGATCGTGGAGCGGCACCTGATCGAAGCCTTCCACCTGCGGCCCGAACCCGTCCAGATGCTTGGCCTGACCGCCCGCAGCGATGGTCGCCAGCGTGCGGCCGTGAAAGGCGCCCTCGAATGTGATGATCCGGTAGCGTTTGTCGTTGCCGTGGGCGGCATGGTATTTCCGCGCCATCTTGATCGCGCATTCCATCGCCTCGGCGCCGGAGTTGGCGAAAAACGCCTGATCCGCAAACGTCAACGCCGCGAGGCGGTCCGCAAGCCGTTCCTGACCCGGAATATGATACAGGTTCGACGTGTGCCACAGCTTGTGCGCCTGTTCGGACAGGACTTCGACCAGCGCGGGATGGCAATGTCCCAGAGACACGACCGCAACGCCGGCGCCGAAATCAAGGAATTTCTCACCATCGGCGGTCTCGAGGAACACGCCCTCGCCCTTTACAAAGGCCAGATCGGCACGCGCGTAGGTGGGGATGACAGCGCTCATGACAGTTCACTTTGCGTTTGCGGAACCAAAAAAGCCGCCACAGCGGTGGCGGCATCGCTACATGGCGATACTAAGCCAACGCCGCGCCCTGTCAATTCGGCCACACCTGCCGGACTTTATGCAGAATTCGTCCACCAGCCCCTTCTTTTCTGGGGAAAGTCGTGGCAGAATCCAAACAATCGGTGGAAAAGCCGGGCCCAGAACGGGCGGGCGCTTGCCGGACTTTTTCCCGATGGTGTACCTTTACGTTTCGTCGGCCACACGATCTCAGGGATCGATCACCGGTCGGCGGTGACCTCACGTAAGAGTTGGCGTTGAAGCCGGGCCGCCCTTCTGCGGCAGCGGAAGGAGTACGAGTCCGATAACAGGCAACCACGAAGAAGGAGGCATGGCCCCATGGCGTGGACTGATGATCGCGTCGAACTACTAAAAAAACTTTGGGCAGAGGGACTTAGCGCCAGCCAGATCGCCAACCGGCTTGGTGGTGTCACGCGCAATGCGGTCATCGGCAAGGTTCATCGCCTTGGGCTGTCCGGCCGCACGACCACATCGCGGGCGAAGGCGCCCCGCACGCGGCGCAGAGCAAGCCATGCGCAGAACAGACCCGCGCGGCCGCAATTACGAAGCCACGGCAACCTTGCCCTGAAGCCCGCCTATGATGTCGATGCAGAGGAAGAAGTGGAACTCGTGCCGGCAACGATCCAGGAACTCGTGATACCGGTCGAAGAACGCGCCAGCATCCTTACGCTCGACGAAACAAAATGCAGATGGCCGATCGGAGACCCGGGCGACGAGGACTTCCATTTCTGCGGCCGGAATTGTGTGGTCGGCACTCCTTACTGCGAGTTCCATTCGCGCATTGCCTATCAACCCGCGCAATCGCGCCGCAAGACGGCGCGCGGCTGAACGCGAGCTTTGACCCGGGCGAGACCTGGGGGGACATGAAACTGGCGCATCCGGCCTTGACCCGGGGGCGCCATTTTCTTTTCCGGTGATGCCACAGGCTGTTCATACATGCGCGCTTCGGCATAAGATCGGCTGTCCGACCGGGGAGCGCGTATCGTGAGTGACACATCCACAATTCCACAGCCGGCTATCGATTACGATTCACTTGATCTCGACGACCCGTCCCTGCCCCCCGCCATCGAGGCCGCGGCCTTCGCAAGCGGCGGGTACCCCTACACCGACCGGATGCCGCGCAAGGCCTATGACGGTGAGTTGCGCCTGCTCCAGATCGAGCTTCTGAAGCTGCAAAGCTGGGCGCAGGAAACCGGCGAGCGCGTCGTGATCGTGTTTGAGGGCCGCGATGCCGCGGGCAAGGGCGGGAACATAAAACGCTTCATGCAACACCTCAATCCGCGCCATGCTCGTGTCGTCGCATTGACCAAACCAACGGAAGCGGAACGCGGTCAATGGTATTTCCAGCGCTACGTGGCACATCTGCCAACCTCAGGAGACATCGCGTTGTTCGACCGATCCTGGTACAACCGCGCCGGCGTCGAGCCGGTCATGGGGTTTTGCACGGCCGAGCAGAGCGAGAAATTCCTCGAAGAGGTACCGGAATTCGAGTCCGCGCTCGTGCGGGACGGGATCAGGCTGTTCAAGTTCTGGCTGACCGTAGGCCGCGCCATGCAGTGGAGACGTTTTCACGCCCGGCGGCATGATCCGCTCAAGTCCTGGAAACTCTCATCCATCGACTATGCGTCGATCCCCAAGTGGGACGCCTACACCGCCGCACGCGATGCCATGTTCAAACGTTCCCACACCGACGCGGCGCCCTGGACCGTCATCCGTGCCAACGACAAGCGCCGCGCCCGGTTGAGCACCATCCGCACGGTGCTCACCGCTCTTGACTACACGGGAAAAGATGCAAATGTCGTCGCCAACCCCGACCCCAAGATCGCCGGATCCGACGACCGGTTCTTCGCAGACGCCTGAGCACTCCCATGTCCCCAAACACCTACCCTTCCGTGAACGCCGAACGGCTGTGGCAGCGCCACATGGATATGGCGAAGATCGGCGGCACGCCGGGTGGTGGCGTGCACCGCCTCGCCCTCACATCTGAAGACATCGAGGCCCATGTTCTGCTGGTGCAGTGGGCGGAAGCGCGGGGCTTTTCCGTGGCACTCGATCCCATGGGCAACATGTTCCTGCGCCGTGAAGGCAGTGATCCCTCCCTGCCGCCGGTCTCCAGCGGCTCGCACACCGATACCCAGCCCAATGGCGGGCGTTTCGACGGTATTACCGGTGTCCTGACCGCGTTCGAGGCGCTGGAGACGATCAACGAGGCCGGCATCGAAACCCGCTATCCACTCGAAGTTGCCATCTGGAACAACGAGGAAGGCGCGCGCTTCACGCCGGCGTGCATGGGATCAGCCGCCTATGTCGGGTTCACAGACCTCGACGACATGCTCTCCCGCAAGGATCAGCAAGACACCACGATGGGCACTTGCGTGGAGGAGCTGGCCAAGGCCCTCCCGCAGGCACAGCCCCGCGACCTTGGCACGCCGATCGCGTTCTTCATCGAGTCGCATATCGAACAAGGCGTTAAGCTCGAAACAAGCGGCAACGTCATCGGTGCCGTCACAGGGATGCAAGGATACCGCCGTTTCGAGATCGAAGTCATCGGCGAGGACGCCCATTCGGGGACGACACCCCGGTCACGGCGCAAGGATGCGTTCGTGGCCGCGACGGACATGACCCGCGCGATGCGCGAGGTGTTATGGGATGACGAGGATGAGATGCGGTACACGATCGGACGGTTCGACGTGCTGCCCGGCGGCGTCTCTGTGGTGCCGGGGCAAGTGAACTTCTACGTCGACCTGCGTTACCACGACAAGGCAACGCTCGACCGTCTGGCTGATGAAATCCCTGAAATCTGCAAATCCCACGCGGATCCGTGCGAGATGCGGATCGTCGACACGCCGTCGGTTGACCCGATGGTGTTCCCGGAAGACGTGGTCACGAGCATCGAGGCCGCGGCGGAGCGGCACGGCTACGGCCATGAGCGCATGTACTCCTATGCCGGACACGACGCACGCCATGTTGCGCGTATCTGTCCGGCCGGCATGGTGTTCATCCCCTGCTGGAAGGGAATCAGCCACAATGAGGCCGAACGCGCCGAGCCCGAACATGTGGCGGCGGCAGCGCAGGTGATCTCGGACATATTGATTGACCGCGCCGCCGCGTAAGTTCAAACAGTTCCCGGCTCAGGCAACAGTTGGCCGAACCGTTGAAAGAGTGCACCCCGATGACCTCACACATCCTGCATCGCCAGACCAAAAGGCCGATGCCGACCGTTACACGCGGTGAAGGCGTCTACCTGTTCGACGCGGAAGGAAAGCGCTATCTTGATGGCTCCGGCGGCGCCGCCGTTTCGTGCCTCGGGCACGGACACCCTCGCGTGGTTCACGCCATCAAGGACCAGGTCGACAAGGTCGCCTTTGCCCATACGAGTTTCTTCACCAATGCACCGGCCGAAGAGCTTGCGGCGTTTCTCTCTGAACGTGCACCGGGAGCGTTTGGACGGGTGGCCTTCGTCGCGGGCGGGTCGGAAGCGATGGAAGCCGCGCTCAAGATCGCCCGGCAGGCCCACATCGAGCGCGGCGAAGACAAGCGCACGCATTTCATTGCCCGCCGCCAGTCCTATCACGGCGCAACGCTCGGCGCGATGAGCGTGGGATATCACGCGCAGCGGCGCGAACCCTTCCTCGCCATGCTCACGAAAAACACGAGCCACATTTCGCCCGCCTACGCCTATCGCCACCAGAAGACGGACGAGAGCCCGGAGGATTACGGCCTGCGGGCGGCGCGCGAGCTGGACGATGAAATCCGGCGTGTCGGCGCGGAAAACGTGGCGGCCTTCGTGGCCGAAACCGTCTCGGGATCGAGTATCGGCGTCGTGCCCCCGCCCCCCGGTTACTTCCGGGAGATCCGCCGCATCTGCGATGAGCACGGCGTTATGCTGATCCTGGACGAGGTGATGTGCGGCATGGGGCGCACGGGCACGCTTTTCGCATGCGAACAGGACGGCGTCGAACCGGACATGGTGGCGGTCGCCAAGGGTCTTGGAGCCGGTTATCAGCCGATCGGCGCGACACTTGTTGCCTCGAAATATGCCGATGCCATCGTCGGCGGCAGCGGCACGCTCAAACACACCCATACCTATATGGCGCACCCGACTGCGTGCGCCGCGGCGCTGGCCGTTCAGAAGGTGATCGAGGACGAGGATCTTCTGCCACAGGTGCGTGCCAGAGGTGTAACGGCGATGAAGCTGCTGCACGAGAAGCTGGGCCAGCACGCGCATGTGGGCGATATTCGCGGGCGCGGTCTCTTCATCGGCATCGAGCTGGTGGAGGACCGTGGATCGAAGGAACCGTTTGCGCCTGAGCTGAATGTCGCGGGCCGGGTCAAACAAACCGCGTTCGACAATGGCCTGATCTGCTACCCGAACGCCACAAGCGCGGATGGCAAGCGCGGCGACCATGTTCTGCTGGCCCCGCCCTTCATCATTTCGGAGAGCGAACTGGACGAACTGACCGACAAGCTGGCCCGGAGCCTCGATGCGGTCACTTCGGCGTTGCACTGAACCGCAGCCGCCCGAAATCCGTACGGGAAGAATGGACGAGCGTGAGAAAGTATATTGGCGGACCAAGCCGAGAGGACGCCCGTCCCATCGGGAGATCGTCCAACCGGGTCCTGGCCAGGAATCGGTGTGGGACTACCCGCGCCCGCCACACGTTGCGCGCATCAGCAAGCCGGGAGAAGTTCGGCTCAACGGCCATGTTGTCGCCGCCAGCACCCGGCTCCTGAAGGTCATGGAAACCGCCTCCCCGCCGACCTATTACTTCCCGCCTGAAGACGTCGATCTGTCATGTCTCATCGAAAGCGAGCGCCGGACATTCTGCGAATGGAAGGGGCAAGCCACCTATTGGCACGTGGCGGTCGACGGCATTCGCATCGACAACGCGGCCTGGTCCTATCCCGATCCGGCGCCGGACGCCGGCGAGTGCGCGCAACTGCGCGGGCATTTCGCATTCTACCCGCGCGAGCTTGAATGCAGCCTCGCAGGCGAACGGATCGATCCCCAGCAGGGCGATTTCTACGGCGGATGGATCACTTCCGAGATCACCGGCCCCTTCAAGGGCGCGCCCGGTACACGGGGCTGGTAAAGAAACGGCCCCGCGCCACTCCCTGACGCGAGGCCGCTGATTTCATTCGCAAAAATCAGGCCTGCGCGGCCTCTTCCCTACGCTGCCTGTTCCGCTGCATGAAGATGATCAGGCCGAGCAGAAGAAGTGCCGGCAGATAGAAAACCTCTTTCGGCATGCGTTCGGCCGGGACCAGGACTTCGCGCAGCTCCCAGTCGAAATCGATCTTCTGTTTCTCCGCGTAGCTGCCGAACTCCACATTGTCGACCAGCGTTTTGCCGTCCTCAGTGCGGAATTCGAGTCCCGATGTCGTCTTGAGCCGTTCGGCACCCTCGCCGGCAGGTCCGAGCGGCAGCTCCACCGTCTTCTCCACCTGCTTGCCGGAGATATTCTCACCGGCGACGACGACGCGCAGTTTGCCGTCAGGCGGTGCCTCGCCGGCAATCTTGACAATGTCAGCGGGCGGCGCGTCGACGAACGGCGGATCCACCTGATCAAGCCAGAAGCCCGGCCGGAACAGGGTGAAGGCGATCAGCAGCAACGCCAGGCTCTCCCACGCGCGGTTGCGCACGAGGAAATATTGCTGCGTCGCCGCCGCGAAAAGGAGCATCGCGATCACCGCAACAATGAAGACGAAGATCGCCTTGGCCACCGTGACATCGATGAGCAGCAGCTCCGTGTTGAACAGGAACAGGAACGGCAGGATCGCCGTCCGGATGTCGTACATGAAGCCCTGTATGCCCGTCCTGATCGGATCACCGCGCGATATGGCCGCCGCCGCGAACGCCGCGAGGCCCACCGGTGGCGTATCGTCGGCAAGGATACCGAAATAGAAGACGAACATGTGCACGGCAATCAGCGGGACTATCAGGCCGGATTGCGCGCCCACGGTCACGATCACCGGTGCCATGAGCGACGACACGACGATGTAGTTGGCCGTCGTCGGCAGGCCCATACCAAGAATGAGGCTCAGGAGCGCGACGAAGAACAGCATCAGCATCAGGTTGCCGCCGGAGATGAACTCGACGAACTCGCCCATCACCTGATGGGCACCCGTCAGCGAGATCGTGCCGACGATAATGCCCGCCGTACCGGTCGCGACCGCAATGCCGATCATGTTCCGGGCACCGGCAATGAAGCCGTCGATCATCTGGTCGAAGCCGTGCTTGACGCCGGCCATGAGCTGGTCGCCCTTGCCTCTGAACACCGCCTTGATCGAATGCTGGGTCAGCACGATCAGGATCATCGACAGCGTCGCCCAGTAGGCCGAAAGACCCGGCGAGAACCGCTCGATCATCAGGCACCAGATCAACACGATCAGCGGCAACAGGAAGTAGTAGCCCGTGCGCGCCGTCGGCCCCACCGCCGGCAGTGTCGTCAGCGGCGCATTCGGATCGTCGACCTCAAGGTCGGGAACCTTCGACGCGTACCAGGCGAGGAACAGATAGGCGAGGATGAACCAGACGGTCACCGCGTAGAAGGTGGCGTCGCCGAACACGTCCTTGGTCCAGCCGAGGCCGTAATAGATGATCGCGGCAAGCGCGACGACGGCGACGAAGCCGCCGAGTGCGTTGGTCAGCTTCCTGACCAGGGTGTTGATCGGCCCGGACCGTTCCATGCCCTTCAGTCCGAGCTTGAGGGCTTCAAGATGAACGATATAGACGAGCGCGATATAGGAGATGACCGCCGGCAGGAACGCATGGCGCACAACATCGAGATAGCTGACGCCGACATATTCCACCATGAGGAACGCCGCCGCACCCATAACCGGTGGTGTCAGCTGTCCGTTGGTCGACGACGCGACCTCGACGGCACCGGCCTTCTCCGCCGGAAAGCCGACACGCTTCATCAGCGGTATGGTGAACGTGCCCGTGGTCACCGTGTTGGCGATCGACGAGCCTGAGATCAGGCCGGTCATCGCCGAGGAGACGACCGCGGCCTTGGCCGGACCGCCGCGCAGATGACCGAGCAAAGAGAACGAGACCTTGATGAAGTAGTTGCCTGCACCCGCCTTGTCGAGTAACGACCCGAACAGGACGAACAGGAAGACCATGGACGTGGACACGCCGAGCGCGACGCCGAACACGCCTTCGGTCTGCATCCAGTAATGCCACAGCGCCTTGCCGAGCGATGCCCCTTTCCACTGGATGACCTCCGGAATGAAATCCCGGTCGCCAAAGAAGGTGTACATCATGAACACAGAGGCAACGATCACCAGCGGCAGGCCCAGCGACCTGTATGTCGCGGTCAGGATCACAACGAGACCGATGATCGACATCACCTTGTCGGTGGTGATCGGTAAACCTGCGCGGTCGGCAATGCTGTCGCTTGCAAAGATCAGATACAGACACGCCGCCACGCCCGCGAGACCCAGCACCCAGTCATACCAGGGGATGTGATCGCGCGGACTCGACTTGAACAGCGGGAACGCCGTCGCCGCGAGGAACATCGCGAACGCCAGATGAATGGAGCGGCCCTGATCGGAATTCAGTGTGAAGTTGATGCCCGTCAGCTCGGTGAGCAGGAACGGGAAATTCGAGGCGTAGTAGATCTGGAAGAGCGACCACAGCAGGGCGACCCCTGTGATCATCTTGCCTTGCCAGTTTGCTGGATTACGTGCGCCGGTATCTATCTCGGCGACCATCTGGGCCGCAGCATCCATGTCCGGCGCCGCCGCGGCAGTCTTGCTTTTGTCGGCCATCAAACCCCCTCCCAACCCCAAACGGGGTGACTCTCCGGCTCAGTGCAAAATGGAGGGGCAGTTCTGCCCCTCCATTGTTATTTGGTCTCCGGTTACATCAGGCCAAGCTCTTTGTAAGCCTTGACCGCACCGGGATGCAGAGGAGCGGACAAACCGTCCTTTGTCATCTCTTTCGGATCGAGGTTCTTGAATGCCGGATGAAGCTTCTTGAAATCGTCCAGGTTGGTCATGACGGCCTTAACGACTTCATAGACGACTTCGTCCGGAACCTTGGCGCTGGTCACGAAGGTGGCACCCACGCCATAGGTGTTGATGTCCTTGTCGTTACCCGCGTACATGCCGCCGGGGATCTTCGCCTTACGGTAGTAGGGCTTGTCCGCGACAAGCTTGTCGATTGCGGGGCCCGACACATCGACGATCAGCGCATCGCACGATGCAACCGCTTCCTTGGTCGACGCGGAGGGATGACCAACGAGCCAGAAGTAGGCGTCGATCTTGTTGTCACAGAGGGCCTGGGACATCTCGGCCGACTTCAACTCGGAGGCGAGCTTGAGGTCGGAGCGCTTCCAACCAAGCGCACCTTCAAGAACTTCCCAAGTGCCGCGGGTACCCGATCCCGGGTTGCCGATATTGAGGCGCTTGTTCTTGGCGTCGGTCAGCGTCTTGATGCCGGCGTCGCGACGCGCCAGAACCGTGACGGGCTCGGGGTGAACCGAAAAGACCGCCCGAAGATCCTTGAACGCACCCTTGTCCTTGAACTTCGAGGTGCCGTTGTAGGCGTGATATTGCCAGTCGGACTGGGCAACGCCGAATTCCAGCTCGCCAGCGCGAATGGTGTTGATGTTGTAAATCGATCCACCCGTCGACTCGACCGAGCAACGGATCTTATGCTTCTTGCGGTTCTTGTTGACCAAACGGCAGATGGCACCGCCGGTCGGATAATACACGCCCGTTACGCCGCCGGTTCCAATACTCACGAACTTGGTCTCGGCCTTGGCGTCTGCGGTCACGAGCGTACCTCCCAGAGCGAGTACTCCGGCGAGTGCCACTACTCTACCTTTTGCGGTAAATGGCATACTGTCCTCCCTATACCAAATCAGACTTCTCCGTCCCGCTGACATGAACACAGTTGTAGGCGCGCGCTCAATGCAACGGTGGGGCCTATTATTAACGGAAACGCACAGAAGATGTAACCGACGGAAGTATAACTCCTGTCAATAGTAAAGCCCGCAAATCCGCGCTTTTACGGTGCCGTCAAGGGCTCCCGCGCCAGATTCTTCTCATCAAGTTCGTCCAGATAATCCTGCCAGCGATCCTCGTACGACGCGCCAAGCTCCAGCAGGTAATCCCATGAGTAGAGCCCGGTATCATGACCGTCGTCGAACACGATCCTGACCGCATAGTTGCCGATAGGTTCGAGTGCCTTGACCCGCACATTTTTCTTGCCCGGCACGGTAACGCGCTGATCCGGGCTGTGGCCCTGAACCTCGGCGCTCGGACTGAGGACACGCAGGAACTCTGCGGCATAGGAGAACTTGCGGCCGTCATCGAAGGCGACGTTCAACGTGTCCTTTTCCGGGTTCAGGCGGATTTCGGTGGGCCAGAGGGAATTTTGATGAGTCATGACAGCTTTTCAGGCGTTACAATTGCGGATTATTGTTGATCAGTCGGTTGCTCGCTTCCAGCCGACGTTAGTGGCCCTGCGGGGGGAATGCAATCGTGGCCGCGCGTAGCGTGAGACCATTTCCGAAAACGACGACACCGCACACTATGAATCTGCTGAGAGTCCTCATTCCGATCCTTTTTCTGTTTGCCCTTGGCAGCGCTCCCGCGCCTGCGTCGCAGATAGAACCGGAGTTACCGCCCGGCAAGGACCCCGGCGGCATCGCGGTGGCGATCATCGATTCCGGCGTCAACTACACGCTTCAGAGTATCGCAGGCCGACTTGCCCGCGACGAGAACGGCAAGTGCCTCGGCTACGACTTTCACGACAACGACAGGAAACCGTTCGACCTTGTGCCGGGACAGAAGCCCGGCAGCGGACGCCACCACGGAACACGCGTCGCGGGGATCTTCCTGCGCGAGGCGCCGCAGGCCCGCCTCATCCCCTACCGCTACCGCGCCCACTCGTTCGAGACCTTTGCGAAGATTGTCGATGCCATCGCCGAAAGCCCGGCGCGCATCGTGATCATGTCCCTCGGCGGGTACCAGAGAAAGGACTGGGAGAGGTTCCGGAAATCAGCGAAGGCCAATCCGGATATCCTGTTCATCATTTCCGCAGGGAACGATGGACGAAACGTAGACGAAAAGCCGATCTACCCATCAGGGTTCAAACTCGACAATGCTGTGGTCGTCGCCTCGACCGATTCCTTCGGGCGCCTGCCGCTCGCGTCCAACTGGGGACCCGAAACCGTCGATGTTTCCACACCCGGCGAAGGCATCGAGACCTTCGATCACACCGGCGCCACAACCTATGTGTCGGGATCCAGTTTCGCCGTTCCGCGCATCGCCGCTCTTGCGGCCCGGTTCAAGGCCATCAATCCCGACTGGAGCGCGCAGGACATCAAGTCCGCGATCGTCGCTCTTGCCGGCCCCTCACCCGGCGACCGGACAAAGCGTACCAAATATGGCTGGATCGCGAATCCGGCATTAGCCGGCCCGGCAACTCAGTAGCCCGGCGTTCAGCGCGCCGGGGACTTGAGGAAATTCTTCGCCGCCTCAAGCTGGTTCGGCGCATGCTTGGCGATGAGCCCCAGCGCTTCGTCCACCATCTCCTGATCATCCGTCACCTTGCCCACGTGGAGCGCGACGGGGTGCAGCATCCGCTCTTCCGGAATCACATCGAGAAGCCATTGCACATGCGGCTTGGCGTCGTTCAGCCTGCGCGCGAAACGCAGGGCAATGACGAGACCGAGCCGCGAATTGATGGCATTCGGATCCTTCTCCACGGAGCGCTCGAACAGCTCCACTGCCGCGTCCAGCTGGCGTTGGCGGGCGAGTGTTTGCGCCGCAAGGTCGTAAAGCTGGCGGTTCTCGCTCGCCGCGCATGTGGACTTGATCGTGTCCGCGAGCTTTTCCGGAATCGTTGCCCGGATGCGTTGAGCCTTCTCGAGCGCAAGCGTGCACTCGCGCAGGTTCTTGCCGATCTCCGCGCTTCTGGCCGCCTGCTTCGGGCCGCTCTGCGCGCGCAAAGCCTCGATCTGCCGTGACGGCACCGCCTCGAACCGCCCCTCGCCGCCCGAGGCCGCGATGGCCACCAGCTTGCCATCCTTGTCGACAACGGCGCCGCCGCTGTTGCCCGGCTGGCTGTAGGCCGAGTGATGCAGGCGGGCATAGGGCTTGTCGCCCGCCGGCGGCAGAAGCGTCTTGCCTTTCGGGTACACCTTCACACGGCGTTCGGAGATGTCCTGACCGACGGTCCAGAGGTCGCCGGACGGGTCGCCGCCCATCTGCAGGACGGGCCCGTCGGGCAGCTCCGCGCGCACCAGGATCAGATCACCGCGGAAGGCCGCCGGTTCCACCCTGCCTTTCACCCGCCTGCCATCGGGCAGGACGATCTCGACCTCGCTCTTGTCCGCAACGATATGCCGGTTGGTGACGAGCACGTCCGGGCCGATGCGAACCGCGCTGCCGATGGGATCGAATGCGGATATCCCGAAAACGGAGGCGCGGGCGGCACAGACCGGCTCGGGCATCTTGCAAGCGTCCTGCGCGACAGCCGCAGGCGACCCGGCAAGAAATCCCGCGATCAGTGCAGCCGCCGCCACAGGTGACAGCTTCGGGCCCAAACGAGTAACATCGCCGCGCAACATCATCACAACCGGAGCGCCGACCTTGGACGAACCCAAAACAGACAAACGATCGCGCAACGAGCGCCGCGTCGCCCGCAAGGAAGGCGAACTCGACACCACGGCATTTCTCAAGCTTGCGGACAAGTTCATCGACCTTGCCAATCGCGAGAACCGGAACGTGCAGGCGACCCAACTACACATGGCATTCCTCTTTGCTGCGGCACGGTACAATGCCTACGTCGCGAAAACCGTCGCCAATGTGGATGAGCACGAGAAATTCGTGGACCATATGGTCAATCAGTACCGCGAAATGCTGCGCCAGCATCTGGCCGACGAAACGCTCGAACCGCAACGTTAGAGTTGTCGCGCACCGACTCAAATGCGCCGCTCCAGCGTGTTCGCAATGTCCATATGGCCGGCCATCCGCGCGGCTTCGCCGGCGGTCCAGCCATCATTGGCCTTGATGGTCGGGTCGGCGCCACGCTCGACAAGAAACTCGACCATCCCCTTCAGCCCGTTGTTGGCCGCCCACATCAGAGCGGTCGACCCGTCGTCCGGATTGCGGCCGTTTATATCCGCGCCTTTGTCCAGCAGGGCGCGCACGATCTCGTCATGGCCACCGCGCGCGGCGAGCATCAAAGGACGGCGTCCGTCCGCGGCCACGCGGTTCGGGTCGGCACCCGCATCGAGCAGCAGGCGCGTCGTCTCATGCAGTCCAGCGCGCACCGCTTGCGTCAGAGCGGTAAACTTGCCGGAGCCGCCTTCCGCTTTGGCGCCGGCCTTCAACAGCCGCCGCACGGGAGCAGGATGCTCGCGACCGGCGGCGACGATGAGCGCGGTGCGTCCGTCCCTCGTCTCCGCATCGACGGCGACGTTCTCCGAAAGAATGAGCGAAACCTTGGCGACCTGTCCGGAATCCACCGCGGACATGAGCGGCGTGTAACCATCCGCCGCCCGCTGCTCCGGGTCGGCCCCCGCCACCAGAAGCTCGGCGGCCATCTCCGCGGACCGATGTTTAGTGCTCGAGAGCGCGTGATGCAGCGCCGAAAGGCCGCGCTTCGTGTCGACCGTTTTCACATCCGCGCCTGCAGCCAGTAAGGCCGTGACACTGTCCGGCCGGTCGCTCTTTGCCGCCACGATCAGCGGCGTCTGCCCGTTTCGCTTCTCGGCGACGTCAACCTTGGCCCCTGCCTTGAGGAGTTGCTGGACCGTGCGGTCCTGGTCGTGCATCGCGGCTTCCATCAGCGGCGTCCAGCCGGTTTCGTTGGCCTGGTTGACGTCCGCGCCCCGCGCCAGCAGCAGATCGATGATTTCGGTGCGTCCGCTCGACGCCGCGACGAGCAGCGCGGTGTAGCCATTGCGTGTCGCCGCGTTGGGATCGACGCCCTTGTTGAGCAGAGTGACGATCACATCGAGCCGATTGGCCTCGGCACCGGCCATCAGCATCTCGACATCGCTCAGGACACGCCCCTGCGCTTCGTTCCGCAAGTCCTGAGCGACAGACCCGTGGGCAGCGCTCAGAACCACGAACGCCGTCAACAACAGCGCAATGAAAGCTCTAGGCTGTCTCATCTTTCGCATCGGAATCTGCGGTGTCGGGACCATCGTCGCTCTCATCCTGCGCAAACCGTGTCTCGTCATCGAGAACATCGTCGTCCTCCATGTCCTCGACATCCATGTCGTCCGCTTCTGAGAGGTCCGCATCCTGCGCCTCTTCGTCCGGTGCGTCGGTCCCGACGGTGCGGGCTTCCTCGCTGTAGCTGGCGAGGCGTTCTTCCTCGGTAAGGTAACCCGAACCGACCTTGTAGCTGCTTGAAAACGCCTTCACCACCATGGCCGCGTCGGTAAAATCCTCGTCATAATCATTCAGACCATCGATGTTGGCGAGAACCGGATTCGACTGCCACAGCATGCGCAAGGCGCGCCGGCGCACGGCTTCCGGAACCCCCTTCTTCATGAACTGGGTGTAGTCGGAACCGTAGTTCAGCGACTCGAAATCGAAGTTCTCCCAGTCGGGCGCGTCCTTGGGCGCATCGGCGGGTTCAATCTCGTCTCCGGCGGGCTCGTCAATGTTTGCCAGTGGTTGATCGTGTTTCGGCAGCGCCGCCTGCTGCAAAGATGCATCGCTATCCGCCTCGCTGACGGATGCGGTTTCCTTCGGCTTCGGCGGATCCGTGCGCATACGCCCCGGCTTGTGCTGCGGTTCCGGCTGCTTCTTCTGCAGTCCGCCATCGCGCGCCTCGACCTTCCGCCGCGACCAGCGGGAGAGAAAATCGTCGTCGCGCTCACTCATGGCCGTTTCCCCGCCCCATTCGTTTCCGCAACTCGACAATGGGCTCCTGCCCGAACTTGTGCTCCTCGATCTTGACCTCGGAGCGCTTGCGCTTCTTGAACTTCTCATCGACGTGATGCTCGTCGACGAATTGACTGACAAACGCGAACACAGATTCCGGCATCTCGACAGGCTCGACGATCTGCTCGCCGGAATCCAGATAATCCGCGGCCTCGTATGGTGAGGCGGTCACGAGATGCACCTCGTAGGGAAAGTCGCTCTCGTCGTCTTCATCGCTCAGCACCACGTAGAGAACCGGCTCACGTCCCTCAAGATTGAACTTGTAGGACTCGGTCTCCTTGCGATGGAGCTCGAGCGGGACGGTCTGCGCATGATAATGCACCCAGCCCTCGCCACGCCGCAACTCGGTCCAGTCGTCGACGTCAGGGGCACCGGGCAAGACGCCGACAGGGCGCCAGACATGGTCTTCCCATTTGTTGTCGATGTCTTCGCGCGCGATGACCACGCCGACCTTTATCGAAACCGCTGACGGCATTTCCGGATCGTTTCCCAACTCGTTTCGCACAGGCCGAAAAAACACCCGCGCCGGGCTGCCTGTAGCAGCGCGCGAAAAAATATAATACCATGAAACTGAATTCGCATCTGATTTGGAAACAATTTCCATTTTATTTATTTTCTTAAACAAATCAGATGTTTAGGGAAAAAGTGGACAATGAATTTCAAACTGGATGATCGCCGGCTTCTGGTCTGCGACTGCGAGAAGAGCATGGCCCTGGACGGGGATGCTCTGAAACGCTGCATCGGCGGCAACGGCGAACTTTCCGTCTACTCAAATTTGTGCCGGGCGCAGCTTGAGTCTTTCGCAACCGCACTCGAGTCGGGCGAGCCGTTGATGGTGGCCTGCACCCAGGAAGCGCCCCTGTTTCGTGAGCTCGCGGACGAAAAAGGTGGCGCGGATATCGTGTTCGCCAACATCCGCGAGCGCGCCGGGTGGAGCGATGCGAACAAGGCGGCTTTGCCGAAGATGGCGGCGCTTCTCGCCGAGGCCGCATACGCCCCCGCATCCACCGGCACCACGCCGATCGTGTCGGAGGGTGTCTGCCTCGTATATGGCGCGGGTCAGGCGGCGATGGACGTGGCGGAGCAACTCGCCGGTCGGCTCAATGTCTCGCTCATGCTCACCGACGCGTCCGATGTCATTCCGCCGAGCACCGTCAACGTGCCGATCTACAAGGGGAAGATCACCACGGCACGCGGCTCGCTCGGATCGTTCGAGATCACCGTCGACGGTTACGCGCCTGTCAGCCCGTCTTCGAAGGACCAGCTGAACTTCCTGATGGAACGCAACGGCGCAAGCTCCACATGCGATCTGATCTTCGACATGTCCGGAGGCACACCGTTATTCTCCGCGGCAGCGCGGCGCGACGGCTATTTCCATGTCGATCCCGACCACCCGGCCGGGGTCGCCAAGGCGATGTTCGAGATTTCCGATCTGGTCGGTGAGTTCGAGAAACCGCTCTACGTCTCCTACGACGTCGATATCTGCGCCCATTCCAGGAGCGGGAAAGTCGGCTGCAGCAACTGCCTCGACAATTGCCCGGTCTCCGCGATCGCGCCGGACGGAGATGGCGTGCGCATCGACCATTTGATCTGCGGCGGGTGCGGCAACTGCAGCGCGACATGCCCCACGGGCGCCGTCAGCTATGCCTTTCCGCAGCGCACAGACGTCATTGCGCGCATACAAATTCTCGCAGACGCCTATATGGAGGCGGGCGGCAAGGACCCCGTGTTGCTGCTCCACGACGAAACGCACGGCGCCGGGCTCATTTCCGCTATGGCGCGTTTCGGCAAGGGGCTCCCGGCCAACGTCCTGCCCCTCTCGCTCTATTCGGTGACCCAGCTCGGCCATGACGCACTGCTTGCGGCAATCGTGTCCGGGTTCGGCCGCGTGGTGGTTCTCGGGCCGCCGCAGCGCCAGGAAGAACTGACTGCGCTCGAAGAACAGCGTGCCTTGTCCAACACGTTTCTCACGGGCCTGGGGTACGGCGACGAGGAACGGATCGTACTCCTCATCGAACAGGATCCCGATGCCGTGGAGAGCGCGCTCCGCGACATGCCGAAACTGAACGGCGTTGCAAGGTCGGCGTTCACCGCGCTCGGCGGCAAGCGTGAAATTGCGCGAACGGTCCTCGGCAAACTGAACGAGAGCGCACCCGCGCCCGCTGAAATCCTGGCGCTTCCGGACGCCGCGCCTTATGGGCGCATCCAGATCGATGTCGATGGCTGCACCCTGTGCCTGGCGTGCGTCGGCGCGTGTCCGGCAGACGCGCTCGCGGACAGCCCCGATCATCCGCAGGTGCGGTTCACCGAAGCGGCGTGTGTGCAGTGCGGACTTTGCGCAACCACCTGCCCGGAAAGCGTGATCACACTGCAACCCCGGTACAACTTCACCGGTGGGGCTCTCTCGTCGGACATTCTGAACGAGGATGAACCCTTCGCGTGCATCTCCTGCGGCAAACTGTTCGGCACCAAGGCCGCCATCGAACGGGTGTCCGAGTCGCTCGGGGGCAAGCACTGGATGTTCCAGGAGTCGGATCAGATCAAGCTCATCCAGATGTGCGACGACTGCCGCGTCATCGCCATTTCCGAAAAAGGCAACGATCCCTTCGCGAAGGGGACACCGCCCAGGGTCCGCACGACGGACGATTATCTGGCAGCGGAGGAGAAAGCCCGGGCAACGGGCAAATCGCTGGACGACTTCCTCGATTAGGCTGCGTCTCGACCGACCGGTCAGGTTCGCGTGGCGTTCGTTCCGGCCAACCCGCCCGGCACCGACACCAACGCAAGCCAGGCAAGCACGGCCAGTCCCTGGCCGAGCCTTTGTGAGACCAGCAGAGCCACCAGTACGACAACCACGCCCGCCACAATCGTCGCCGGCCAGCCCGGCAGGCCGATATGACGGATGCGCTTTGCGCAGATGTTCAACTCGGCGAACAGAAATGCCAGCCCGACCATCCAGATCACGAGGATGAACGGGAGCCCAAGGTCATCGCGCAGGTGGGTCTGCGTATCCTCGGGCCCGGGGCCGGCGAGATGATCAGCAACGCCGAGGCCGAAACCGGCCAACAGGCCAGCCGTCACGAGCAGCACGACGAGCAATAACCAGCAAGCGAGGAAACCGAGCCGACCGAGGCGGTCATCCGTTAGTCCGCCAAAATAGATATTGAGCATGCGGCCTCCCGGACGCCTTCATCCTGCGCGCGCCATACGCTTCCATTGGAAAGCGCAAAGGTATCATGACGTTACGTCGCTTCACCAGTCACCACAGGCTGCCGGAACGGATGGCCGCGCCTTCCGGATGCGTATGTTCATCTCAAAGCGCGCTCACATCTTGTTCAGCCGCCAGATCGCAACTTTTTCGCCTTGCGCCGCGTTTCTGGGTTCGAGCGTGCAAAACACGCAGATGAACGCCGGCAGGCTTCCTCCCGAGCCTTGGTCCGGCAAGACGGAACGAATGGAGTGAACGATATGAAAACGACAATTGGTGCCCTTGCTGTTGCGGTTGCTCTCTTTGCCGGTATTGGCGGCGCGAGCGCAATGCCGACCCACGACACGCCGTTTGATTTCGAAACGGTCTTCGAGCCGAAGAACTAGCAATACTAAAGATCGATCGATCCTTGAGGCGGGCTCATACTAGCCCGCTTCATTTTTTGCCGCAGCGGGCCTTCCAGGGTCACGCCTCCTGTGGAAGCGGCATGTTGGTCAGCAGGTTCTGCGGCTTCATCTTGACGACTTTGTCTTCAGACATGGCAAGCCCGAGATAGATCGGCTTGCCGCGCATCGTATCGATTAACGCGTTTTCGTCCTGCACCCACATCCGGAACAACGCCACGATCCGCTGGCTGTCGTCTTCGGAGAGTTCCCGCCCCTCGTAAAGGGCATTGAGGATCTGGGTCGCCTCCCTGTCGAGGCCGATATGCCACGTCCACTGCTCATCCTGTATGGACTGACGCGGTTCCACGCGCACATCGAGATTCAGGAAATGGCGCGTCCACGCTTCGATGACGCGGGCGAACGCATCGAGTGCCGGCTGGGTGAAGCGAAAGTCGACGACCATGTCGAACCGGTCCGAACGCTCCCAGTACTGGTTCTTGTTGTCCTCATCCAGCACATCGAGTTCGACCTTGCGTAGAGGCGTGTCGCTCTCGACGAGAAGCTGCCCAAGGCCGCCGAGACCGCCGCCCGCCGCATGCATAGAGACGATTTCTTCATCCGCCAGCATGATCATGCCGTCGTCGGTGCTGACACTCTGATCCCGGAAAAACACCTCTGCCGCCCGCAATCTGATCGGATCACCGCAGTCCCTGAGCACATTGCGGACGATGAGATGGACCATCTGGTCGATAAACACCGGGGGTACATTCACCTGCTCGGTTCGCATCATTCTCAGATAAGCGCCCTCGATGGTTCCCGCCGCTCTGAGGTGCTCGCGAAAGCCCAGAACCACTTCATAGTTGTAGGCGGCGTCCTGATCGCTGAGTTTCTCGAGTCGGCTCTTCGGTACGTCGAGGAACGGGTCCGCCATCAGGTCCTCGAAGAGCTTCACTTCTTCACCGCAGGACGTATCGATGGGATGAACCTCCGGGCGTGTGTAGTAGGCGCGCAGAAAATCCGGCGTCACCGCGAGCCAACCCTCCTCGTTGACATCAACCAGGTGCATGCCGGCCGATTTCCAGAAGTCATTCATCGTCTTCGACCACGTTCCAGATCCGCGTGTGCATGGGGCGCGCATCCGGCGCTTTGATGGTGCGGAATTCTTCCTTGATTTGGCCATCCTCGGCAAAGCGGCGCTGTACCGTGAAGATGGTGTTGATCAGCGAGTCCTTGCACAGATCGAGAACGAACCGCGCCTCCTCGCGCGCCGCCGGCAGCGCCGCCTCCTCGTCCGGTGCGCCGTAGCTCTCGACGAAATGCCGCGCAAGCCGCCGTTCCACTTCCACAAGATCCTCTTCACCGAGCTCGGCAACGGATGCAAACGTCGATCGGCCGAAACTCTCGAGCGACAGGAACCCGTTGGCGAACGCCTGCTTGGCTTTCCCCGTCACGCTCTCCGGCTCGCGCGCGGCAAACTCGAACGCACCGGACACGGCCCACTCGTCCGGCACCGCGGCGCGGTCGAAGACGTTCTCGTCCGAAGGGTCGAAACGTATGGTCCTCAAGAACTTCATGTCCCCCGAATCCGGCGCTTACCCCTGAGGAAACTCGAAGACATCGAGCAACATGGCGGCGCGCGTGCTTCCGTCCGACTGGACAAGCAGGTTGCCGCTGTCGTCCAGACCCTGCATCAACCCGCCGATGGTCTCGCCCCGAGCCGTCACATTGATATGCGCATCACGTTCCTGGGCGCGAAACAGCCATGAGCCATGAACGGATTTGAACCCGTCCTCGTTCCAGTCGTTAAGCCAGGTCAGGAAGTGCCGGCAGTAGGACTCGATGACGTCTGTGCGTGTGAGCTCAGCGCACCCCTCCTCCGAAAGCCAGGTCTGATCGGGCACGTCGCCGGGCTCGGGCTCATTGTCCTCCCGGCGATGGCGCAGCCACAAGCCGATGACCATCCAGTCCGGCACCGATGCCGGTTTGCGCTTTCCGCTTGCGGCACCGCGTATGTTCCCGGCAAGTGCGCCGTTGACACGGATATCGCCAGGCCAGGTGAAGGTGACACCGACCTGCGGCGGGGTAATCGCCCCGAGACAGTCGCCGATTGCCACCATCGACACGGGCAGCATCTGCACGGCCGTCTCCAGCGCGACGTCCGGTTCGAGGACGATGGCGAGGTCAACCCGCGACGCATGGCGGCTCCAGACCACGTCACCGGCGCCAAGTTCGCCGGCGCCGGCGCGCTCACACGCCGTCTTGAACGCGCTCTCGGTGCCCGCCACCTCGTGTCCTTTGAGCAATGGCGGGAATGTCGGGTCGGGCTGGTGCATGGGCATTGATGTCGGCGGTTGCGGTCGACCCGGGCGTCAGCCCGTTTCGATTTCGCCCTCGACGGTATGGTTCAAATCAGTCCCGTCGACGGTGAGAACCATCTTGACCTTGATGTTGCCATTGGTCGCCACACCGCCTTCACGCACGACCTTTTCGATCTGCTGTTGCGATGTGACGCCGACCTGCTTGAGGAACTTCCTCAACGACATGTTGAACCGTTCTTCGTCCATAAGTCTCTTCTCCCACTTCGGCGGTCAGACAAGCGCCGCCTATTTCACCAATCGGAGCTTTTGAGCCGCTCCGCGTCGCAAAATTTCGATCTCCAGTTCATCCGCCCGCAGCAGGAGCGACATGGCGCTCACGAAGTCCGCAGG
This sequence comes from Hyphomicrobiales bacterium, assembly GCA_028280515.1. GTDB lineage: Bacteria > Pseudomonadota > Alphaproteobacteria > Rhizobiales > Methyloligellaceae > UBA2767. The sequence goes on from JANQLP010000241.1 coordinate 56,724, forward strand.
CTTGCGCACCCGCCGGCCTCCGGCGCGCACAATGATGTCGCCTTCCGCAAGGCCGGCGCGTTCGGCCAGTGATCCGGGCCGCATGGATACGACGCGTGCGCCGAGCATGCCGGTCTCGCCAGTCGCAGGCACGCGTTCCAGCCGCATGCCGCTGATCGGGCGCATTACGCGGCCGCGATCGCGAAGCTGGCGTGCCACGTCCTGCGTCAGCGGCGCCGAAACAGCGAAATTGACGCCGATATTCGCGTCGGACTTTTTGGTGAAGATCGCCGACAACAGCCCGACAAACTCCCCCTTGTCCGTGACCAGAGCACCGCCCGACGCCCCCGGATTGACCGCAGCATCGGTCTGTACAAAATCCTCCACGCGATTGAAACCTATTCCGGCGCGATTCAGGCCGGACACCACACCGCATGTTACGGACAGCCCAAGTCCGAACGCATTGCCGATGGCGCACACTCTGTCTCCCAGTCCGGGGGTCTCGGGCTTCATCGCGATGGGGCGAAGCGCGGTATCGATCGACAAGGTCGCGATGTCCGTTGCCCGATCCCGTCCGCCGAGGCGCGCCTTGAGGATACGCCCGTCGCGGGTGCGCACGTAGATGGCGCGGGCCTTGTCGACCACATGGAGTGCGGTGACGATCGTCTTCCCGTCGAGTACGACCACGCCGCTGCCTTCGGGCTCCTCGATGCGCCTGAGGTCAGGCGGCCACTCCGGCAACACGCTCACAACCGACTGCATCGCCGCATCGAGCGGCTGTGCTGCAGCCGAATGCAGCGCGCCCACCCCCAACACAAAGGCGACCGCCGTGGCAATCGCAAGCTGGCGTGAATGAGCAAGCGGGCGGCGGCTACAGGCGGACGTTGCCACTCTGCGACGAGTAAACGCTTCCAGCCGACATATCGATGGAATTGAGGCCGACGGCCGCGGCGGCCGTAATCACCACCAGCGCCGCCATTCCCATCCAAAAGGCCTTCATGTCACTGCTCCTTGGAACCTTCGTTTTTCGTTTTGCCCTTTTCCGCACCCTTGCGGGCCTTCGCCGGATCGCCGTCCTCGGTCGCGACCTTGAGGTAGGCGATCAGCGCCTTGCGCTTTTTCGGATCGGCAATCTTCTGCAACGGCATCTTGCTGCCTGGCGTGTAATGGTCGGGTCCGAGTCCGAACAGAAGGCCGATCGTTTCCTCGCTCCAGACTATATCAGAATGTTTCAGAGCATCCGAGTACGGATAGTCCGGCAGTGAGCCCGCCCTGCGGCCGAAAACCTTGTAAAGCGTCGGGCCGGCGCGATTTCCACCGTCGGACGTCAGGGTATGGCACAACGAGCATTTCCGCGCGAACTGCCGTTCACCGACATCCGCCGTGGTATTGACTTCAAACCGCCGCGGAAACGGTCCGGAAATCGCCTCGAAAGATTTGCGCGGGCTTACCTGCCAGCGGGTCACGAAGTCATCCTTTCCGCCGTAATAGAGCGATGCGCCGATTTCGCCGAAATCCATCGCCCAGATCGGGCCGCGCGGGTCTTCATACACCTCGATTTCCGCCCAGTCGCCGATGCGGACCACACGGATGATGCCGACCACGTCGCCACCGTTTTTCTGAAATCCCGAAAGCGCCAAAAGGCCGGGTTTGTCCTGAACCGCTGCCGCCAGATACGGACCCTGAATGCCCTTGAATTCGTGGATACGCTCGCCCGTCGTCCCGTCGATCACGAGCGCCTTGCCATTCAATGCGCCCAACACCAGCTGATCGTGTCCGGGAAGGCGTTGCAGCGTGTTGATGCCGAACCCGTGCCGATAGAGCACGCGCTTGAGCTCACCGCTGTCGCTGGCCCAGGTTCGCACGGTGCCGTCATAGCCTGCCGAGAAAACGACCTTCCCATCCTGCGAGAAGGCTACGCCGTTGACCGGCCCCTTGTGCCCTTCAAGCACCGGGCCGGGCTTGAGCGTCTTCAAATTCCACAATCTGATGGTTCGGTCGGAACTCGACGATGCCGCCCACTGCCCGTCCGGGGAAAGTGCAAGGGCACTGACCTCGGCGGAATGGCCCTTGAACGTGTGAATGGCCTTGCCAGTGGCGAGGTCCCAGACCCAGATCTCCCCGCCGCCCGCGGAAAGCGCGCGCTCCGCGCCGGGCAGGAACGCGACCGCCTTGACCCACCCGTCATGATTGTCAAACCGGTGCAGCTCTTTCGGCACGTCCCCGCTGATATCCCACAGCATCATCGAATAGTCGAAACTGCCGGTGAGCGCGCGTGTCTTGTCGGAACTGAGCCGGATCGCGTGGACGGGGCCGCCATGACCGACGAGATTCCCGTCTACCGGCCCCTTCGCCGATCCCTCCGGAGCCGTCGCCCGTTCTTTGCCCGACGTTGCCGAAGCACCATCGGCGGCATGCGTGCGATCGAGCGGTACGAGTGCAATCGACGGTGCGAGGAATAAGCCGATTGCCAGCACCAAGCCGCGGACGCCCGTGCGCGACCGCACTGTGTGCGCTCGTTCCCGAGATACCGAAAAAATGGTTGTCATGATGGGTCCGGACAGGCAGCGAAGCCGTGCAAGCAAGAGCCGGTCGGTACCCGCCTGCACGTGCGATTGACTCTACTCTGCAGGTGCGGCGGCCTTTGCCCCGCCTTTGCGGCGTCCTTTACCGCGCGCCTTGCCGCGAGACTGGATCGCTTCTTTCGCCCAGATGGAATGGTGTTCCTTGGCCCAGTTCTCGTCGACCTCGCCGGTTCCCATCGCATCGAACGCGCCTTCCATACCGATCGAGCCGATATAGATGTGCGCGATCACAACGACGATCAGCACCAGTGCAACGATGGTGTGCCAGGCGGTCGCAAGCTGCATTTCATGTAACGGCGTCAAGTCGGTCGGCAGGCCGAGACCGAACACGTTCAGGATGGCGAACGCCCCGGCAAACATCGATGTCTGGAACGGGAACAACATCGCGATGCCCGTCAGCGAGAGCAGGGTGCCGCCGAGAATGACCAGCCAGAACAGGATTTTCTGTCCCGCATTGAACTTCTTGGACGGCGGATGGCTGCCTTTCACGAACATGCCGCCGCCACGCGCCAGCCATTGCAGGTCATACTTGTTCGGAAAGTTCTCCTTGATCCAGAGAACGAAGATCATCACGAGCGAGACCATGAAGGCAAAGGCGACGTAGTTGTGGGACCACTTGCTGACACGGGCGATTTCCGCGAACACCGCCGGTCCGAGAACCGGCAGTATGAAGTACTTCCCGTAGGTGATGATGAGACCTGAGATCGCCAGGATGATGAATGAGACCGCGAGCAACCAGTGGCCCATCCGCTCGATATCGCGGAACCGCGTGATGGTCCGTCCGCTCATGCCGTGATCGACCATGATCCGGCCACGCGCCAGATAGAACAAGGTGAGCAGGATCACCATTCCGGCAAGACCGATGACGCCCCAGGTGGCAATCGGCCCGTTCTTGAAGGCGCGCCAGTTATCACCCTCGGATTGCACGAGCTGGCCGGCCTGTTTGTCGGGAATAGAGACCGTGCCCTGAATGCCCTTGCGCACCGCGCGCCAGGTCTCGGAATCGGAGAGGTTCCCCATCGATCCGCCAGGCACTTCACCGCCTTGCGGTGCACCGGAGCCGACGGCGTTAGCCGGCGGACGCACGCTGCTTTGGGCGTGGGATTGTTGCGGATCAGCGATTTCCAGGGCAAATGTCGTGCCGACAGCAATCATTGCCAGCACAGCGAGCTGCACCACCCACCATCTGCATCTTGAAACCGCTTTCATTTTTCTATCCTCCCATTTTTCCCTATTCCGCGATGCGTTTGCTGCGCTGACGCAGGGCGTCGACCTGTTCTTTGTTCAGCTTGGTGTCGGCCTTGCCGCCATACTCACCCGGAGTATAGCTCAAGGGTCGATTTGTGTCCTTGCAACCGGCGGCGGCCAGAACACCTGCGAAGGCGATGCCGTAGAAAATCGTTCGCATCGGTTTCTCCTTAGTCCCGGGACAATCCCAATCAGATGGCTGATTGTTCGTCATCCTGCACTATCGGGGCAGGTCTTCTGGTTACCGATTAAACCCAGATGAAAAAATCAGCAAAGTCAGACTTGAATATGAGTTCTTGGCAATACGCATGATGGGCGAAAGGGGCGGCTCCTGGGAGCCGCCCCCTTGTTGCTTGTGCGTGTCAGGCGCCCTGGCCGGGGTATGCGCGTCCCCAACCCCAGGCACCGGAGCCGAAGCCGCGCGCGACCACGCGCTCACGATAGATGTCGGACACGACATCGCCGTCACCGGCAAGCAGGGCCTTGGTCGAGCACATCTCGGCGCAAAGCGGCAGCTTGCCTTCCGCAAGGCGGTTGCGGCCGTACTTCTTGAACTCGTCATCGGACTTGTTGGCCTCCGGTCCGCCGGCGCAGAAGGTACATTTGTCCATCTTGCCGCGTGAACCGAAATTGCCGACCTGCGGGAATTGCGGCGCGCCGAACGGGCACGCATAGAAGCAATAACCACAGCCGATGCACAGGTCCTTGGAGTGCAGCACGACACCTTCGTCGGTCTCGTAGAAGCAATCCACAGGGCACACCGCCATGCAGGGCGCATCCGAACAATGCATGCAAGCGACCGAGATCGATCTCTCGCCCGGCTTGCCGTCATTGATCGTCACGACCCGGCGGCGATTGATGCCCCAAGGGACCTCGTTCTCGTTCTTGCACGCCGTGACACACGCGTTGCACTCGATGCAGCGTTCCGCATCACAAAGGAATTTCATCCTAGCCATCGCGTGTACTCCTTATGCCTTGGTGACCTTGCAGAGAGACACTTTCGTCTCCTGCATGTTGGTCACGGAGTCATATCCGTAGGTGAAGGCCGTGTTACAGGCCTCGCCGAGCACATATGGATCGGCGCCTTCCGGATACTTGCTCCTCAGGTCTCTGCCTTGGAAATGGCCACCATAGTGGAACGGCATGAACACAACGCCCCTGCCGACACGTTCGGTTACCATGGCCATCACCTTGACCTTCGCCTTCTCGGCACCCTCGACCCACACCATCTGGCCATCCTTGATGCCCAGATCGTTTGCGTCTGCCGGATTGATTTCAACAAACATGTCTTGCTGAAGTTCCGCCAGCCACGGGTTGGAGCGAGTTTCGTCACCGCCGCCCTCATATTCGACGAGGCGCCCCGACGTCATGATGAGCGGATAATCTTTCGTGAAATCCTGCTCCTGGATCGAGGCATAGCGGGTCGGAAGGCGATACATCTGCCGGTCGGAGTACGTGGCGTACTTGTCCAGCAGATCACGCCGGTTGGTGTACAACGGCTCGCGATGGAGCGGCACCGGATCCGGGAAGTTCCAGACCACGGTCCGTGCCTTTGCGTTGCCGAAAGGCGCACAACCATGCTTGATCGCGACGCGCTGGATACCGCCCGAGAGGTCGGTCTTCCAATTGGTCTTGTCGCCGGCGATCTTCTCAATGGTCGCTTTCTCTTCCGCCGTGAGGTCGCTGTCCCAGCCAAGCTTCTTGAGCATGGCCATGGTGAACTCCGGATGCCCATCCTTGATCTCGTTACCGACCGGATAGGACACGCCTTCGTTCCCGCCTTCGGCAAGCAGATTGCCTCCGCCCCACTTGTCCGGTGCTTTGACACCGAAACGGGCGCGGAAGTTCAAGCCGCCTTCGGCGACAGGCTTCGACGGATCGTACAGGTTTGGTGTGCCCGGGTGCTTCATCTCTGCAGTACCCCAGCACGGCCATGGCAGACCATAAAAGTCACCATCGGCAGGCCCACCGTTCGCGAGGAGGGTGGTCTTGTCGAAGGTATGCTGGTTGGCCATGTGCAATTTCAACCGGTCCGGAGACTGGCCGGTGTACCCGATCGTCCACATGCCCTTGTTGAATTCAAGGGTCGTGTCCTCGACATTCGGCTCGTCATTCTCGACCTTGATGTTCTTGAACATCTCTTTCTCGAAGCCGAACTTCTTGGCGAGTTTGTAAATGATCGTCTGATCGGGCAGGCTTTCGAAGAGCGGATCAACCACCTTCTCACGCCATTGCAGCGAACGGTTTGACGCGGTCACCGACCCGTAGGTCTCGTATTGCGTCGTGGCCGGCAGCAGATACACACCGTCGGTGCGATCGTGCATGACGGCACTGACCGTCGGGAAGGGATCGATGACGACGAGAAGATCAAGCTTCTCGAACGCCTTCTTCATCTCGATACCACGCGTCTGTGAGTTCGGCGCATGTCCCCAGAACACCATGGCCCGGAGATTGTCCGGCTGGTCCATCTTGCTCTTGTCTTCGAGGACACCGTCGACCCAGCGCGATACCGGGATACCCTTCGACTGCATCAGTTTTTCAGATGCGAAACGGCCCTTGAGATAGTCATAGTCGACATCCCAAACGCGCGCCCAGTGCATCCACGAGCCCTTCTTCAGGCCGTAGTAGCCCGGAAGAGTGTGCGAAAGCACGCCGAAGTCGGTCGCACCCTGCACATTGTCGTGGCCGCGGAAGATATTGGCGCCACCACCCGTCCGGCCGATATTGCCAAGCGCCAGCTGCAGGATGCAGTAGGCACGGGTGTTGTTGTTGCCGTTCGTGTGCTGCGTGCCGCCCATGCACCAGACGATCGTACCTGGCTTATTGGTGGCAAGCGTGCGGGCCACACGGCGAAGCTGCGAACCTGGCGTTCCGGTCACCCGTTCGGTCTCTTCCGGCGTCCATTTCTTCACTTCGTCGCGGATGTACTCCATGCCCCAGACACGCTGGCGGATGTACTCCTTGTCTTCCCAGCCATTCTCGAAGATGTGCCAGAGAATGCCCCAGATAAGGGCGACATCCGTGCCCGGACGGAAGCGAACATACTCCGTCGCGTGCGCCGCGGTCCGCGTGAAGCGCGGATCGCACACAATCAGGGCCGCGTTGTTCTGCTCCTTCGCCTTCAGCAAGTGCATCACGGCGACGGGATGAGCTTCGGTCGGGTTGGAGCCGACGAGGATCATCGCCTTTGAGTTGTGGATGTCGTTGTAGGAGTTCGTCATCGCACCGTAGCCCCAGGTGTTGGCAACACCCGCGACCGTAGTCGAGTGACAGATCCGAGCCTGATGGTCTCCGTTGTTGGAGCCCCAGAAGGCATAGAACTTACGGAAAAGGTAAGCCTGTTCGTTCGAGTGTTTCGCCGAACCGAGCCAGTAGACCGAGTCGGGACCGGACTCCTTGCGGATGGCGAGCATCTTGTCGCCAACCTCGTTGATCGCCTGATCCCAGCTGATCTTCTTCCATTTTCCGTCTTCGAGCTTGGTCGGGTACTTCAGACGCCGCTCGCCATGAGCGTGCTCACGTACCGAAGCGCCCTTGGCACAATGCGCGCCAAGATTGAACGGGCTGTCGAAGCCGGGCTCCTGCCCGGTCCAAACGCCGTTCTGTACCTCCGCCAGAACCGTGCAGCCAACCGAACAGTGCGTGCAGACCGATTTCTTGATCTCCACCGCACCGCCACCGGCGGATGCCGCTTCGGCTTTGGTGACCATACCACTGCGCAAGCCAGTTACGGCCGCGAGACCGCCAATGGCCAGTCCCGAATTGCGCAGGAAGGTGCGCCGGTCAACGGCACCCCCGGTCAGCTCGCTGATGGCAGACGACAAACGGGGGCCATTCGCAACCCCGTTTACCTTCTTCCTTAGCATCGCTTCCTCCTTCCAAATACGCTCCGAGAGGATTCGGAGCAAAGCCCCTGCGGATGCAGGGATAATCCAATCACGTCCCCGTCCGGCTAGAACCGGGTGAGGTCGTAATAGGTTTTGATGTGGTCGCTCTGCTTGTAGAGGCGACCAGGTTCATCGGCAGGTGTGCTTGCTTCTGCCGCACCCTTTCCGCTCACAAGCGCAGCGCCGCCAGCGACGGCTCCCGCGCCCGCGAGTTTCAGGAAATCGCGGCGGTCAGCATTTGCACGATCACGCTTAGCTTTCATGCTCTGCCTCCTTTGATTTGACGGGCGGCCAATCGCTACACCCGCCTTCCCCAGCCACGCTCAGGACATGGAAAAGGCCGTCGTTTCAATTTCGATGAAAGTCCGACCAATGGTCCCTAACGCCGCATAGAGAACTGATGACTTCGCGCCCTCAAGGTCCGCGAAGAAATGACCTGCCCAGCTTGAAATGTGGGCTTCGTAAAACGCTTTCTGTTCCGCCAGTGTCGCCGGTTCGCCAAACTCGCCGGTGATCAACCCCGCCATAATGTCCAGGAGCGCGGCGATGTGATCCTCCGGCTCCCTGACATCCTCGGAGCGCTTAATTCCAAGCTGCGCCATATCATTGCGCAGCTTCGCCAGCGGCTTTTCGTGAAGAAATCCCGTGAGATAGTAAGACCCGTACGGTAGAAGCTCGCCCCGTCCCACGCCGATGAACAGATCCTGATATTCCTGCTCTGCCTGAGCGGGATCTGTCTTGGCTGCGAGGGTGCCGAACGACTGTATCGACTTGCCGAGGTCGGTGTCGTCGCCGCTCATCTCCGAAAGGCTCTTGAGCAGGGGTTGATCAGGCGGCGCAGCTAGCAGGCGCGCCAAAAACCGGTACATTTGCGCGCGCAGCGCATCTTCCTGAGCGAGAGAGGTGGACATCTCCCGCGTTGCCTCATCAACAGGCATTCGGTTGGTTCCTCCCAGACAAACAACCGGCAGCATACCTGAGCAGTATGCAGCTTAGTTCGTTTGGAGTGTGCAATTTAGAACGATTCAACGCAATGAGCAATTTTCAACATGAATGATAATCAATTATGTCAATTCGTGCATGGTCACACCCTGTCAACGGCATGATGCAATAACTCTCAAACGTTCGGTGACTGATGAATAATTTCCATTTATTTCAATAATATAAGAGAGGGCAACACCAGGAAAAACCGTCCGATTCAGGGAAAGACACCGAGTCTTGTTGTGACCACCAACGTTCGCCATCTGGATGGGCTTGATCGGACCGATTCCGCTGTTAAGCTGGCCATTGCGCGCAGTACTTTTCGATTTTCCCTCGAAACTTGCGACGAACAGTCCGGCGTCACAACCGCGGCGCAGGCAAACAGGGCACGCTAAAGGGTTGGTTATTATGACATTTTCTGGTCCCATCGAAGCCGGCAATACGCAGATGATCGACCCCTTCGGACGGCATGTGACGTATCTGCGTGTGTCCGTCACCGACAGGTGCGACTTCCGCTGCGTCTACTGCATGTCGGAGAACATGACGTTTCTGCCGAAGAAAGACCTTCTGACCCTGGAGGAACTGGACCGGCTTTGCACGGCATTCGTCGCCAAGGGCGTACGCAAACTGCGCATCACGGGCGGTGAACCGCTCGTGCGCAAGAACATCATCTGGCTGTTTGAGGCCCTGTCGCGGCATCTCCGCGCGGGCGCGCTTGACGAGCTGACACTGACAACCAACGGAAGCCAGCTTCCCCGGTTTGCCGGACGCCTGGCCGACTGCGGCGTGAAACGGATCAATGTCTCCCTCGACTCGCTGGTGCCTGAGAGATTCAAGCGCATCACCCGCTGGGGCAACTTCGAACAGGTCATGCAAGGTATTGACGCGGCTCAGGAAGCCGGACTTCACGTCAAGATCAACGCCGTTGCCCTGAAAGGCGTCAACGACGATGAGTATGACGAAATGATCCGCTGGACCCATGGCCGCGGCATGGATCTGACGTTTATCGAGGCGATGCCGATGGGTGATATCGACGGCGATCGCTCCGATCAGTATCTGCCGCTGTCCGTGGTGCGTGCACGCCTCATGGACAAGTGGACACTGACCGACATTCCCTTCAAGACCGGTGGCCCGGCGCGTTATGTCGAGGTCGCCGAAACAGGCGGTAAAATCGGCTTCATTACGCCCATGACCCACAATTTCTGCGAGTCCTGCAACCGGGTAAGGGTGACATGCACGGGCACCCTGTATATGTGCCTCGGTCAGGACGACGCTGCCGATCTGCGCGCGCCGCTGCGGTCGGACGAAAGTGACCGGCTGTTGTCCGATGCCATTGACGAGGCCATTTCCCGCAAGCCGAAGGGGCATGACTTCATCATTGACCGGCGCACAAACCGCCCGTCGGTCTCGCGCCACATGTCGGTTACCGGCGGCTGACCTTTGCCCGACGGCAGTTCGGCGCGGGTTCAAACAAACCCAGTAGCGGATCAAACTCGCCGGTTATTTGGCGGTGACAGAGTTATTCTGTGCAAGTTCGAATAAAACTCCGCTTAAACAAACCGTTAAGCATATTTATTACGCCGATGTTTACGCGCCTCCCCTAAGCTGTTCCCGACGGCAAAAAAAATGAACCGCGGGGCCGGACAGGGATGTCCAAATTTTTCTCGTTCAGACGCGACTTCTTAGCCTTGCTCAGCTTTATCATGCTGGGCATCGGGATGCTCTGCGTCGGCGTTTTGGCATCGACTTCGATGAAAGAAGCGCAGTTGATGCGCGACGGGAGGTCGGAGGCGATGCGCTGGGCCGACGAACTGCTGCGCATCGTCGATGCCGCTCCCGTGGGCGCACAACAGGCGTTTCTCAACGACGAGTTCTTCGTGCGTCGCGCGACGATGTTCTCCCGTGTTTTTGCGTTCGATGTGTTCGACAAGGACAAAAGGCTGTTCTATTCGACTGGACCGGCTGACTGGAACCTGACCGAGCTGTCCTTTGATATCCTTAAATCGCCGGTCACACGGTACCACCTGGCCCAGGGTGAAACGACGACGAAACTCCATACCGACGACGGGACGGGCAATCACTCGCACTACGCGTCCGTCGTCATTCCCGTCAAATCCGTCAACGGTTATCTCGGATCCATCGTCGCCTTTGTCGAACAGTCGGAACAGGCGCAAAGCCTCGCTACATCCTTCAAGGTCATCGCCGGCATGACCGGCGCCATGTTGCTTCTGGCCTTCGGTATCTTCTCCTACATCGTGCTGCGCAAAACCCGCGACCGGGCAGAGGCAGAGGAACGCGTGCGGTTCCTGTCGGGCCACGACGAACTGACCGGTCTGCCCAACCGCAAATCGTTCGATGAACATCTCGTCAAGGCACTGACCGATTGCACCGAGACCGGACAGTATCTCGCCACCGTGGTCATCGACGTCGACCGGTTCAAGGACATCAACGACGCGATGGGACACAGCGCGGGTGACTCGGTGCTGCGCTACATCACCGAGCTGTTGAAATCCAACATTCGCGACGGCGATTTCGCGGCACGCATCGGCAGCGACCAGTTCGCGCTCGCGCTGTCTTCGCTGAAACGGCCGGAGCAGGCGGCCGTGTATGTCGCGACACTGAGCGAGGCACTGTCGGCACCGGTCTGGATCAACGGCGAGCAGATCGTCTGTGCCGTCTCCATCGGCGCCGCCATCGCGCCCGGCGACGCCGAGGACGCAACCGTCCTCATGCGCCACGCCAACCTGGCGCTTGGCCGGGCCAAGGCCGACGGCGGCAATACGTTCAAGTTCTTCGAACAGGGAATGGATACCGCCTTCATTCGGCGCCGCGACTGCGAAATCGACCTTCGGCGCGCGATCGATTCCGATCAGTTCGAACTGCATTATCAGCCGCAGGTCGATCTGACCTCCGAGGCGATCTGCGGTTACGAGGCGCTCATTCGCTGGGTCCATCCGCGAGACGGCGTCGTCTCACCCGGCTATTTCATTCCGCTTGCGGAAGAAACGGAAATGATCATTCCGATTGGAAACTGGGTATTGCACCAGGCGTGCCGGGACGCCGCGGCCTGGTCAAGGCCGTTGAAGGTGTCCGTCAACCTCTCGCCGGTGCAGTTCAAACCCGGCGATTTCGTCGATCATGTCAAAAACGCCCTGGACACATCGGGGCTGGATCCCAGCCGCCTCGAGCTGGAGATCACCGAGAGCCTTCTGATCAGTTCGACCGGTCAGGTCGTCGAGGACCTCGAGCAATTGCGCGACCTCGGCGTGTCCATTGCCATGGACGATTTCGGGACCGGCTATTCGAGCTTGAGCTACATCTCGAGCTTCCCGTTCAACAAGATCAAGATCGACAAGTCGTTTGTCAGATCGATGGGCCGCGACAACGCAATCATGGGCATCGTCAGATGCATAATCGCCATGGGCCGGTCGCTTGGCGTTGCGATCACCGCGGAGGGCGTCGAGACGCTCGAGCAGAGGGAAATCCTGAAGGCGCTGGGATGCACGCAGGCTCAGGGCTTCCTGTACGGCCGGCCGATGAGCGGCGCCAAATGCGTCGAGCAGATATCCTCTCAACAGCGCATCGTTCCCGAGCAGGCATCGGATGCGCCCGCCGCCGGCGGCGCGGTCTGAAATCCCGAGCAGGCGTACCGGCGTTCGCTCTCAGCTTTCGATGACGATTTCCGGCGCGGCGCGCGCGCCCTGTTCCTGCTCGATACCGGACCAGGCCTGATCGGCGATTTTGCAATAGACTTCGGCTTGCGGTGAATCCGGATCCGAGACCACGATCGGCTGGCCACTGTCGGACTTCTCGCGGATTTCCATGTGCAACGGCACCTCGCCGAGGAACGGAACGCCGAGTTTCTCCGCTTCCGACCGCGCACCGCCATGGCCGAAAATGTCGGACCGCTCTCCGCAGTTCGGGCACAGGAAGTAGCTCATATTCTCGATGATCCCCAATACGGGTACGTCGACGCGGCGGAACATGTTCAATCCCTTGCGCGCGTCGATCAGCGCCAGGTCCTGCGGCGTCGACACGATGACCGCTCCTGCAAGCGGGACCTGCTGCGCCATGGTGAGCTGGGCGTCGCCTGTCCCTGGCGGCATATCCACGACGAGAACATCCAGCTCGCCCCAGGCCACTTCCTTGAGCATCTGCGTCAGCGCCGACATGACCATCGGTCCGCGCCAGATCATGGGCGTGTCTTCCTCGACCAGAAAGCCCATGGACATGACCTTGAGCCCGTAGCCTTCCATGGGTTTCAGAATGTTGCCGTGAACCGGCTGCGGCCGGCCGGTGATGCCGAGGAGACGCGGCATCGACGGGCCGTAGATATCTGCATCGAGGACGCCGACTTTCAGCCCATTCGCCTGGAACGCCAGCGCGAGATTGACCGATGTGGTCGATTTTCCGACACCACCCTTGCCGGAGGCGACGGCGATGATGTTCTTCACGCCGGGAACACCAGCGATCTTGGGCGCACCACCGGCGCCCGGGGCACCGATGCCGCCGCCCATCGGAGGCGGCGGCGCGCCCGGCCCGCCCATTGGACCTCCCCCCACCGGTGACGGTTGCGTGGGAGGTGGCGGTGCGGAAGCCGAACCCGCTTCGCGGTCGGCTGTCAAGGAGACCGTCGCCGAGCCCACACCGGGCATTTCCGCAACGACCTTTTCGGCCGCCTGACGCAGCGGCTCCAGCTCTTCCGCCCGGGACGGGTCGACCGAGATGGCGAAGTAGACCTTGTCCTTGTGGATCACGATCTCCGAGACCAGTCCGAGCTCGACGATGTTGTCGGACAGGTCCGGGCCCTTGACCCGTCTGAGTTCGCCGAGCACATCCTCTTTGGTGACAGCTCCCGCTTCACCGTTACCTGAATTGTTGTTGGCCGTGTCTGCCATTGCCTCATTCCGCGCGCTCGCGCCCGGCCAAAAATGCGTGGCGGACGTCTGCTGTTGATGGTTTTTTCGAATTTGCGCGCATTTAGCACACATTTTCGTCCGCTCACAAATAGACTTCCCGCCAACAAATAGACTTGCAGTCTGCGTCATTCGGGCGCTGATGGCTTGCGCGGGCGCGGGCACTAGTTTTAGTTTCAGCCCTCACAATTCCCGACTGAGGCCGCCTGGCCACGGAGATGTTTGACGTGAAAGAGTTTTTCATCGGTCCCGACCCGGACGATCCGCGTCTCTCCGTCCCGGTGACGGGACGCGACCACGATGGCGCCGAGATCGAGACGCACGTGGTGACCGAACGACCGCTGACACTGTTCCTGAACGGGCAGGAAATCGTCACCATGATGACGATCGGCGACTATCCCGATCTGTTGGCGGCCGGCTATCTGTTCAATCAGAACATGTTGCGCGCGGACGACGAGATCACCGCGATCGAACATGACGACGACCTCGACGTCGTCGTGGTGCGAACCAAGCGCGAAACGGACTACGAGGAAAAACTCAAAAAGAAGACGCAGACATCGGGCTGCGCGCAAGGAACCGTGTTCGGCGATCTGATGGAGGAATTCGAGGAGACGCAACTCGACCCCGAAGCACGGGTTCACACGTCGTGGCTGTACCAACTGCAAAAGAAGATCAACACCGCGCCCTCCCTTTATCTGAAGGCGGGCGCCATCCACGGCTGCGTGCTTTGCCGTGAAGGCGAACCGCTGATCTATGTCGAGGACGTGGGACGCCACAACGCGGTCGACAAGATCGCCGGCTACATGATCCTCAACGACATCGCACCCCGGGACAAAATCTTCTACACCACCGGCCGGCTCACGTCCGAGATGGTCATCAAGACCGTGAAGATGGGCATCCCGGTCCTGTGCTCGCGTTCCGGATTCACCGCCTGGGGCGTGGATCTCGCCCGCCAGGCGGGCCTCACGCTGATCGGACGGATGCGCGGCCGCCGCTTTGTCGTGCTCTCCGGCGAGGACCGCGTCGTCTACGATGCCGACCCGGAAAGCGTCGCCGAGGAAGCCGCCAAACACGCCCGCAAGGCGAGCCAGCCCGAGGAGGCGATCTGAGGGACACGTGAACACCGCTTCCGAAAATAGATCCGACCCCGTTATCGGGCTGCTGCTTGCCGGTGGTCAGGCCCGCCGCATGGGCGGAGGAGACAAGTGCCTGTTGCAGCTGGCGGGCAAAACCCTTCTTGAGCACGTGATCGAACGGCTCGAGCCGCAAACCAATGCGCTGGTGTTGAACGCCAACGGCGATCCAGCACGCTTTGCGGCATTCGGCCGTCCGGTCGTCGCTGACCCTGTCGAGGGCTTCGCCGGACCGCTGGCCGGGGTACTGGCCGGGTTTCTGTGGGCACGGGAGAACATGCCGCAGGCCCGGTGGGTCGTCACCGCCGCGACGGATACGCCGTTTTTCCCGCAGGATCTCGTGTCACGTCTTATGGAAGCGACGGAAGGCCGTTATCCCGCTATCGCACTCGCCGCATCCGGTGGCCGTCAGCACCCGGTTTTCGGGCTGTGGCCGACCGCACTCGCCGATGACCTGCACGACGCCGTCATGGCCGGAACCCGCAAGGTGCTCGACTGGACGGACCGCCACACGAGCGTGACGGCGGAGTTTTCCGACGTGCGTCTCGGCGGCGGCGCGATTGATCCGTTCTTCAATGCAAACCGCCCGGACGATCTGGCGCGTGCCGAAGCCCTGCTGTCGGAGGACGTTTCCTCATGAGCCAGCGCGTTTTCGGTGTGACAGGCTGGAAGAACTCGGGAAAGACCACGCTGATGGCACGGTTGGTGGAAGAGTTCACGCGGCGCGGTTTCACGGTCTCGGCTCTCAAGCACGCTCACCTCAGTTTCGACATCGACCATCCGGGCCGCGACTCCTATAGGTTCCGCGAAGCCGGCGCCCGTCAGGTCGCGCTTGTTTCGCCGAAGCGCTGGGCGATCATGCATGAGCTGCGCGATGAGGAAAAACCGCCGATGGAGGAAGTGCTTGCGCACATCGCGCCATGCGATCTCATTCTGGTCGAGGGCTACAAGAAATCGGCTTTTCCCAAGATCGAGGCAAGGTCGTCCCGCTCAGTGAACCAGGAACCGCTGTCGGACAATGACCCCCATATCGTTGCAATTGCGTTCGAAGACGAAACCCGGACCAACGGTCTGCCCGGTTTCGACATCGACGACATTTCGGGGATTGCGGACTTCATTGCCGACCATGTCGGCTTGACGTCCGGGGTTGCGGAGAAAGATGACGCGCAAGCTTCGTGACGACTGCTTTTTGCACGATTCCGACCGGCTGACGCATGCCGAGGCAATCGCGATCCTGCGCGAGCGCGTGACGCCCATCGTCGGAACCGAAGAGCTGGCGCTTGATGAGACGCCGGACCGCATGTTGGCCGAAGACGTCATCGCGCCCCGCAACATCCCGGCGCACACCAACGCCGCCGTCGACGGATACGCGTTTGCATTTGCCGATTACGACGACAGAAACGGCAGTGCGCTGAAGGTCACGGCCCGGGCCGCCGCCGGTCACGCGGTCACCGACCCGATTGAGCGGGGCTCCGCGGTTCGCATATTCACCGGGGCCGCCATGCCCGAGGGCACCGACAGCGTCATCATGCAGGAGGACACTGGGACAGAGACCCGAAACGGAGAAATCTGGGTGGCGATCCCCGGCGGACTGAAACCCGGCGCGAATTGCCGGCTCGCCGGCGAAGACGTGAAGGAAGGCGATGTCATGTTGCGCGCGGGACACAGGCTTCGTCCGCAGGATACCGCGTCGGCGGCCGCGGCCGGCAAAGGCACCCTCGCCTGCTACAAGCGTCCGCGTGTCGGCGTGTACTCGACCGGGGACGAAGTCATCCGGCCCGGCGCAAAACTGGAGCCGGGTCAGGTTTACGACGCCAACGCTCCGATGCTGACCGGGTTGATCGAGGCGGCCGGTGCCGAGTGCATCGATCTCGGAGTTCTACCCGACGAGATGGATGCCGTACTGGAAAGCCTCGAACGAGCGGCGGAAGAGTATGACGTGGTCCTGACATCGGGTGGCGCGAGCCGCGGCGACGAAGACCATGTGGTATCCGCGATCGAGAAACTGGGCGCATTGCGGATGTGGCAGATCGCAATCAAGCCGGGACGCCCGATGGCCTTCGGACAAATCGGCAACTGCGTCCATTTGGGCCTGCCCGGCAATCCGGTCGCGGTATTCGTCTGCTTCCTGCTGTATGTGCAGCCGGTCCTCGTCCGCCTTGGCGGCGGGGCCTGGCCCGAGCCGGCACGCTTTCCACTCAAAGCCGCCTTCTCCGTGCCGAAGAAGAAGACCGGGCGGCGCGAGTTCTGGCGCGGCTACCTGACATCGGATGACGGAGGAACGCTCCGGGCCGGCAAATTCGCGCGCGACGGATCCGGGCTCATCACGGGACTGCGCGAAGCTGACGGCCTCATCGAGGTCGGCGAAGACGTGACCGAGATCCAGGAAGGCGACGAAGTCGCGTTCATCCCCTTCACGGAATTCGGCATCCGCCGTTTCTGACGGCGCGCCCGATGCGGGAGTACAGCATAGGCGCGCCGTTGGGGCTCGAGGCGGTGATCCCCGCGGACCTGATCGAGCAGTTGGTCCAGGCCGGGCGGAAGAGAACTTTCGCAAAAGACGAGACCATCTACCGGCAAGGCGAAGCCGCCAAGCACATTTACCTGTTGCTCTCCGGCCGGGCGAAGACCGTGCTGGTCGCGCCGAACGGCCAGGAAGCCCTGCTGCGGATCCACCTGCCGCGCAACATTCTGGGGCTTACGGCTCTGGCAAGCGATCCGGTTCGCGACGCGGACGCCATCGCGGTCGAGGTCATCGAGACCGCGACGTTCACGCGTGATGAATTGCGTGCGCTCATGCGGGGCCAACCGCGGCTCGCCGATCATCTCATTGAGCTTCTGGTGAACCGCATGACCGACTTTCACTTCCGGGTCGGCGAGATGATGGGTCAGTCGGTCGAACAACGGCTGGCGCGCGCGCTGTTGGCCCTGTCGGAACCGGACCCGTCCGCAGGCGCGGAGACACAATGCGGCACCATCACCCTGACGCATGAAGAGCTCGCGAGCCTCCTCAACACACGCCGCCCTACCATCTCCGCCGCCGTCAACCGGCTCGCGGAGGCCGGCCTGATCCGAAAATCGGGCCGGAAACTTCATGTCATAGATCCTGACGGGCTGAACGCGCTTTACAAGGGAGCCGAAGAGTAGGCACCTCCAAATCGTCATCTGGCTGACAGACGCACCGGCTCCTCCCGCGTCATGTTTGCGCATTCACGCATATGCAGCGCCATTGCGCAGACAACGGACCGGGGAGGAAAAAAGAATGACCGGCACAGCCACTCAGGACGCAACCCGCACCGAGCGGGCACCCGCATTGCGCCCGCTCACAACCAATGTCGGCATGGAAGTGTGCGGGATAGACCTTGCACACCCGGCGCCGGCCGACCTTTCGTTCATCATCGATGCCTTCAACACACATGGCGCGCTTCTGTTTCGCGGCCAGAATCTGAGCAATGAACAACTGGTCGGGTTCAGCCGGAGCCTCGGCGACCTGGACGAAGCGCCGGTGAACGAGAACGGACAGACGGCCGTACCCGGTCTGCCGGAGCTCTATGTCATTTCCAACATCGAGGGTACGGACGGCGCGCCCATCGGCAGTCTCGGGTCCGGCGAGGCTGCCTGGCACACCGACATGTCGTATCTGGAAAACCCTCCCGACGCGTCGCTGCTCTATGCGATCGAGATCCCACCGGCGGGCGGCGACACCTGGATCGCCAACATGTACGCAACACTCGATCACATGCCCGCAGATTTGCGCAGCCAAATCGAGGGCCGCACCATCAAGCATGACGGGACCTACAATTCAGGCGGATATGTGCGCCAGGGGCTGGTCGCCAACGACGATCCCCTCACGTGCGAAGGCACACTGCATCCCGCGGTTTGCGCGCATCCCGTTACCGGCAGGCCGGTGCTCTATCTTGGACGCCGGCGCAATGCCTATGTCGACGGGTTGAGCCTTGAGGAGTCGGAAGCTCTGCTCGACGCCTTGTGGGCGCATGCGACGCGGCCAGAGTTCTGCTATGCGCACAAATGGCGGATCGGTGACGTGTTGATGTGGGACAACCGTGCCACGCTGCACCGGCGCGATGAGTTCGATGCCACGGCGCGAAGGTTGATGCACAGGACCCAGGTTCGGGGCAAGTCGGTCCCGCGTCCTGCCTAGGCGAGGAGAAGCAACGCAACAGATTCCGCCTGTCTGCCCAAATTCACACACATTGCAAGGCTTCCTTAACTCTATCCGGTTATCACTTCGATTAGCTGGTTCAATTGTGTTGCGTAAGAGGGCCGGTCCGAAGGGGGCAACCGGAGATGCACCTAAATGCTCATCAACAGTCGGGATCCAAAGGGTCGAGTTCGGGCTGAGTCGCTTTTTGAAAGCAGACAGAATTCTTACTTTCAGCGCTACTTCGAATGGCTGGACGAGGCCGGATCAACGGCGCCGGAGGCGCGGCAGGTGTCCATCATCGCGCGATCGCCGGTATCGCCGGTCATGCTGGCCATGCTGGCCGCGGCCGATGAGCTGCGCAGTCGGCACGTCGAGGTGCGTGTCGTGTTCACCGACGTGGACCCCGAGAAAGCCCTGCGCTCGGCCTGGCAGGTCATGACCATGCTGGCACCCGATCGGGAGCATACCGAACTGGTGCGGTGGGCGAATGCGCCCGCCATTCTCGAAGCTCATGAACAGATGGTCATGGGCGATCGCATGTGCTGGCTCGGAGATGCCATGCGCCGCGAGCCGGGACGCCGCGACGCATTCGATATCTTCGAAGCGGACGCGCCGAGGACCTGCTCACTTGCGCTCAAATCCTATGCAAGGATGTGGCAGCATGCGCGGCCCGTGCCCAAATGGCTGCTGCGGGATTCCGGTCGCCACAAACAGGGGGCGTCGTTCGCGGGCCCCGAGCCCAAGGCGCTTGCGACCCTGTCGTTCTTCCGGCAGTTGCAAAAGCCCGACACGCTCTGTCATTAGCGCTCCGCGCCGATCGAAAAATCCAATCTCAACATCGCAGGAAACTCTTGTGGCTTAAGCATCTTTAAACCAGGCGCCGCTTAGGTTGTAGATGTATTGACTATCAACCAAAGCGTGCTCGAGGCAAACGGGATGTTGCGCCAGGGAATTCTCGCCACGTTCCTGTGGTCGTTGTGTCTCGTCGGTGCCGCAGACGGGATCGCAAACGAGAAGCAGGACGCGAACCGTAAAGCCGGGAGCGACGCCCGCCAGGCTCCGGCCTGTCACAAGAGAATCCGTATCAGAGGGCGCCCGCACCGGATCAGCGCGGTGGCCAGCCTTTCCGCGGTTCGCTTCTGGTCGCAGCAGGCCATGAAACACGGCGATACCTACGGCATGTGGCACAATGCCGTGGGCTCCAGCGTCAAATGCGAAAGGCTGCCGCGTTCCGACTATTATGTCTGCTTCGCCATAGGCAAACCCTGCCGATCGAGCGAGAGCGAGACGTCTTCCTCGACCAATTGAAGCAGGCGCTTCGGCTCCGTCGGTACAATAGATCCCCGATTGCGGTCTCAGCCGGTCCGGTTATATGAAGGGGCGGTGCTTCTCTTGCGCACGCCCGGCCGGACCACACCGTTCATGCCCACATCGAAACGAGCTCTGGATTTCTCAACCGCGCTTCTCGGCCTGATCGTTCTGTCGCCGGTGATCCTCTTGGTCGGCTCGATCGTGCGCGCGACGTCTTCAGGCCCTGTCATCTTTCGCCAGCGCCGGATCGGCCTGAACGAAATTCCGTTCGTCTGCTACAAGTTTCGCACCATGTATCCCGGCACGGCGGAGCGCGCGACGCACAAGATCGGCCAGAGCGCCATCACGCCGGCTGGGCGGTTCCTGCGAAGATTCAAGCTCGACGAATTACCGCAGCTTTGGAATGTGCTGCGCGGCGAGATGAGTCTGGTCGGACCACGGCCCTGCCTTCCGGTGCAGCACGAGCTGATCGAAGAGCGGCGCAGCCGGGGCGTGTTTTCCGTCCGCCCGGGCATAACCGGTCTGGCGCAGGTCGAGGGCATCGACATGTCGGAGCCGAGACGGCTGGCGAAACGTGACGCGGACTATGTCCGGATGCACAACATGCCGCTCGATATCAGGCTGCTGTTCAGGACGATCGTTCATCCCTAGATGAACACACCTTCGAACGCGGCTAGAGCATCATGCGTTCAGATTGACGCGTTTCGTCGCGAAATCTGAACGCATAAAGATGCTCTAACACTTAAAGATATAGAGCAAATTTATCCGATT
>JANQLP010000052.1 GCA_028280515.1 Hyphomicrobiales bacterium
CGCGAGCAGGCAATCCAGCGTTTTGTGGATCAGCGGGAACCTGGACGGAATTGTCGACAGGGAAATGATCCTGGTCGGCGATCCGGAAGCCACGCTCATGTCATCCAGTCCTTTTTGATTGTGCTTTTTGATGAACGGGGTGCGGTATCGCGGCAGGATCGGGTCGCGGGCCACTTCGTTGGCACGCCAGCGGCCGATTGGCAAGCGCATCGTGAGCAATCTTGAGGTTGCCCGCGCTACCCATCGACTATGGCGGAATTGGGGGAACTGTGGCCCGAGTCCTCCCGAAGGCAGGGAGGTCAGAGCCGGCCCGGTGCGCTTGTCTTTGGACGGCCCCGCGGAGATGGTAGACTTCGGGCCCCGGCAATGACATCAGGCGAGATAGGAGAACGACAATGCGAACAGTCCCGACTTTCAGCGCGACCGCCGCGCTGGTGCTTGGCATCGGCCTTTCATTGTCTGCGTTCGGACAGGATCGACCGGACCTGCTTGGCGAATGGACCGGCACCGTTCGCTTCATGGCCTTTGACCCCACCGGCGCCTATGGCGACCAAGGCACGGAGCCGCAATACCGGGAGCCGCAAACGACACTGACGCTCATTGAAGAGAATGATGGCCGCTATCTCGGCACGATGCGGTTCGGCGACGCGGAGGAGGCGTTCCCGAAGATTCTGATCGTTGCGAGCGACGGCTCGCGCCTGTTCGCCGCCGATTTGGCCGGCACCTCGTCGGGCTGGATGATCGACGAGAACCATTTCGAGCTCTGCCACACGCAATCAAACCTCGAACAGGACCATATGATTGTTTCCTGCATCGACTTCGAACGAAGCAATAACTGACCCGATCCAGGCGCCGGCATTGCCGGGCCGGTATCCCATCCGTCCGGCGGCCCTGTCACGCTAGAAAATGGGAGGCTCGATGCCCGAGCAATTCGTCGAAAGCCTGGGCCTTCTGGCCGTGATCATCATGGTGGTCAGCTACGCGTTGGAACGCGTCGGCTCAGTCTTCGTCGCCATCTTCGCGCTGGGCTGCGTGCTGGCGGCGACCTACGCCTATCTGATCGATTCCTTGCCCTTCTTGATTGCGGAAGGCATTTGGGCGGTGGTTGCCATGCGCCGCTGGTGGCGGGCGCGACGGGCCGAACACGCATCCGGCGTTTGACGGCACGACAGGCTCTGCGTGCCGGACCCTCGTCTGGGGCAGGTTCGACACGGTGTGGTTGGATGCCTTGGGTGTCCGATGTCGGAGCAAATGGAACGGCTTCTCTGGTTGTATGACCGAGGCTCAGGATCGCCTGATTTGATGATGTGCGGCCTGGCGCCGACGACTGCCGCGTCTTTAGACCGACCGACGGTCGCGGTTTGAATCGCGCCAGGTTTGCCGAAGGCAGTCTAGTATGAGTCACGCCATTCTCGGTCCTTCGTTCCCTAAGCATACCGGTGGACCAGTTCTGAAGCCGGACCTCCGGCTCACGAATGCCGGAAACCTCGTGGTCATGGCGCCGCTAGACCCAACGGCACAGATCAACCGAAACCAAACCTGACCACAGCGACCGGGATGTCCGGCCGCTTGCCGGAATGTCGGTCTGCGGTCTTCTAGACAAAATGTAAAATAACTTGATAGTATGTCGGTGAGGCCTGACAATCGATGGATTGCATGATGATTTATGCAATTTAAAGTCGAGATGGTCTCTGGCGAGAATTGAGGTGGGGTTTCATAGCCAGGCTAGGGGCTTAGGGCGGACCGCCCCCCTTTCAGACAGAAAGCATGCGCCGCCTGACGAGAACAACCAACATCTGACGGAAGGTAGAAACATGTATTGCAGTCTAAAGTTCACCAGGCGCATCGCGCTGAGCGCTCTTGCAGTGGCGGCGGCGGGTTTTGCGGCCTTGCCGGTATCTGCGCAAGAAACCGACGTCATCTTTGTTCAACCGCATCCTTCGGCGATCAGCTCGTTCCCGGTTCACGTGGCCCTTGGCGCGGGGTTTTATGAAGAGGAGGGCCTGAATGTCACCGTACAGACGGTGGACGGTTCGGGCCTGGCCACGCAGGCTGTCGAATCCGGCCAGGCACAATTCGCCCGTCCGGGTCCCGGTGTCGTGATGGCCGCAAGGGAACGCGGCGCCGATGTGATCTTTATCTACAATGTGGCCGCGCGCTCCAATTTCGGTGTCGTGGTGCCGCAGGACGGCGACATTCAGTCACCGCAAGACCTGCAGGGCACAGTCGTCGGCGTCGCGACCGCGGACGGCGCGGAAGTCGGCTTCGCCCGCAACGTGCTTGGAGGATCCGGGCTGGTCGAAGGGGAGGATTTCGAGTTTCTGTCCGTCGGTGATGGGGGCCCGGCCGCGACCGCCTTCAACCGAGGCGAAATCGCCGCCTACACCGCGTCGCTTGCCGATGCCGCCATTCTGAATCTGCGCGGCGTGAATGTCGTCGACATCACACCCGTGGAGTTTCAGAGGTTCTTCGGCAACGGTCTGATCACGACTGGCGAGATCATTGAAAACGATCCGGAACTCGTCGAAAAGTTCATCCGGGCAACCGCACGCGGCCATGCTTTCTCGATGGATGAAGCCAATCGCGAAGCGGCGCTTGGCTATCTCGCGCAAGCCAACCCACAGGAAAGCGAGGATCCGGCTTTCGCAAGCGCGCTGTTTGATGCCCTGACGGCAAATGCTACGCCGCTCGAAGGATCGGAGGGTTTGGGTTGGATTCCCCCGGATGTCTGGCAAGAATGGCAGAACGTGCTGGTGGAAACGGGAGCCTTGGAAGCGCCGCTTGACGCCGACAATCCCGGATTCACGAATGATTTCGTGATGATGGTCCAAGGGGCGCTAGAGTAATGCACTCAGCCGCAACCGCTGCGCATCCAGACATGCACCATTCAGAAACGGTCTACGAACTCACCAATGTCGGCAAGACCTATGGCCAAGACGTGGTGGCTTTGGAGAACGTCTCAATTGCCCTGCACAAGGGCAGCTTCTCTTCGGTGATTGGATCCAGCGGTTGCGGCAAGTCGACTTTGTTGAAGATCATGGCGGGACTGATCCCGCCATCTAAGGGCCGGGTGGTTCTGCAGGACCAGCCGGTGCTTGGTCCCCGGGTCGACATCGGCATGATGTTCCAGCAGGCAACGCTTTTTCCCTGGCGGACGACCATAGAGAACATCGTTCTTCCGATCGAGATCCGGGATGGCCAGGCGGCTGCCGAGAATGCCAAATCCCGGGCGAGAGAGTTGATTGAACTGGTCGGCCTGAAAGGGTTCGAAAACGCTTATCCATCCCAATTGTCGGGCGGCATGGCGCAGCGGGCCTCGATCTGCAGGATGCTGATCACCGACCCCGCCGTCCTCTTACTCGACGAACCCTTCAGCGCGGTCGACGAACTGACGCGAGACTTTATGAATATGGAGCTTCAGCGGATCTGCCTGGATCGCAACGCGACCGCATTTCTTGTCACCCACTCTATTTCGGAGGCGGTCATTCTGTCCGATGTCGTCTACGTCATGGCGCCTCGACCGGGCCGCGTGGCGGAGGTGGTCGAGGTCGAACTGTCCCGGCCCCGAAATCTCGATATGATCACCACGCCGCAATTCAGTGAGATTGTGCATCACATCCGTGCGCGACTGGACGAGGAGGCGGGCCAATGAGCGATCGGACTTCGACAGACCTGCCGCTTGAGGACACCGTTTGGACGCAGAAGGTCTCCTGGATCGACAAGATCCCCAGATCGGTTGGCATGGCCCTGGTGCTCGGGGCCTTTCTGTTCGTGTGGTGGTCCTTGTCCACATCAGGTGTTGTCCCCTCCATCATTCTGCCGACACCGTTGGAGACGTTGGATGATCTGATCTTTGTCACCGAGAATGTGCTTAGCGGCGGCTACATCGCATCGTCGCTCTGGACAACGACTCGCACGATCTTCTTCGGCTATCTGCTTGCCATCGCGATCGGTTTCAGCCTGGGGGTCCTGGTCGGGGAGACCGGGTTCGGCGAGCGATCCGTGATGCCGCTCCTGGTCGGCCTCGACACCATGCCGAAGATCGCTTTCGCACCGCTTTTCGTTGCATGGCTGGGTTTCGGGATCGCCTCGAAGGTCGCGCTGGCCACCTTCATTGCCACCTTTCCGATCATTGTCGGCACTGCGGCTGGGCTGCACTCTGCGGACCAGAACGCCCGCATGCTGTTCAAATCCATGGGCGCCTCGCGGTGGCAGACCTTGTGGAAGATGAAACTGCTGACCGGGCTGCCGCAAATCTTCACGGGTCTGAAGATCGGTGCCGTCGGTATCATGGCCGGCGCGATCACGGGAGAGTTCATTGGCGGTGGCGGGGGCGTGGGCGAACTGGTCCGGCTCGCGGCGACACAGCTGGACACGCCGCGGGTCTTTTCGCTGATCATCTATCTCAGCGTCATCGGGATGCTGCTCTATGCGCTGGTCGTCTGGGCGCAACGCAGGATCGTGTTCTGGCAGAAGGAACAGGTGCTCGCAAATCCGTAAGGCTCACGGGCGTGACATCTCTTCCGGCTGTGGATGGACGGTCGAGACGGGCCGGAGCCCCAGAGCCCAAGCCAGCACTCAGACCTAGAGCAGATCGCGTATTCCCCGGGCCGATCCTCGGCCCGGAGAGTACGCGTGAATCTGCTCTATCTTATTGATTAGAGGCGG
>JANQLP010000053.1 GCA_028280515.1 Hyphomicrobiales bacterium
CCTCACACCTTACGAGTTCATCTGCAAACAGTGGACATCAGAGCCAGATCGATTCATCCTAAATCCAATCCATCAAATGCCGGGACTAAACACTTAGAGCATCATGCGTTCAGATTGACGCGTTCCGTCGCGAAATCTGAACGCATAAAGATGCTCTAACACTTGAAGATATAGAGCAAAGTTATCCGATTAGGTTGAAACAGGGTGAGTCAACCTAATCGGATTTTGCTCTAGCGCGCATATCCGGTCCGGCTAGAACGAAATGACCTCGGCAATCTCGCTGATGACGGCGTCCATCTCCTCCGACCGGTCCGGCGGCGCCTGCACGCCGGCGAAGATGTCCTCCCCCGCATACCACCGGTCACGTGCATCGTCCGCGCCGAGGATCAGGGTAACCGCCTCGCTCAACTCGTAGCTGACGGCCGGGTAGCCGAGCGACCGCAGCGCCGCATAGATAGCCATGCGGCAGCGGTCGCCGAGAAAGAGGTGCACCAATGGTGCAGGGATATTGGAGCCCCGCCCCTCATAGGCTTGAAGACAGGCGGCAACGGAGTGGGAAGCATTCGCGCGGCATGCGAGCGGGCGGTCGGCATAGATCGCGCAGATGCCTTCCTCGAGAAGGGCACACGCGGTCCGGTTCTTGTCACGACCCACAGCGTCGACGCCGATCGTATGTACGGCTCGGTCGAAGACCACCTCTTTTGCCAAAAACGGATTCTGCGATCTCGAGATGTGCTCGGCGGCTAGAAACGCCTCCGGCGCGCTCACACCCACCAGCCGTGAGCAGCAATAGGCGCACCCCTTCTTGCAGTCGAGCGGCCTTCCGGGCGGATTTTTGTCGAACGAAACCTCGAAGATGTCCGTCGCCTGTTTCGCGGCGCGCACGACGCGGCCGGGGTCCGTCTCATCCTGCAGAATCCGGCGCAGCGCGGAGGCCAGCCCGATCATGGCTGCGCGATCCTGCTCGAGCGGCAACCCGGTGCGCAGCGCCGCCTTTGCGGTGGCCTCTATGCGCGCGCGGACTTCAGGAGGCGTCTGTTTGTTCGCTGTCACCATGGGCGGTCATTTGAGCATTCCCGCGACATGATCGCCAAACGCCTTCGTGCCCATCTGACCGCCGAGATCGGCGGTTCGCGTCGATGCGTCGGCAAGCGCCGTATCGACTGCCTCGTTGATGGCTTTCGCCGCCTCCTGCAGGTCGTCGCGTCCGTGTTTCTCGCTGAGCCAGTCGAGCAACATGGCGATGGAGAGGATGAGAGACGTCGGGTTGGCCTTGTCCTGGCCGGCGATGTCCGGCGCGGAACCGTGCTGCGCCTGGGCAAAGCACTGCGTCTCGCTTGCCATGGTGGATCCGGCAAGGCCGAGGCTGCCGGAAAGCTCGCTCGCGAGATCGGAAAGGATGTCGCCATACATGTTCGTCGCCAGAACCACATCGAACCGCGACGGGTCGCGCACCAGATACGCCGTCATGGCATCGATCAGGACGTCATCGAGTTCCACCTCGGGGAATTCCTTCGCCACCCGGCGCACCTGCTCCAGGTAGTGCCCGTCGGTCACCTTGAGGACGTTCGCCTTGTGAACCGCGGTCACCTTCTTGCGCCGCTTCATGGCGAGTTCGAAGGCGGCACGGGCGATCCGTTCGCACCCCTTGGTGGTGATCTTCCGCATCGAAATCGCAAGGTCCGGCGTGGGCATGAACTCACCGGGGCCCTTGAACATGCTGCGGTCGGCATAAAACCCTTCGGTGAGCTCGCGCATGATGACGAGGTCGAGACCCTCCTTGCCCTGCGCCACGCCCGGTCGCGTGCGCGCAGGCCGCGCATTGGCATAAAGGTCGAGGCCGATACGAAAACCCGCCGAAACATTGACCCCGCCTTCTTCCGGCGGCGGATAGGCCACATTGTCCTGAGGCCCGAGAATGACGCCATCGAACCTGGAGATTTTCTCCAGCAGTTCGGGGCGCAGGCTGGTTCCGTGCTTCTCGAGACTGGCGAACCCGACATGGTCATAGTCGAACGCCAGCCCCAGGCCACGCGCGGTATTGACGGCTTCAAGGACGTGTACGCCCGCGCCGACGATCTCCGGACCGATGCCATCGCCCGGCAAAACAAGGATTTTCATATGAGCTTCCCTCCCCCGGCGCCCGCGAGAAACGGGCACGATTTTATGAACGCGGCGATGGCCGGTGGGCTGTTGTCCCTCGCCATTTCGTCGTTGAGCCGGCCAAGTTCCCTGTTGAGTTGCTGACGCTCGACAAGCAAGTGATTGAACTGGGCATCGCAACCGGTGATGGGTCCCGGATAGGCGCCGATCTCCTTGTTGACCGCCTCGCGCCGCGCCTCGAGCGTCTCGCGCAACCCATCCCAACTGCGCATATCGCTCATGATGAGACGCCCGCGGGTTCCGCCCAGAGGTCATACTCGTCCGAATGCTCCACGCGCACGGTCAACATGTCTCCCGGCTCCAGCTCGCTCTGTCCGTTCAGAAACACACAGCCGTCGATCTCCGGCGCGTCCCACGCCGAACGGGCGATCGCGCCCTCCTCATCGACCTCGTCAACAAGCACCTCGATCTCCTTGCCGACGCGCGCGGACAACAGATCCGCGCTCACCTTCGCCTGCGTTTCCATCAGCCGGGCATAGCGTTCTGCCTTCACCTCCTCGGGCACATGGCCGGGCAGTTCATTCGATGCTGCGCCCGCAACGTCTTCATACTTGAAACACCCGACACGGGTGAGCCGCGCCTCCTGCAGCCAATCGAGCAGGAACGCGAAATCCTCCTCCGTCTCTCCGGGAAAACCGACGATGAAACTCGACCGGATGGCGAGATCGGGACATATCGATTTCCACCCGAGAATGCGTTCCAGCGTTTTCTCCTGGTGCGCGGGCCGGCGCATCGACTGCAGAACGCCCGGGCTCGCATGCTGAAACGGGATGTCGAGATAGGGCAGCACCTTGCCGTCGGCCATCAGCGGGATGACCTGGTCCACATGCGGATAGGGATAGACGTAATGCAGGCGCACCCAGACGCCGAGCCGCCCCAGCGCCTCCGTCAGATCGAAGAAGCGCGCCGAAACCTCCTGCCCGTTCCAGAGGCTCGTCGCGTATTTCAGATCAAGCCCGTAGGCGGACGTGTCCTGGCTGATGACCAGCAACTCCCGCACCCCGGCCTCGACAAGCCGTTCCGCCTCGCGCATCACGTCCGCCGCCGGCCGGCTGGCCAGCTTTCCCCGCATCGAGGGGATGATGCAGAAGGCGCAGGAATGGTTGCAGCCTTCGGAGATCTTCAGATACGCGTAATGGCGCGGTGTCAGGCGGATGCCCTGGGGCGGGATCAGGTCCAGAAACGGGTCGTGCGCGGGCGGGACGACATTGTGGATTTCCGACACGACTTGTTCGTATTGCTGCGGGCCCGTCACCGCGAGGACACCCGGATGCTCGGCGCGAATGTGCGCTTCGTCCACGCCCATGCAGCCCGTGACGATGACCCGCCCGTTCTCCGTCAGTGCCTCGCCGATAGCGTCCAGCGATTCCTTCTTTGCGCTGTCAAGAAATCCGCAGGTATTGACCACGACCACATCGGCGCCCTGATAATCGGCGGACAGCTCGTAGCCCTCGGCCCGCAGGCGCGTGATGATGCGCTCGGAGTCCACCAGCGCCTTGGGACAGCCGAGGCTGACAAAGCCGACTTTCGGCGCGGTTTGCAGCACCGGCGCGCGGCGTGATGTAGGCGCGGTGGTTTCCATGGCGCCCCTTATAAGCGAGTGGCGCGCATACGTCAGCCCATGGTGGAAGTCGGTTCTTTGCCGGTCGCAAACGTGGACGACGCTGCAGGCTCTCAGCGCAGCAGGTTCCTCAAGATGTCCTCCGGGCGAACCTGTTCGCCCTGCGGCTGCGTGCCGTCGGGCGCCTGCTGGTTGTTCCCGCCGCCGAGCATGCCCTCCAGAAGCT
The DNA here is from genome assembly GCA_028280515.1 of Hyphomicrobiales bacterium. Taxonomy (GTDB): domain Bacteria; phylum Pseudomonadota; class Alphaproteobacteria; order Rhizobiales; family Methyloligellaceae; genus UBA2767. The sequence goes on from JANQLP010000053.1 coordinate 3,951, forward strand.
TGTTCACGTCTTCCTTGTTCTTCAGCTTCTTGATGACCTTGCCGACCTTTTCAACCGTATCCTGCGCCAGTTCCGGATCGCGCATCAGCCGGTCGAGATCGGGAACGATTTTCGGGTCGGCCCACGGTCCGGTGATCCGCACCGGTATCGCCAGCCCCCGTGTCGGATCGTCCTGCGCGCCCTGTCCCTGAAGGTTGGCGACAAGCCGCGGCAGCGCCGCATAGTCGATGCGTTCACGGCCAAGATCGACATTCCCCTCTCCGGTCATGCGAACGAGCGGGCCGATGAGCTGGAGGTCCTTGTTGTAGGCAACGCCTTTCTGGATGACGAAACTGGCCGAAAGCTGACTGAAATCGGTTTTCTCGCGGTCGGTCCGCTTCCAGCCGTCGATCTTGCCCTGCTTGAGGCCGCGCACCATTGCCGGAATGTTGATGCCCTCGATCGCGCCGTCGGCAAAGGTGAACCGCCCGGAGCCCTGCAGGTCCTGCATCATAGCCACCTGCGATTGTCCCGCACCTGAGACTTTCAGCTCGATATTGGCGCGGCCCGAGATCCAGTCGAAATCCGCCGCGTTCCTCAGCAAGGGAAGCGCCGACACGCCGCTGAGATTGAGTACCGCCGCCATGGTCGGCGTCCTTCGGGCGCCGTTGATCGTGACCCGTCCGGTTCCCGTCCCCGAATACAGGGCCAGCCTCGTGAGATCCGCCGTCAGCACGCCGTTCTTGAGCGACGCGGTAAGCGCGCTCTGGCCGGTCTGGATCTGCTGATAAAGAATGGCGCCCGCGGTCAGCTTGATGTTCGCATCCACGGCGCGCAGACCACTGAAGTCAAAGGCACGCCTGCTCCATCCGCGCACTTGAGGCGAGCCCGGTGCCTCGTCGGCCTTGTCGAGCTTCTTGATGAAATCCGTTAGGGACTGTCCCGACTGGGGACTCGGCGCGGGCGCTGCCGCAGACGGGCTCGGTGCGGAACGCTGAGGCGCGGCCGCTCCGTCCTGCAAGTAGGGGTTCAAGTCGAGCTTGTCGAGAGAGAGGCTTGCCACGATCAGGGGTTTTGCGCCGCCGAGACGCACGCTGCCCTCTCCCTTGCCCTTCATACCGTCGATGCCGAGCGCGGCATTCTGAAACTTCAGAACGTCATCCTTGAGGTTCATCCGGCCCGCGAACGATCCGGGGCCCAGCCCGCCGCCCGGCGGCAACGGGTCGCTCACCCACTGCATGAGTTGGCGTACCGACTGGGTGCTGGCGGTCATCTGGCCGTTGAGGGCGAGCCCCGTTCCCAGCCGGACCGTTCCGTCGAAATCCGCCTTGGCATCGGGCGCGGAGAGGCCGAGGCGCAGTTTCGACGCCTCATTGCGGATCAGGGCGGGAAGTGAGTCGACGCGCCCGTCGAATATCACTTTCTTGTTGCGCCAGACCAGGTTGCCCTTCGCGTCGAGGGGATCGGCAAGCTGCGGCTGCACCAGCGAGACATTGAGGGCCGACACGTTCTGCCGCGTCCCGGTGCGCTCGTCGGTGAAATTCACGGCGCCGTCGACAATCTCCACCTTGCCGAGCCGGATGTCTTCAACGACCCCGCCACCGATGCCGCCGGCCTGCGCGTGAACAAAAGACGGTGCGCTGCCGCGCGGATCCTGCCGTTCAATCCGCCTGGCCGACTTTTTCTCAAGCTCCCAGTTCTTTCGGCCACTGGCGTCGGAGAGAAGATTGAACACGGGCTTCGTCAGAACGAACCGGTCGACCTCGACGCGACGGCTGATCAGCGGCAACAGTTTCAGATCGACCGTGAGCGTGCCCACCTGCAGCGTGTCCCCCGCCTTCATGCCCGGCGGATTCGAGACGCGGACATCGCCGAGCTTCACGCCGATGCTCGGAAACCAGGCAAGAGAGATATCCCCGCCGATCGTCAGGTCGCGGCCTGTCTGTTGCTTCACGATTGACGTGAGTTGTTCCCGGACCGTGTCCTCGGGAACCAGAAAAGCGAGCGCGGTAACGCCGAGAACCGCCAGCATGACGAGAACGACGGCCGCGCGAATGACGAGACGTACGCCGCGGGTGCTGCTGCTCAGCGCCTGAATGATCGAGCGGCGCGGTTTTTCCGGCGCGGCCTCGCGGGGAGCGGACACAGCTTCCGCAGCGGGCGCGTGCTCGGGTGCAGGCGCCGGCCCGGGTGCGGGCATCGGTTGGGGCGGAGGTGTGGGCGCCGCGGCCTGGGGCGGAGCCGGCTCGCTCTCGCCTGCGCGCGATTTGAGCGCGCGTGCAACGCTGGAGCCGATCAGTTCGGGAATGCGTGGATGCAGGCCGACAGGACCGGCGTATATAGCGGTCGCACCGCTCTCGGCTATGGCGTCGGGAATATCCTGACCGGAATGCATGCCATCGCCGGCAAAAAAGCCCGCGATGACGGTCGGCCCCTGATATGCGCGGAGCGCGTCCGCCACGAACGGCGCTTCCTCGATAAAGGCGATGTCGATGCGGGCAAACGGAGAATGCGACTCGATGACTTGCACGGCGCGGCGCGTGGCATCGGCATTGGCGGAGCCGTGCTTCGAGCCGTGGCCAACCACCAAGAGGCGGGTTTCGGCCGGTTTGAGGCCGGAGGCCTGCGCGGTACGCAGAGCGCTCTCCAGCATCAGCAAGGGGCCACGCTGATCGACGCCGAGCGGCTGAAGTACGGACGTCAGGATCGACACATTGGCGGCCTTGATCCGCCGCGGCAGCTCTTCCGCCGCGAAGTATCCCGCGCTCATGAACATGGGATAGACGAGAATCCAGTCCGCACCGCTTCGCTCGGCCTCGGCAAGCGCCTGCTCGAACGTCGGTTCGCCATTGAGCACGCCGCCCGACACAAAGCGGTATTGCCCGCTCTCGCGCAACGCCTTCACGTGTGCGGCGAGGCGGGCATTCGACTTGTCTTGACCGCGGTCTCCGTGCGAGGCGAGGACAATCGCCACGGCCCGCGTATCAGCCGGGTTGTCAGGGGTGTTTGTCAAACGACCCGCCTTCCGATCTCATTGGTCTCGCGTCCAAAGGCTTAGCCGGACAGCGCCTCTTCCACAAGCGCTTGTGACGACTTGTCCATTGGCAGTTTCAGTGCCGCTTCGCGTGCCGTCTCGGACATCTTCGCCCACGTCTTGCGCAGGATGCCAAGCAACTTCTCGCGATCATGCTTGGATGCAAATGCGCTGAAATAATGTTCGAGGAATACCAGACACGCGATATCCTCCACCGCCTGGGCATCCGCGTCGCGTTTCACACGCTCCTTGCGGATGAGAGACTGGACGCGGGAGATCTCATCTTCGTCGTATCCCGCGCGTGACAGCAGCGCAGCCACGTCTTCCGCGTGCGCCTTTTTCGCCGCGTTGCGCCAGGCATGATACCCCTTGCGGTCCATCGGATAATCGGTCCGCGGACGCGTCCAGCGCTTGAGATGCTGGGCCCGTGCCGCAAGCCGCAATTCCTCCGAGGCGTCGGGATAGATGCGCACCAGCATGGTGCTCATGCGTTCCCCATAGACGAGTTCCGCGGGCCTGTCCCCGGACGGCGTTTCGATCATGTTTGGATCCTGAGCGTTTTCGTCGTCGATCAGGGCAAGCGCAGTCTCAAAGCGTGTGGTCATGTTTCGGATTCAATCATCTTCAATATTGAGAAATTCCGGGTGGTCACGCAGACCTCACGTTCAATTTAGTGGAGGCGACCGCGTTGATGAAGCCTTTCACGTCCGAAGAATTCACGTGAAATCATAGATTTGGACCGGCATTCAGGCCTTCTGGATAGGTCCAGTCGATAGCTGCATCAACGGAATGAATTTGCACAAACCGAAAAAAGGCGCACATTGTGCGCATTATGACACTTGAGGCCGGCTCCACAGCGCGGAATCGCGCACAGGATGCGGACACCGGCGGCGACAGGACAATCCATGAGCCGAATGAACAAAATGCGGCTTTTTGGCCGAACCAAGGACCTTGAAGGCCAGATCGACGAGTTCCTCGACAAACTGTCGGAGGCGGCGGTCATCTTCCGGCTTGCGGTGCGTACGTACCTCAAGGAAGGCGCCAATGGCGACTTCAAGTCGAAACTCAAGGCCGTCAACAAGCTTGAAAGCGAGGCCGACGACCTGCGCCGCAACATCGAGAAGGAGTTGTACACCCACACGCTCATACCCGATGCGCGCGGCGACGTGCTCGGCCTGATCGAGACCCTCGATCATCTGCTCAACCTGTTTGAGGGGACGCTCTGGGCGATCGCCATCGAAAAGCCCAGCATTTCGAGCGAATTCATGCCGGGGTTCCGGAAGCTCACCAACATGGTCGTTCAGGCGGCTGACGCGCTGGTGTTGGCGGCACGCTCCTTCTTCCGCGCCCCTCACATGGTCGGCGACCACAACCACAAGGTCATGATCTACGAAAAGGAGGCCGACAAGATCTCGACCCGACTGAAGATGGACATCTTCGACGCCGAGATCGAGCTCGCCCACAAGGCGCATCTGCGCAACTTCGTCGAACAGATCGACAATGTGGCCGACTGGGCGGAGGACGTCGCCGACCGCCTCGCCATCTACGCCATTAAGCGGACCGTCTAGCTCCCCAGCTCAGCATGGACCCCACAACCCTCATTTTTTTGTCGAGCGGGCTGTTTCTCGGCTGGGCTCTGGGCGCCAACGACGCCGCCAACGTCTTCGGCACGGCGGTCGGCACCCGCATGGTGCGCTGGAGCACCGCGGCGCTGATCTGTTCGGTTTTCGTCGTTCTGGGCGCTGCGATCAGCGGCGCCGGCACGTCGACAACGCTGGGCAAGCTCGGCGCCATCTCGACACTTGCCGGAGCCTTCATGACCGCGCTTGCCGCGGCCGTCTCCGTCTACCTGATGACGAAATCGGGCCTGTCGGTTTCGACATCACAGGCCATCGTCGGCGGCATCATCGGCTGGAACTTCTTCGCAAATGCGCCGACGGACACGGCCACGCTCACCAAGATCGTCAGCACGTGGTTTCTCTGCCCGCTTCTGTCCGCGGTGATCGCGGTGACACTCTACAGGGCTTTGCAGTTCTATCTGCGCCATGCGGAACTGCACCTGGTGCGCACCGATGCCTATCTGCGCGTCGGGCTGGTGCTGGCCGGTGCGTTCGGCGCCTATGCGCTCGGGGCGAACAACATCGCCAATGTGGTGGGCGTATTCATTCCGGCGCAACCGTTCCCCGATCTTTCGATTGGTCCGCTCACACTGACGAGCGCGCAACAGCTCTTCGTGCTCGGCGGCATCGCCATCGCCGCGGGCGTGATGACCTATTCCAGGGGTGTGATGATGACGGTTGGCGGGGAACTCGGACGGATTTCACCGGCGGCGGCATTCATTGCCGTTGTCGCCCATTCCATCGTGCTGTTCATCTTTGCGTCCCGGGGACTGGAAGCCTGGCTGCTCAGTGCCGGCCTTCCGACCATTCCGCTCGTCCCGGTCTCCAGTTCGCAGGCGGTTGTCGGCGCCGTCGTCGGCATCGCCATCCTGCAGGGCATCCACGGAATCCGCTGGCGCGTCCTCGGCAACATCATGCTCGGGTGGATCGCCACGCCGGTGCTGGCCGGTCTGATCTGCTTCTTCGGCCTGTTCTTTCTCCAGAACGTGTTCGGGCAGAGAGTGTTCTAGGCTGAATCGACATTCATCGCATCCAGAGCAGTGCTGCCGCGAGATGCAGGAAGCTCAAGAAGTACAGGGCCCTCCGGTCGAAGCGTGTGGCGATGCGGCGGAAGTGTTTGAGCTTGTTGAAGCATCGTTCGACGGTGTTGCGCTTCTTGTAGGCTTCGAAGTCATACGCGATTGGCCGCGTGCGGGTCGGATTGCAGGGGATGACGGCTTCGGCTCCCATGCCGGCGATCAGCGCACGCAACGCATTGGAATCATACGCCTTGTCGGCCAGAACCCGTCGTGGCGACAGACCTTCAAGCAAGGTCGCAGCGAGCGGCGCATCGCCACGCTGGCCGGGGGTCAGGACGAGTTTCAAAGGGCGGCCCAACGTGTCGACGGCGATGTGGATCTTGGTCGTCAATCCACCTCTGGAACGCCCCAGAGCCTGGTTCCCCTTTTTTGGCCGCCTCCCTTTCCGGTGGCCGCCTGCTGATGCGCCCGCACCAGACTGGAATCGAGACTGA
>JANQLP010000061.1 GCA_028280515.1 Hyphomicrobiales bacterium
TCAATACGATCCAAGTACTCCAGCAAGGTACATCCCATAACTAACTTATCTCCCGAGGCGACCAAGTGAGTTCCGAGCGTGCGTTCCATTGGCCGGTCATCCTCGGCGATCGTGTCGAGAAGGCCGCCGATCTGGTCAAACCGGTTCGCGCGCAACGCGTCGAAAACCTCGGCACCGTGCTTGTTGAAATCCTTGTGCTCGGACGCGATCTTGTCGAGCTTGTTCGCGGTCTCTTCAAAGAGCTTGCGTCCTTCGTCGGTCGCCGCGCCGGCCAGCGCCGTCTTGGCGAGCTTCTGTGCGACTTCGATTTCCTTGTCGACCTGTGCGCCGAAATTCCCGAATTTCTTGACCGCTTCATCGAAGTCCTGACGCGCGCCGGCGACGCCGAAGTCCTGGCCGTACCGGATGCCGCGCTCCACCTGAATACCCTGTTCGAGCTGGTGAACCGTGACGTTGGTCAATGCCTGCGTCAGCGGCAGGTCGCGTTCGGCAATGCCTTCGATCTCGTGGCCGATCTTCATCATCTGCCACGTGCTGACCCCGCCAACCAGCACGATCAGACCCATACAGAAGCCCAGAAGCGCGAAGATCTTTGCTCCCAGGCTGATACTTCCAAAACCCTTGCCAAATGACAGTTTACTCATCTCGCCCAATCCTTATCCAACATGAACAATTTGAATTCATCAGTTCAGCGCCATCGGCGCCGTCTTTCCGCCTGGCCCTGTTGTGCGCTCCGCGTCGAAGTACAAGGCGAGGATCGCCTCATGCACACCTTTGAGTTCGGTTGCGATGTTCTGAACCGACTCCAGCGCACTTGCCTTTTCGAGCTCGAGTTCGTCGAGCCGCACCAAAGCTGTGCGATAGAACGCCGTATATGCTTCGGGTACCCGGTCCGGGGTCTCGCGATTCGCCTTTTCAAGCGTGCGGATCATCTCCTGCGCAAGGTCGCGCAATCTGACAATCGCAAACGTGATTTGAACGCGATCTGACAGCCGACATACGCTGTCGGCATGTTGTGATTCTTGCTCGCATGTCAGGCCCATCAGGAGTCCCCATCCCTCAGGTTCCTTAACGGTGCGTTGGCCCTCCACCGGCCTCGTGGTGAAAGCGGTGGTACGTGCCGTCAAGTTCTAGGGATGGTTGTACGCACAAGTTCTGAACAACAGTTTAATTGTGCAAATGCTGTTCAAATGGCTGAATCCTTGATAGAAAATATGAGATCATTTGATAGCTAAAAACTATGCAATTATTGAGTTTAATAGATTTTGAACACACTCATAAGTAGAAAAAGAGGCAGCATGCATTCTGTCAAGACCATTTCGGCGCTCGCCGGCGTGAAACCCGAAACGATCCGGTCGTGGGAACGCCGATACAGCATTCTGACGCCGGCGCGCGACGGCGGCGGCCGACGCGTCTACTCCGACGACGATGTCGATCGTTTGTGCCTGATCGCGGAACTGGTCCGGTCCGGCCATGCCATCAGCCGGCTGGCGGAGCTCGGTGACGATGAACTTCGCGCGCTCAAGACACAGGATGCGCCGCGCGCTGCCGAGAGCGAAGAGCAACGCTCGGCTCGCGCGCTTCTGAAGGCGATCGAGGATTATGATCCGGAGCGGTTCCGGATGCTGGTCGGCGCGACATTGACACAGTATCCGCCAACCGTACTGGCGGACCATGTGCTGTCGCCGACCCTGCGGAGCATCGGCAATCTGTGGGAGCAGGGGAAGATCGATGTCGGGCAGGAGCACACGCTGTCGGGAATCGTGCGTCAGCTCATGCTGACGGCGATTTCCATCATGCAGGGGTCGGCCAACGGACCACGCATCGCATTCACGACCCTGAGCGGTGAACGCCACGAGCTGGGTGTGCTCATAGCCTGCTATGTCGCGACTGCGGAGCGTTTCAATTGCCACTATTTCGGGCCGGACATGCCGGTGCCCGATCTCGTGCGCAACATCAAGAAAATGGATATACGCGGACTGGCGGTCAGTCTCGTGCACAACACATCCGAGACCGACCCCGTCGAAGAAGTGATCCAGCTCGCCCGCACCTTGCCCGAAGACGTCGCGTTGTGGGCGGGTGTCGGCGCGCACGCGGCGTCCGTCACAGACCGGTTGCCGCCGCGCGTGATGACGTTCGATGCCTACGCGCCGTTCGTTCGCCGGCTGCGCACGCTGGAGCCCTGAGCCGGAGCGGCCCGGAAAGAGACCGGGAAGACCGCATGGCACCGTGCCCGGCGGCGACGGCCTGCCCACAGTTTGTCCCCAGGATGTTCCGGGCGCGCTTTAAGATGGTCGTGTCGAAATTAGTCTCGCAAGCTGCGTTCGATTAAATTCGCTAAACCCGACAAGGTGATTCGTTTTTGCGGACCCGATGCGCTTCGACCCCTCATTCCTCGATGAAATCCGCACCCGCCTGCCGGTGAGCCAGGTGGTGGCCAAGCGCGTGAAGCTCAAGCGCCAGGGCCGCGAGTTCATCGGCCTCAGCCCCTTCAAGCAGGAGAAGACGCCGTCCTTCACGGTCAACGACCAGAAGGGCTTCTTTCACTGCTTCGCCTCCGGCGAGCACGGCGACATCTTCTCCTTCCTGCAGAAGACGGAAGGGCTGTCGTTTCCGGAAAGCGTGGAACAGCTGGCGCGCGAGGCGGGCCTCGACATGCCCAAGGCGACCCCGCAGGCAGAGGCGCGCGAGAAGGTGCGCGACCGGCTGCGCATGGCCATGGAGGAGGCGTGCCGGTTCTTTCAAGCCGCTTTGGCCGACAAGCAGGGGCACGGCGCGCGCGAGTATCTGCGCGGGCGCGGGGTCAGCGAGAAGACGACCGCCACCTTCCGTCTCGGCTTCGGCGGGCGCGACCGCCACGGGCTGAAGGAGCATCTGGCGGCCAAGGGTTACAGCGCCGAGGAGATGGTCGAGGCCGGGCTGATCATCGCCGGCGACGACATCCCCGTCTCCTACGACCGGTTCCGCGAACGGCTGATCTTCCCCATCACCGACCAGAAGGGCCAGGTGATCGCCTTCGGCGGCCGCGCCCTGTCGGACGCCATGAAGGCGAAGTACGTGAACTCGCCGGAGACCCCGCTGTTCCACAAGGGGTACGTGCTGTTCAACATGGGCCCCGCGCGCCAGGCGGCGTTCGAGCGCGAGCAGATCCTCGTGGTCGAGGGATACATGGACGTGATCGCGCTCTCGCAAGCCGGATTTCCCAATGCGGTCGCACCGCTCGGCACCGCGCTCACCGAGGACCAGTTGCGGCTCTTGTGGCGCATGGGCTCCGAACCGGTTCTCTGCTTCGACGGCGACGATGCGGGCCGCAAGGCGGCCTACCGCGCGGTCGATACCGCGCTGCCGATGCTCGAACCCGGCAAGAGCCTCAAATTCTGCTTCCTGCCGCGCGGCCAGGACCCGGACGACTATCTGGCCGAGCACGGGGCGGACGCGTTCCGCGCGCTCATCGACAAGGCGTTTCCGCTGGTGCAGGTGCTGTGGGCGCGGGAGGTGGAGGCGGGGGATTTCTCGACGCCGGAACGCCGTGCCGCGCTTGAGGACCGCCTGGCCGAGCTGCTGAAGCAGATTTCCCACAAACGCGTGCGCCGCCACTATGGCGAGGAGATCGCCCTACACCTGAAACGCCTGTGGCTCGCCGATACGCCGGTCAAGCGCGCGCCTGGTCCGGCCAAACGAACCTCGCGCGCGCGCTTCGAGCGCGCCGGCGACCGTGCACGGGGTCCGCGAAACCGGCAGGAACCCTGGGAATATGGCGGTGCGAGCGAAAGCCTGAAGCGCAGCGCGCTGGTGCGCGGGGCGTCGGAAATCGCCACCCGCGAGGCGCTGATCCTGCGCACCTTGTTCAATCATCCGTGGCTGCTGGAGGCGCAAGCGGAACAGATCGCGTCGCTGACCTTCAGAAATAGGCGTCTGGAAGCGTTGCGTGACGAAATGCTAACCCTTACAATCGGGGACAAACCTCTTGACTTCGAAGCATTTCGTACACAATTGAGGGAAAGCAGAAGTGGCGCAATCGTGGCCCAGGTCGACCGCGCCATAACACACAAGAGTGACTGGTTTGCCGAAACCGGCGCGTCCCGGTCGGACGTAGAGACCGGTTGGAAGCAAATTCTGGCCCTGCACCGCAAGTCGGTGGAACTCGGGCGGGAACTTGAGGCGGCGCAGCACGCTTTCCAGACAGAAGGAAGCGACAGCGCGTTTGAACGGCTATGCGACATTCGCAGGCAGCTGACAGATCTGGAAGGCGTGGAGGCCAGTATTGAGGGCTATGGCGAGGAGTCAGGCCGGGCGGGCGACCCGCTGGCGTGAGGCCTCATTGGGGGCGCCTCGTTTGGTTAATCAGGATTTAAGGGTGTTACCGCTAGGTAGTGTGGTTTGCGGGAACGGGAACCGGGCCACTCTCCTCATGCGGATCTGAACCGCGAGCGCACGTCTCGCGTACAAGGAACGAAGTATCATTATGGCGACGAAAACAGCACAAGTAGAAGAACGCGACGCCTCCTCGGGCGAGGGCAGCGACGGCCCGCTGCTCGACATGTCCGACGCTGCGGTCAAGAAGCTCATCAAGACCGCCAAGCAGCGCGGCTATGTGACCTACGAAGAGATCAACTCGGTCCTGCCGTCGGAAGAGGTCTCTTCCGAGCAGATCGAGGACACCATGTCGATGTTCGCGGACATGGGCGTGAACGTGGTCGAGTCCGAAGACAGCGACGAGGCCGACAACGACAACAACGCGGAAAGCGCCGAACGGCGCCCGGCGATCGTCAACGAGAAGACGCCGGTCAAGACCACCACCACATCGACGCCGAGCGAGCGCACCGACGATCCGGTGCGCATGTATCTGCGCGAGATGGGCTCGGTGGAGTTGCTCTCCCGCGAGGGCGAGATCGCCATCGCCAAGCGCATCGAGGCGGGCCGCGAGGCGATGATCGCGGGGCTGTGCGAAAGCCCGCTCACCTTCCAGGCCATCATTATCTGGCGCGACGAGCTCAATGACGGGCGCATCCTTCTGCGCGACATCATCGACCTCGAAGCGACCTATGCCGGCCCCGACGCCAAGCAGGTGCCGGAAGTGAAAACCGAAGGCGAGCAGGGTGCCGAGGGTGCCAACGGCGCCGGCCCCAACGGTGCGGGAGCGAACGGCGCGGCCCAGCCGGCCCACGAGCAACCGTCCGCCGCGCCGCGCGACGAGAATGCGGAAGGCGAGGACGGTGAAGGCGAGGGCGAGGACGACGAGGACGATGACGATGACGACGACATGGAGAACTCCCTGTCGCTCGCGGCCATGGAAGCGGAGCTCAAGCCCGGCGTTCTGGAAACCTTCGACTCCATTGCCGGCGACTACAAGAAGCTGCGCCGCCTGCAGGACCAGCTCGTCGAGAAGGCGATGAAGAACGACTCGCTCTCGACCAGCCAGCAGCGCCGCTACGGCGCGCTCAAGGACGACATCGTCACCAACGTGAAGTCCCTGTCGCTCAACAACAACCGCATCGAGGCCCTGGTCGACCAGCTCTACGGCATCAACCGCCGCCTCGTCGGCTTCGAGGGGCGCCTGATGCGCCTCGCCGACTCGTATTCCGTCGACCGCACCGATTTCCTGGAGGAGTATCAGGGCAACGAGCTCGACCCCAACTGGCTGCGCCGCGTCGGCCGGCTGAAGAAGACGGGGTGGGAGAAGTTCGTCAAGTCCGAGCGCGACGGCATCAAGGACATCCGCGGCGAGATACAGAGCCTCGCCACCGAGACGGGTCTGGAGATTTCCGAGTTTCGCCGCATCGTCCGCGTGGTGCAGAAGGGCGAGCGCGAGGCGCGCATCGCCAAGAAGGAGATGGTGGAAGCGAACCTGCGCCTCGTCATCTCCATCGCCAAGAAATATACCAACCGCGGCCTGCAGTTCCTAGACCTGATCCAGGAAGGCAACATCGGCCTGATGAAGGCGGTCGACAAGTTCGAATACCGCCGCGGCTACAAGTTCTCCACCTACGCCACCTGGTGGATTCGCCAGGCGATCACCCGCTCCATCGCCGACCAGGCGCGCACCATCCGCATCCCGGTGCACATGATCGAGACCATCAACAAGATCGTGCGCACCTCGCGGCAGATGCTGCACGAGATCGGCCGCGAGCCGACGCCTGAGGAACTGGCCGCCAAGCTGGCGCTGCCGCTGGAGAAGGTGCGCAAGGTGCTGAAGATCGCCAAGGAGCCGATCAGCCTCGAGACGCCCATTGGCGACGAGGAAGACTCCTATCTCGGCGATTTCATCGAGGACAAGAACGCGGTGCTGCCCATCGACGCGGCGATCCAGGCGAACCTGCGCGAGACCACCACCCGCGTCCTCGCCTCGCTCACGCCGCGCGAGGAACGCGTGCTGCGCATGCGCTTCGGCATCGGTATGAACACCGACCACACGCTGGAAGAGGTCGGCCAGCAGTTCTCGGTCACCCGCGAACGTATCCGGCAAATTGAAGCAAAGGCGCTGCGCAAGCTCAAGCACCCGTCGCGGAGCCGCAAGCTGCGCTCGTTCCTGGATAACTAGGGCTCGAATTCCCGAACTGTGCGGGCCGATGCGCTAGGGAAACAAAAACGCATTCCCGGACAGCGCGCGCCAAGGGCGCGTCGCGTGATCCGGGACCCAGCGTGAAACGTGGCGAAGCCGCAACTGGATTCCCGCTTTCGCGGGAATTTCAACAGGGCGCTAAAGCCGGAATCCAGATGTGACGTGCCACACGTGGCACTGTTGGAAGCTGGATCCCGGATCGCGCGGCGGATCGGGACCACGGGCTGACCGGGCGCACAGGCCGCCGCTTGTCCGGGATGACGGTGATGGATTCTGTTCGCAGCCCACTTTCCATCGTCATTCCGGCGAAAGCCGGAATCCAGTAAGGTAGACGCCATGGACCGCAGTCCGTGCGTCTACATGCTGGCAAGCAAGAGAAACGGCACGCTCTATACAGGCGTGACGAGTGACCTTCCGAAACGCGTCTGGCAGCACAGGCATGGAGATGTTCCCGGTTTCACCAGGAAACACGGTGTTCACATACTTGTCTGGTATGAGATGCACGAAACGATGGAAGCTGCCATAACCCGTGAGAAACGCATCAAGGAGTGGAAGCGCGCCTGGAAGGTGGAACTTATTGAAACAGCCAATCCTGACTGGCGCGACCTGTACGACGAAGTATATCGCTAGGGCTGCTTTCTGGATTCCGGCTTTCGCCGGAATGACGGATTAGGGAGAATGGCAAACGAATCGTCTTCCCTGACCGTGTGCGCCGAAGGCGTGTGTCGCACCTAAGGTGCGCCAAGTGTAAAACTGCGATCCGGGACACAGCATGAGACGTGGCGAAGCCGCAACTGGATTCCCGCCTTCGCGGGAATTTCAAAAGGCGGTTGGAAAAGAAACACGAATTCCCGGACCGTGTGTGCGGAACGCACATCACGCGATCCGGGACCCAGCGTAAAACGTGGCGAAGCCGCCACTGAAAAAGGAACCCCCATCATGAGCAAGGCGAAAGCACGGGCCCGCGCCAAGGCGCGCACCATGGCCAAGCTGGCCAACCGCAAGCCCAAGGGCGAGAAATCGGAAGAAGTGGACGCAAGCGCCTCGAAAGAGCAGCGCCCGAACCGCGCCGACGCCAAGGCGTCTCAGGGGCGCCAGTTCGGCCCCGCCAGCCACATCAAGTCCGCCGCCCGCACGACGCGGGGGGCTGCGAGGTCGAGGTAGCGGTGCATAGCTCTAACATTGTTAGAAATCTGAGAGGGCGGTCGAGAGGCCGCCCTCATTATTTTGACAAGCCACATGTTAGCAAAAAAACGCGTAAACTACCTGATAGATAGAAATTACCTTTTTCATTGAGAAACGCTATTTTGATTGCGACTAAGTAGATCAGAATCCCAGAATAGATATATAATTCCGAGAATCATCCAAAAGGGATATTCCGAATGCATATTTTGCATCTCAGTGATCTGCACTTTTCTCAAAACAACTACGAGCTAACGAACCTTCTAAACGAGGTGTTGATCCCTGATCTCAGCCGTCTTGGTGATAATATCGACAAACCTGATTTTGTGGTTTTTTCGGGAGACCTAGTTCATGATCCGGATGAAAAAGATGTGTACTATTTGTTTGGTGATTACTTGGAAAAAATACTAGATGCCCTATCTCTCGATGCATCACATGTCGTCTTTTGCCCGGGTAATCATGATGTAAGCCGGCGGAAAATTACAGAAAAAAAAGCAGAAATAGGAGGAATATCATTATTATCTGAAGATGAAGATGATTTTTCTAAAATTTATTCTGCAGGCAATATGAGTAATTTGGCTTATGAATTATCGTCACCGTTTTTTGAATTTTGTGAGTTTTTTGAGCAAAAATGGTCTGATCCATTCTATTGCGTGAAAAAGTGTGTAGATGGACAAGCCTTCTTGGCCTTGAACACGTCGTTTTCGTGCTCTTTTGAAGGGTCAGGTAAAGACCGCGGCAAATTGGTTTTTCCTCTCGCAGCTCTTGAGAGAGGATTATCGCTAAGCGGCGAGCATGATTTGTTTGTACTCATGCATCATCCCCTTCACGAGTTCGCCGAACAGTATTTCCGTGTCATGAATCAGCGAATCTCAAATACGGCAACCGCTGTCATGTTTGGGCACGTTCATAATGCGAGACCCACGCTTGAGAAATCACCCGGATCGGATTGCTTTTTCTTACAATCCGGTGCGCTTTATGAACGTCCAAAGATTTATTCCGGCTATTGCTTGTATTCACGCCTGAAGGACGGACATGTCGCGCGTTTCAGAACGTTTCAAGCCGGTCGTGGCGAATTTGATATCGGAGTTGATGTTGCAAAGAACGGCTTGTTCTTCCCAACAGATGCGGATCAAAAAGCTTGGGAAAGCAGGATCACAAAAGTATTGCCAGAAAAACTGAACTCTCATCTGCGCGAAAAATGTCTCTCAGAGTGTAATGAAATTTATGGCAATAATATTGTTCAACAGGATTTGTATGAAAGATATGTCTTTCCATACTTTGGAACCGATGGTTCTGGGAAAATTGATGAAGAATCTGGAATTGAAGGTTCAGAAATTCGATTTACTGAGAAAGACATAAAGAAATCTGAAGAAAATATATTTGCATTTTTTCCAGAAGAATGCGGCGCTACTAGTTTTTTGTCTTACCTAGCGTTGGATATGTGCAAGAATCCTGAAGATTATGAATCTGCACGTATCCCAATATTGTTGGACATTTCCGTCATGCGGCCATACCCGGCGCACATTGAATCAATGGTTCGGAGTGCTATGCCGTGCTCAGATGACAGTGAATTCGGTTGGCGAGCTTTGAAAGAGTCACATCCATTTTTGTTCTTAGTCGATAACTTTTTGCCGAGCAACGATCGTCATCAGCGCGTAATTGAGAAGCTAACTGATTCATTTGAATCCGCGCGCTTCATCATAGCAGTGAAAACACCCTTGGCGATACACGCCAAAGCCCTACCGAAACTCGGAGTTGCGATGCCAGGCCGGAACGTCGTTCTGCATCCATTTTCTAGGCGTCAGGTTCGAGCTTTGGTCGAAAAATCCGATTTGCCGGATGACATGGACAGAAATCTCGTTGTTGACGACATCGCGACTCGATTTACGACCATAGGAATTCCATTATCCGGCCCAATAATTACAATGTATCTTTATATAATCAAGCAAAAAGGTAAATATGCACCTGTAAACGCTGCTTTAGTACTTGAAAATTTCGTTGAAGCGATTCTTGAAAAGATAGATTCATCAATTTTTAGAGAAGATTTTGATTACGGAGAGCAGGTAAATGTGCTCTGCGAAGTGGCTAAATTATTTATTATGAAGGGTTTTATTTCTGTTACTTATGAATTAATGTATGAAAAAATATCGGAATATTACTCTAGTGTAGGAATTGAAAGGACTGCCAATCAAGTAATAGAGTATTTTTTAGAAAAAAAGATATTCGAGCAGATTGGGCAAGATATATATTTTCGACACGGTATTTTTCTGACGTACTTAACTGCGAAAGAGATGATAAAAGATGAAGAATTCTTTGGTTTTTGTACTACAAAAAGTAACTGCTGTAGGTTCGTGAACGAAATTGACATATATTTCGGTCTCAAAAGGAATGACCTGAGAGGTTTGGAGAAGATATCAGGTTGGTACGAAGAGGCAAAGAATGAGGTTCTAAAGGAAGTTTCAGAACTCGCTGATCCGGAGACACTAAGCGATCTTTCTCTTCCTACTCAAAAAGATATGCACGAATTCATGGGTGAGGTGTCGCGACGAGTATTATCTTCGGATTCCGGCGCTGAAGCTGATGAAGAATTGGATGGCGATGTCACCAGCCGTAAGCAATTCAAGCAAAAAATATCGAGGCCTATTATTCAGAACCGAATTTTGCAATATATCCACTTACTTAGAGCATATTCAGTAGCGATAAAGAACCTCGAAGATATTCCGCGAGAAAAGAAGGAATATCACTTACAGCGCGTAATTAACGGATGGGCGTTGGTGACTGCTTTTTCGGTTAGGCTTTTTGCATTACTCTTTGAGGATGGTGAAGTAAAAACAGGCGATACAACATTCGTTTTTGACGACGGACGTCAAACAGATGGGCGTCAAATCCGAATGCTCATGGCGAATATTCCTACGGTTGTGAGTAACGTTGTTAGAGCGCATGTCGGGACTGAGAAGTTAAACTTGCAATTGAAATCGGTTGGCGAAAACGCTGTTGAGTCATTTCTCGCGCAAAGCTTACGCTTGGACATGCGGCTCCCGGAAATTTTGACTGATGTTCGAAGAACACTCGCAAAATCGAAAGGAGAACCGATAGTGCTGGAGTTTTGGATGTGGAAGCTTCGCGATAGTTTCATGCGGTTTGGGTTGGGCGAAATCGACACTGCGCAGTTCCGTCGTTTGATTGCAGAGGCGGATGCGGATGTTTTGGGGCTAAAAGGGTCTGATCGATCTGACCGAATCTCTGAGACGTTGCAAAGAGTTGATAAGAGAAGACTCGTAAGAAATCAAAATCTATGACGATCGTTCACTAGTCGTTTCTGAGATACTTCATACGTCGTTAATGAGTGCGACAGTCGCCCTCAACCGCACACTCCAAACTTGAAACTAGCTCCCCCCGTGTCAAAAAGGGCACACCATTCAGGGTTGCGTGTTGCGAATCGGCCTCAATTCGTTGCGTTAACCATAAATCCGTGAAAAATTTCAGGCGTGTGGCGTCCAGGGGGTAGATCGTAGCTGGCGGCGGCTGCGGCCACGCGCGTAACGGGACGGGCGCGAGCGTGCGCCACAAAGAGGAAGAGTATCCATGTTCGGTTCGAGTACAGGTAACGGCGAAAGCGAAGAAACCCTTATTGCTGCAAGCCTCAAAATCGAGGGAAAGGTCATCGCGGACGGGTTCGTCCGTGTTCACGGCAAAATCAACGGCGATCTGCAGTGCACCGCGCTGGTCATCGGCCCCAATGCCGAGATCACCGGGTCAGTGTCGGCGGACTCCGTCGTGGTTGACGGCCGGGTCGAGGGACCGATCCGCGGGGACGATGTGGTGCTGAAGTCGCAGGCGCACGTGCTGGGCGACATCTACCACACCTCGCTGTCGATGGAGAAAGGCGCCGTGTTCGACGGCCGCTCCAAGATGGTCGACAAGGAAAAGAAGGCGGCGCTGGAGAAGAAGACGAACGGCAAGACCGAGGCCGCTGCGGCAACGGGAACGGCGGCGCCTGCGCCGCAGGCCAAGACGACGAAGGCGGCGTAGCGGGATCAGGAAAAGTGGGGTCCGGTTTTCCGTTCGATCCCGCTCTCCCTCTATAGCTGCGGGATCAGGAAAAGTGGGATCCGGTTTTCCGTCCGATCCCGCTCCATCCTGAGAGTCGATCACGTTCATCGCCTTGGGCGGTTTGGCCCATGGCGATGGTGATCGGGCGGGGCTTTCGCTCAAGAATTCAAGGGGTTGGCGTCAACGCGCGCGCGGCGCTCGACAAGCCGCGCGCGCTCGCGCATGGTGGCGCCCGTGATGACGGCACCCGGCTTCTCCATAAGACAGGCCGAACGGGGCGACGCGGCGCCCCTGGCCGAACTCATGCGCGCGCTCCACGCGCACCTGAAGGAGCCGACCGAGCACATCTCCGCGGATGCGCTCAGGCGTGATATGTTCGTGGACGGCAGCGTGTACACGGTGCTCGTCGCCGAGCAGGAGGGCGACCTGATCGGCTACGCCCTGTTCCACGAAAGCTACGAGACGGTCTACGCCCAGCGCGGCGCCTATATGGCGGACCTGTTCGTGGCTGAGCGTGCGCGGCGGCAGGGGGTCGCGCGGGCGCTGGTGGCCGCAGTGGCCTCGGTCATGCGGGCGCGCAAGCTGCGGTTCCTGTGGTGGGTCTCGGAGAGCTGGGACAAGGAGGCGCAGGCGTTCTATGCGTCGCTCGGCGCGAGCCACGAGACCTATGTGGCCCACGCGGTCACGTTCAAGGACTTCCAGCGGCTGGCGGACGAAGGCGACAAGCGCGCCGAACGGGAGCACGAGGCCGTGCGCAAGGACGCGCGCGAAGAGAAGACTTCCGCAAAATAGTCATCGGGCTCGGGCCGTTCCGTGCTAAGCCACCGGGCGGGGGCGCTGACCGCCGCGACACCTCGAAAACCTAAAAACACGCAAGCTTTCAGGGGACGAAACCCATGCCCATCCAACGCTACAAGACCGACTTCAAGACCCTAAACGCCGACGAACTGGAGCAGTGGCGCGCCTTTCCGCCGGCCATCGTCTCCGACTGCATGAACCGGACCCAGGTCATGGCCGGGGCGATCAAGCCGGTGGCGCAGGGCATGCGCGTGGTGGGGCAGGCGCGCACGGTCACCTGCATGGTCGGCGACAATTCCGCCGTGCACGCGCTGATCGGCATGACGCGGCCCGGCGAGGTCATCGTCGTCGACGCCGGCGGCTTCGCCGACACCGCCATCTGGGGCGGCATCATGACCCGCGCCGCGGTCAAACAGGAGGTCGGCGGGCTGGTGGTGCACGGCGCGGTGCGCGACGTGGCGGAGATCATCGAGCTCGGCCTGCCGTGTTTCTCAAGCGCGGTGGTGCCGGCGGGGCCGCACAAGGGCTTCGGCGGCGTCATCGACGGGCCCATCTCGTGCGGAGGATGCCCGGTGCGTCCAGGCGACATCGTCATCGGCGATGATGACGGCGTGTGCGTGGTGCCGCTGGAGCGCGCCGATCAGATCCTTGCCGCCTCGATTGAAAAAGTGGCCCAGGAGGAGGCGACCAACGCCGAGACCGAGAAAGGCATCCTGCCGGGCGAACGGTTCGGCTTCGGCGAGATCGAGGTTATCGGTTAGAGGCGCGCCGTACGGCGCGTCACGACTGGATTCCGGCTGAAGCCTGTGCCCGAGAAGGCGGGTGCCGGAATGACGTGTGTGACTGACTCTCCGGAGTGAGCTAGCGCACTCATCCCGTCATCCCGGACAAGCGGCGGCCCCTGTATACGGTCAGCCTGTGTCCTCAATCCGCCGTGCGATCCGGGATCCAGCCTTTGGCGGAGATGCGTGTGGCACATCACAACTGGATTCCGGCTTTCGCGGGAATGACGGATTTGGGCGATTGGTCGAACTGGCCGAAACCCCGCAGCGCTCACTTCAGCTCATAGGTGACGGTCACGCGTGCGCTGATCTTCTGCTCGCCCCGGGCCACCGGCACGGGCGCGGCCTCGGACCGCGCCGCGCGGGCAAATATCGGGCTCGGCGGCGGGCGGGTGATCGACCCTTCGGTGATGTTCATGACCTTGCCGAGTTTGGCCTTGGCGCTTTTGGCATAGAGCGCGGCCTTGCGGGCGGCGTCGGCCATGGCGTCCGCGCGCGCTTTGTCCTCCACCTCCTGCGGGTCGTCGACGCCGAATGCGATGCCGTTGATCTGGTTCGAGCCGGAGCTCACCGCCTGGTCGAGCACGTTGCCGAGATTGTCGAGGTCGCGCACCACGACGCTGACCGAGTTCACCACCTGATAGCCGTCGACCGTCGGCGGTTTGCCGTCCTTGTAGTATTGCAGCTTCGGGTTGACCGAGAAGTTGGTGGTTTGGATGTCCTTGGCCTCGATCTTCTGGCCCGTGAGCTCGACCATGACGCGGCTCATGGCGGCGGTGTTCTTCTCCAGCGCCTCGGCCGCGGTTGTGCCGTCGGACACCACGCCGATGGAGATGGTGGCGATGTCGGGCGTCGTGGAGGCGGAGCCGGTGCCGGTGACGCGGACGAACGGCTTGTCGTCCTTGGCGAGCGCCTGGGGAACCGGCACGGCGAGGAGCGTGAAGGCGAGGGCGAGGGGAGCGATGGAGCGAATCATATGGCGATTTCTTTCTTGTTCGTGTGTTGGCCGTCGCAGGACTGCGGGGCGCCACGCCGGCGAAAGCCTTGCGCGCACATGCGGGCGCACGATCGCTTCGCCGAGTCGCGAAACTCTGATATAGGACCTGCGTATGACAATCCCAAGGGGGCCCGTAGCTCAACTGGTTAGAGCCGACGGCTCATAACCGTCTGGTTGCAGGTTCGAGTCCTGCCGGGCCCACCACTTTTCCTGATCCCGCTCTTGCGCGACCCTGCGCAATCGCCGCATCAAGACGAGGTTCCATGTCCGACCGGCGCGCAGACAGGCCGGCCCTTGCGATCGCCATCATGATCATCGCCGTGGCGATGCTGGTCGCCATGAACGCGGCGGTGAAGCTGATCGGTCCCGACACCAACGCCATCCAGATCACCTTCCTCCGCAACCTGATCGCCGCGTTCGTACTCATTCCCTTCGTCCTGCGCGACGGCGGGGTGGCGACGCTTCGGACCCGGCGGCCGGGGCTGCAGCTGCTGCGGTCCTTCTCCGGCATCGCCGGTGTGACCTGCTACTATTACGGTGTCCAGCATCTGCCCGTTGGCGAAGTCACGGTCATCTCGC
The DNA here is from genome assembly GCA_028280515.1 of Hyphomicrobiales bacterium. Taxonomy (GTDB): domain Bacteria; phylum Pseudomonadota; class Alphaproteobacteria; order Rhizobiales; family Methyloligellaceae; genus UBA2767. The sequence goes on from JANQLP010000061.1 coordinate 14,957, forward strand.
AGGCCACGCCCCTGTTCGTCGCCGCACTGGCGGTGCCGATCCTGAAAGAGGTTGTGGGCTGGCGGCGCTGGACGGCGATTGTTCTCGGCTTCGTCGGCGTTGTCGTCGCGCTCGGGCCCATCGGCCAGGTCGGGCTCCCGGGCCTCGTCGTCGTCGCCGGTACGCTCTTCTGGGCCGTCACGATCCTCACCGTGCGGACGTTGGGGAAGACCGACAATCCCTCGGCGACCACCTTCTTCTACATGGTGGCGGGCACGCTGATCGCCGGCGCGGCGCAACCCTGGGTGTGGAAAACCCCGCCCGCGGACCTTTGGATCTACTTCGTGGCGGCTGCCGTGCTCGGCGCTCTGGGGCAGCTCATGATCGCCCATTCGCTGCGCATCGGCGAGGCCTCCATCGTCACGCCGTTCAACTACATCGCGATCATCTGGGGAGTGCTCTTCGACATCGTGCTCTGGCATGTGTGGCCGACGGTCTGGACGCTCGGCGGGGCCGCCATCATCACCGTGGCCGGGCTCTACCTGTTCCGCCGCGAGGCGGCGGTGAAGGCAAAGGACTGAATATGGGCCGGGCGATCTGACGGTTTGCCGCCGTGCGTGCCGATGGGGTATGACCGGGTGCCGACGGATTGCCATGAGGTTTCGCGTATAACGTCAAGTCCATGAATTCACTGCGTATCCTGCATCTCTCCGACGACCGGCCCGGCCATTATCATCTGGCCGACGGTGTGATCGCGGCATTGGCGCGGCTGAAGCCGGTCGAGGAGCAGCGGGTGGCGATCCGCCGCCGCCGCTCCATACCGGGGCGCACCCTGCGCATGCTGTCCACGTCGAAGACGCTGACGCCCGCCGGGTTCCTGAGGCTCGGCTATGGCATCGACCCGGGGACGCTCCGTCCCGCCGATCTGGTGATCTCGTCGGGCGGCGACACGCTGCCCGCGAACGTCGCCGCCAAGCGTCTGCTCGGCGCGCAGAACATCTTCATCGGTTCGCGGCGCAAGGTGGACATCAGGCATTTCTCGCTGATCGTGAGCTCCTACGCCAGCGACGAGGGACTGGAGCCGTACCTGGTCACGCTCAAGCCTTCCGCGCTCGATCCCGACACGCTCGGGCGCCCGAAACGCGTCCCCGTCTACAGCGCGGCCCGGCCGCCCAAAATCTGCGGCCTGCTGGTCGGCGGCAATTCCGGCCTGTTCAAATACCGCGACGCGGAATGGTCGGCGCTGTTCGATTTTGCACGCGCGGTGTCGCGTGCATGGGGCACGCGCTGGCTCGTCTCCACCTCTCGCCGCACCGTCCCGAGGATCGCCGAAGCAGCGCTCGAACTGGCCCAGGACGAGGACACGGTGGCCGACTTCATCGACTATCGCCATGCGGGACCCGGCACACTCGAGAGTATCTTCATGCGCGCCAATGCGATCGTGTGCAGCGAGGATTCCAGCACCATGATCTCGGAGAGCATCTGGGCGCGCCTGCCGGTGGTCGGCGTGTCGCCCAAGCGCCATGCCTTCAAGGCGGAGGAGGCGGGCTACCGTGCCATGATGTTGGCGAACGACTGGTGCCGGTTCCTGCCCATCGCCGATCTGACGCCGGAGCATTTCGGCGCCGCGCTGTCGGAGATCAGGCCGTTGCGGGAAAACCCGCTCGACCGGCTCGCCGGGCAGTTGAAGGAAAAACTGCCGGATTTGTTCTGAGGGTCCGCGCCAGACCCTTGAGAAATAACCGGACCCCTGAGAAACAAGAAGGGCTGCCCCGATATCCGGCGGCAGCCCTTCCATTGTCTGCTTCGCGATAGTCTTCTAACGGACCGCTCTAGCTGAAACAGGAGTGCTATTGAATCTCGGCAGAGGCGAGATTCCAGGTCCGTGCGAGAAACTCTCGCGAATGATGACAATGAGACACTGGATCACCTCCTTTCGGTTGTTGACGATAAGTCGCGAGCTTGAAGTGCTTCGCGCGATTCCGCAAGCGCTTTTCGCGCGCGCGACACAAGGGTGCGGTTTCACCCCTGCGCAAAGCTCTGGCAGGTCAGACTGCGGTAGATCGTGACCGGCGGGGGAGACAGGCGCGGTCGCCGGGCAGGGCCGAGATGATCATCCCGCCTTCGACGATGGAGAGCGTCATCCCGGTCGCAAGACCGGGGTGGCGCTTTGCTTTGCGGACGCTAACGTAGGGCCCATGCAGGACGTCGCGCAGACCACCCGGACCGAGCCCTCCCGGCTTCGGTTGCTCATCGAGATGATCGCCATCTACGCGGTGGCGCCGCTCGGCGCCTATGCGCTGGTTTTCGAGGCCGGCGTTCCGTTGCTCGGCGTGCTGGCACCGGCATTTCTTGCGTTCGTGCTTGTCCTGAGCCTCGACAGGACCTTCAGCTGGCGTGCGCTCTTCCTTACACCGGTCACGCGGGCGGAACTGGCCGGCATCGCAACTCTCTTTGCGGTTCTGGGAAGCGTCATCGTCGCGGTCGCCTACTTTCTGGATCCGACGCGGTTCTTCGACTTGCCGCGCTACAGTCCCGGTCTCTGGCTCGCGCTGATGGTGCTCTATCCGCTCGTATCGGTCACGGCCCAGGAGATCATGTACCGCGTGCTCTTCGCGCATCGCTACCTGAAGCTCTTTCGCGGCAATCTCATGCTTGCCATAGTCACGAACGCGGCGCTGTTCGCCTTCAGCCACCTGATCTTCGAGAGCTGGGTTACGGTTGTCGTCAGCTTTGCGGGCGGCCTGATTTTCGCCTACCGCTATTTCACCTACCGCTCCTTCTGGGGCGTCTGCCTTGAGCACGCACTCTACGGAAACCTCATCTTCACGGTCGGCCTCGGCCGTTACTTTCTTATCGGGGTGCCGTTCGGATAGGCGGTTCGTGCCTGCCCCGCTTGCGGGAGCGGAAGCGATTGGCTAGAAGGCCGCCAGATTTCTCTTTCCCCTGATCGAAGGACGACGATGGCCACGCCGCAATATGTCTATGTGATGAACCGGCTCTCCAAGAGCTACGGGCCGAGCAAGCAGGTGCTGAAGGACATCACCCTTGCCTTTCTGCCCGACGCCAAGATCGGCGTCGTCGGCGTCAACGGCGCGGGCAAGTCGACGCTCATGAAGATCATGGCCGGTATCGACACGGAGTTCACCGGCGAGGCGTGGGCGGCCGACGGGATCAACGTCGGCTATCTGCCGCAAGAGCCGGAGCTCGACGCGGGCAAAGATGTGACCGGCAACGTCATGGAAGGCGTGGGCGAGAAGAAGGCCATGCTGGAGCGCTACAACGAACTCGCCATGAACTATTCCGACGAAACGGCGGAAGAGATGGCTGAGCTGCAGGACAAGATCGAAGCACAGGATCTTTGGGACCTGGATTCAAAGGTGGAAATGGCGATGGATGCGTTGCGCTGTCCGGAGGGTGACGCCGACGTGACCAAGCTTTCGGGCGGCGAGCGGCGGCGCGTGGCACTGTGCCGTCTGCTGCTGGCGCAACCCGACATCGTCCTGCTCGACGAGCCGACCAACCATCTGGACGCTGAGACCGTCGCCTGGCTCGAAGGCCATCTTCAGGCCTATCCGGGCTGCGTGATCATGGTGACCCATGACCGCTATTTCCTGGACAACATCACCGGCTGGACCCTTGAGATCGACCGCGGGCAGGGCATCCCTTATGAGGGTAACTATTCGTCGTGGCTGCAGCAGAAGTCGAAACGGCTGGCGCAGGAGCAGCGCGAGGAGGACGCGCGCCAGAAGACTCTGGCCCGGGAGCTCGAATGGATTCAGGCCTCGCCACGCGCGCGCCAGGCGAAATCGAAGGCGCGCTATCGCGCCTATGACGAATTGCTGGAGCAGGCCGGCAAGCAGCAGCAGCGCAAGGCGCAGATCCAGATCCCGCCGGGGCCCCGTCTCGGCGATCTGGTAATCGAAGCCGAGGGCCTGTCGAAGGGGTTCGGAGACCGGTTGCTGATCGAGGATCTGAACTTCAAGCTTCCCCCCGGCGGCATCGTCGGCGTCATCGGCCCGAACGGCGCGGGCAAGACAACCCTGTTCCGCATGATCACGGGAGAGGAGCAGCCCGACGGCGGCGACATCCGCATCGGCGATACGGTGGAGCTCGGCTACGTGGACCAGAGCCGCGACGCGCTCGACGACAGCAAGACCGTCTGGGAGGAGATCTCCGGCGGGAACGACATCATTGAGCTCGGGCCGCGCGAAGTGCAGTCGCGCGCCTATGTGAGCTGGTTCAACTTCAAGGGTGGCGACCAGCAGCAGAAGGTGGGGAACCTGTCGGGCGGCGAGCGGAACCGCGTGCACCTGGCGAACATGCTCAAATCAGGTGCCAATCTTCTCCTGCTTGACGAGCCGACCAACGACCTCGACACCGAGACGCTGGCCGCGCTTGAGGCGGCACTGGAGGATTTTGCGGGCTGCGCCGTGGTCATCAGCCATGATCGCTTCTTTCTCGACCGCATCGCCACGCACATGCTGGCCTTCGAGGGCGACAGCCACGTGGAGTGGTTCGAAGGCAATTTCGCCGACTATGAGGAAGACAAGAAGCGCCGCCTCGGCGATGACTCCATCATCCCGAAGCGCATCAAGTACAAGCGGTTCAGCAGGTAGAGCCTCTTCGCTATTAAGGGGACAGTTTACTTAATTCAATCTGCGTCGTTAACAACTGCACCAGTCGGACTGCGAATTAAGTAAACTGTCCCCTTAATACTAAAACGGAAGGGCTCTGCATCCAGGCATCAGCTTCCGAGCGCCCAGAGGAGGGCGGAGACCTTGCCGCCATTGTCGCGGATGTAATCCTCGAACAGGTTCTTCTGCTGGCTGACCATCGAAATCGGCGTGATCCAGACGCCGACGATGGAGACGTCGCGCACCTTGTAGCTGCCCGAACGCGGGACCACGTCCCAGCGCAGCCGGTGAATCTCGCCGTTGGTCAGCGTCACCTGACTGTCGACCTTGTAACCCCAGCTTGTTTTTGTGCTTTGCGTGACGACCTGGAACTTGGCGACCGGAAACTGTCCCGCCTGGTCGATGAAATAGCGGGCCATGAAACGCGCGACCCCGTCATAGTAAGCGCTGCGGCGGCTGCGCGGCAGGTGCGTGCGATAGGACCCAAGAGAGAACAGGCCGATACCGGGCAGGTCCGAATAGCGTTGGATCACCGCCGTCATCATCTCTTGCGAGCGTGAGCGCGCCGCTGCGATCAGCTGCATTCCCGCGCTTTTCATGAAGGCGGCGGGCCTGTCGGCGCGGGCCGCGTCGGGGGCCGCGGACACAAGCAGGACGACAAGGCCGATGAACGGTACAAGGCGATACAGGGTCGTGGTCGTGTCGCGCCGCATCGTTTCACCCGAAATACACTTGAGTCGCGGACAAATTACCGACTGATTTTGCCGAAATCCAGACATCTTCACCGGCACGAACCTGAAATTTGCGCACCTGGGCCGCCGGATATGCGCTGATTGATTTCCGTGATGTTGAGAAGGGTGCCAGGGTAGACCGCCCGTCATATTTACATCGGCTTGCTGCGCTGACATCTTTGACGATCGGAAGTTGCTCAGTACAGGGAGGAAGATGACGATGCTCAAATACGCTTTTGTTGTTGCCGTTGCACTGGGGCTTGGCACCGGAGCTGTGCTTGCCATGGATCGGACAAAGGCTCCCGAAGGGGCTGAGGTCTACTTCATTGAGCCGGCCAACGGCGCGACCGTGTCCAATCCGGTCACGGTAAAGTTCGGTCTCAAGGGCATGGGTGTCGCGCCGGCCGGTGTCGAGAAAGAAAACACCGGACATCATCATTTGCTGATCGACCAGAAACTCGAAGACTACAATGCACCGATTCCGGCAGATGACACGCACGTCCACTTCGGCGGCGGACAGACGGAGGCAACCATCACATTGCCTGCAGGGCAGCACACTCTGCAGTTGCTGGTGGCGGACCATAACCACATTCCGCACGACAAGCCTATCGAGAGCGAGGTGATCACCATTACGGTGAAGTAGCCGGAACGGATAAATGCGCTTGAATGGGCCGGCGGTTCCCGGGAAATGGGGGCCGCCGGTTTTTTGCCCGGCGCTTGCAGCAATTGCACCTGCGTGCTTGACATATAAAGACATATTTATATGTTTTGGTCTATTCTGCGTGAGGCCGGTACAGACGGTGCACCGGCGCGGCGTGATTTGGAACGGGAATGATGGCTGACGATCAGCAAAATCTGGAGTTGGCGGCCGATTTGAAGGCGGCGGCGTCGGGAAAGATGACGGCCGATGCGCTGCTGTCGGCGCTTAAGGCGGCCGGAGAGGCGACCCGGCTGCGCCTGTTGGCACTGCTCGCGTCGGGCGAGCTGAACGTCAAGGATCTCACGCGTATCATGGGTCAGAGTCAGCCGCGCATCTCCCGTCATCTGAAACTCCTGACCGATGCCGGGCTGATCGAGCGCTTCCGCGAGGGAAGCTGGGTCTATTTCCGGCTGGCTGCGCGCGGGGCGCAGGCGTCAATGGCCAGAGCCATCGTGGAATCGCTCGATGCCTCGGCTCCCGAACTTGAGCGCGACCGCGCACGTGCCGCCGCCGTATTGCGGGAGCGAGCCGAGGCCGCGCAAGACTATTTCAAGGCGAACGCGGCGGAATGGGATGCCATCCGCAGCCTGCATCTGGCCGAGGACCAGGTTGAGGCGGCGATCCTCGATGCGCTTGGTCCGGGACCGTTCGAGTGTCTTGTCGACCTCGGAACCGGCACCGGCCGCATGCTCGAACTGTTCGCGTCGCGCGCAAATCGCGCCATCGGCGTCGACGTCAACCGGGACATGCTCGCCTATGCCCGTGCGAAACTTGAGGCCTCGCAGCTCGGACATTGTCAGGTCCGGCACGGCGACCTGTTCGGCCTTGCCTTTGCCGACGGCGAAGCCGACGCGGTCATTCTCCATCAGGTTCTGCATTACCTCGACGATCCCGCCGCGGCGCTTCAGGAGGCGGCACGGATTCTGATGCCCGGCGGACGCCTGCTGATTGTCGACTTCGCACCACACGACCTTGAATTTCTGCGCGAAGAGCATGCGCACCGCCGCCTGGGTCTGGAGGCGGCCCACGTTGAGGATTGGGTTACCGGTGCCGGGTTAAGACTGAAGACGCAACGGGATCTGGAGCCAGCGCAGAATGAAGGCGCGCAGAAATTGACCGTCTCGTTCTGGGTCGCCGACAAGCCGGGTGCTGTGCGTGCACGCGCAGCGGAGCCGGCCGTTATGGAGTTGGAAGGGGCGTCGTGATGCTGGACACCACCGAAAGCGCGCCGGAGCGGGCGGAACGGGACATCAAGGTGTCTTTCGAGTTCTTCCCGCCCAAGACGGAGAAGATGGAGGGCGTCCTCTGGGACTCGATCCACCGTCTCCATCCGCTCGATCCGCATTTCGTCTCGGTGACCTATGGCGCCGGCGGATCGACCCGCGAACGGACGCACGCGACCATCGCCCGCATCCTGCAGGAAACGAGCCTCACGCCGGCCGCGCACCTGACCTGTGTTGCCGCGAGCCGTGATGATGTGGACGAGGTGATCAGATCCTATTGGGATCTCGGCGTACGCCACATCGTGGCGTTGCGCGGCGACCCCCCCGAGGGCTACGCGAAATACGCACCGCATGCGCAAGGCTATGCCAATGCCGCGGAACTCGTCGCCGGCATCCGGCGGATCGGCGATTTCGATGTGTTCGTTTCCGCATATCCGGAAAAGCACCCGGACAGCGCGAACTTCGAGGCGGACATCGACATGCTTCAGGCCAAGGTCGATGCCGGTGCGACGCGCGCCATCACCCAGTTCTTTTTCGACAACGACCTCTACTTCCGTTATCTCGACCGCGTCCGGGCGCGGGGGATCGATATCCCCGTCACGCCTGGGCTGATCCCCATTCACAACTATCAACAGATCGCCAAGTTTGCAGCATCCTGCGGCACGCACATGCCGAGCCGTATCGCCCGCCAGTATGAAGGTCTCGAGGACGATCCGGACACGCGCAAGCTTGTGGCGGCGACGGTCGCCGCGGAGCAGGTGCAGGACCTTGCCGCGCAAGGGGTGACCGAGTTCCATTTTTACACGCTGAACCGCGCGGACCTGGTGTTCGCCATCTGTCATCTGCTCGGCCTCAGGCCCGGGGTCGATGCCGAAAAGGAGTTGCAGACATGACCCGGGACGAACGGATCGCCGCCCTGAAGGTGGAAGCGGAAAAGCGCATTCTGGTCATGGACGGCGCCTTTGGCACCATGATCCAGAGCTACGAACTCGGCGAGGCGGAATATCGCGGCGAACGGTACAAGGACTGGGATCAGGATCTGAAGGGCAACAATGACCTTCTGGTTCTGACGCAGCCTCAGGTGATCCGGGAAATTCACGATGCCTATCTCGAGGCCGGGGCCGACATGGTCGAGACGAACACGTTCAACGCGACATCGATTTCCCAATCCGACTACGGACTCGAAGCCATCGCCTACGAGTTGAACGTGGCTGCCGCGTGTCTGGCGCGCGAAGCGGCGGATGCCTGCTATGAAAACACGCCCGACAAGCCGCGCTTCGTCGCCGGGGCGATCGGCCCAACCAACCGGACCGCTTCTATTTCGCCCGACGTCAACGATCCGGGCTTTCGCAACGTGACGTTCGACGAACTTGTCGAGGCATACGGCGAACAGACGCGCGGTCTGATCGACGGCGGATGCGACACGCTCCTGATCGAGACTGTGTTCGATACGCTGAACGCGAAGGCCGCCGGCTTCGCGGTCAAACAGGTCTTTGCCGAGACCGGGGTCGAACTGCCGATCATGATTTCCGGCACGATCACCGATCTTTCCGGACGCAACCTGTCCGGGCAAACGCCGGAAGCGTTCTGGTACTCGCTCCGGCACCTGAAACCGTTCTCGATCGGCATGAACTGCTCCTTCGGCGCGGAACAGTTGCGCCCTGCGGTCGCCGATCTGGCGGAGGAAGCCGAAGCGCTCGTCACGGTCTATCCGAACGCAGGCTTGCCGAACGAACTTGGCGAATATGACGAGACGCCCCAGCAGTTCGCGCCAAAGCTCGAGGAGTGGGCGCGCGACGGGCTCGTCAACATCGTCGGCGGGTGCTGCGGCACGACGCCCGAACACATACGCCTGCTGACCCAGGCCATGGCGAAGCATCCGCCCCGCAAGGTCCCGGAGCTGAGCCACGAAATGCGGCTCTCCGGCCTTGAACCCTTCGTGCACACATAATACTCGGTCGTGCAGATCATCAGGGAAGTATGAGTTCATGACCGAAGCCGCAGGCGCGACATTCATCAATATTGGCGAGCGTACCAACGTCACCGGATCGGCGAAATTCCGCAAGCTGATCGAGGCCGGCGATTATGCAACCGGGCTCGACATTGCCCGCGAGCAGGTCGAGAACGGGGCGCAGATCATCGACGTGAACATGGACGAAGGCCTGCTCGACTCCGAGCAGGCGATGGCCACGTTTCTCAATCTGATCGCGTCTGAGCCCGACATCTCCCGCGTGCCCGTAATGATCGATTCGTCCAAATGGTCGGTGATCGAGGCCGGGCTGAAATGCGTTCAGGGTAAGGGCATCGTCAATTCGATCAGCCTGAAGGAGGGCGAGGAACCGTTCATCGAACAGGCGGAAAAGGTCCTCGCTTACGGGGCAGCCGTTGTCGTCATGGCGTTCGACGAGACCGGTCAGGCGGAAACGGCGGAACGCAAGTTCGCCATCTGCGAGCGCGCCTACAAACTGCTGACGGAAAAGGTCGGGTTCCCGCCGGAAGACATCATCTTCGATCCGAACATCTTCGCCGTCGCAACCGGCATCGAGGAGCACAACGACTACGCGCTCGCCTTCATCGAGGCGACGCGGCAGATCCGGGCGAAGCTGCCCTATGCCCACGTTTCCGGCGGCGTCTCCAACCTGTCCTTCGCCTTCCGCGGCAACAATCTCGTGCGCGAGGCGATGCACTCGGTGTTCCTTTACCATGCCATTCAGGCGGGTATGGACATGGGCATCGTCAATGCGGGTCAGCTCGCCATTTACGAGGACATCGAGCCCGATTTGCGCGAGCTGGTCGAGGATGTGGTGCTCAACCGCCGTCCGGACGCAACAGACCGCCTGCTCGATGCGGCCAGCCGTTACAAGGGGCAGGGCGGGCAGAAGCGCGAGGAAGACCTGACCTGGCGTGAAGCGGCCGTCGGGGAACGGCTGACCCACGCATTGGTCAGCGGCATCGAAACCTACATCGTCGAGGACACCGAAGAGGCGCGGCAGAGCGCGGAGCGGCCCTTGCACGTCATCGAGGGTCCGTTGATGGACGGGATGAATGTGGTTGGCGATCTGTTCGGCTCGGGCAAGATGTTCCTGCCACAGGTGGTGAAATCGGCGCGGGTGATGAAGAAGGCCGTGGCCTATCTGATGCCCTATATGGAGCAGGAAAAACGGGACCTCGGCATCGAGGGCGCGCAGGCCGCGGGCAAGATCCTGCTTGCGACGGTCAAGGGCGATGTGCACGACATCGGCAAGAACATCGTCGGCGTCGTGCTCCAGTGCAACAATTACGAGGTGATCGACCTCGGCGTTATGGTGCCGAGCCAGACGATCCTGGAGACCGCGCGGGAACGCAAGGTCGACATCATCGGCCTGTCCGGGCTGATCACGCCGAGCCTCGACGAGATGTGCCACGTCGCGGCCGAGATGGAGCGTGAAGGCTTCGACATTCCGCTGCTCATCGGTGGAGCGACGACGAGCCAGGTGCATACGGCGGTCAAGATCGATCCCAATTACAACCGGGGTCAGGCCATTTATGTGCCCGATGCGAGCCGCGCCGTCGGCGTCGCGTCTAACCTGTTGTCTGAAGAGGAATGCGGGCCTTACGTTTCGCGCGTGCGCCAGGATTATGCCCGCGTCGCGGAAGGTCATGCGCGAGGACAGAAATCCAAGCAACGCGCGTCAATTCGAGACGCGCGGCGCAACAAGGTTGCCATCGATTGGACGACCTACGTCCCGCCGAAGCCGACATTCACCGGCACGCGCCTGTTCGCGGACGTGGATTTCAGCGAGCTGCGCGCCTTTATCGATTGGACGCCGTTCTTCTCTACCTGGGAGATGAAAGGGCAATATCCGCGTATCCTTCAGGACGACAAATACGGTGAGGCCGCGCGGTCGTTGTTCGAGGATGCCCAGGTGATGCTCGAACAGATTATCGATGAGAAGTGGCTGTCCGCGAACGGCGTCGTCGGCTTCTGGCCCGCGAACACGGTCGGCGACGACGACATCGAACTCTACACCGGCGAGGACCGCAAAAGCCGCCTCACACTGCTGCATTCGCTGCGTCAGCAGATGGCGCGCGACCGGGGACGGGCGAACACCGCGCTTGCGGATTTCATTGCACCGAAGGATACGGGGCTCGCCGACTATATCGGCGGGTTCGCGGTGACCACCGGGCTTGGCGAGGGGCCGCACCTGAAACGGTTCGAGGATGCGCATGACGATTACTCGAAAATCATGCTGAAGGCGCTCGCCGACCGGCTGGCCGAGGCATTCGCGGAAATGATGCACCAGAAGGTCCGCCGGGAGCTGTGGGCCTACGTGCCGGAAGAAGCTCTCACCAACGAGGAACTGATCGCCGAGAAGTATCGGGGCATCCGTCCCGCGCCCGGCTACCCGGCACAACCCGATCACACCGAAAAGCGGACCCTGTTCGATCTGCTCGATGCGGAAAATCAGGCGGGCATCAAACTCACCGAGAGCTACGCCATGTGGCCGGGTGCGGCGGTGTCCGGGTTCTATTTCTCACATCCCGACAGCCACTATTTCGGCGTCGGCAAGATCGAACGCGATCAGGTCGAGGACTATGCCCGGCGCAAGGGGTGGGAGTTGGGCGAAGCGGAGCGCTGGCTGGCGCCGATCCTCAACTACGATCCCCGGGCGCTGACGCCCGAGCCGGCGTAGCGTGAGGAGAATTCCCGCATGATCGACCTTGAGACGGTGCGCGCGGACACACCGGGCACCGCGCACCGCGTTCACCTGAACAATGCCGGCGCCGGCCTCATGCCGCGTGCTGTGCTCGACACCGTGAAGGATCACCTTGATCTTGAAGCGCAGATCGGCGGCTATGAAGCCAAGGCCCGGGAGGATGACCGCATCCTTGGCGCTTACGCCTCGGTCGCCCGTCTGATCGGCGCCGACGTCTCCGAAGTCGCGCTTGGCGAAAATGCGACGGTCGCGTGGCAGTGGGCGTTTTTCGCGCAGGATCTGAAGGAAGGCGACCGCATTCTTACCGCGCAGGCCGAGTACGCCGCGAACTATATCGCGTACCTGCAGATGGCAAAGCGGACTGGCTGTGTCATCGACGTTATTCCGAGCGATGCGTCCGGCGCCACCGACCCGCAGGCACTGGAGGCGATGATCGACGACCGGGTGAAGCTAATTTCACTCACATGGATTCCCACCAATGGCGGCCTCGTCAATCCGGCGGCCGAGGTCGGCGCGGTCGCGCGGTCCCATGGAATTCCCTTCCTTCTGGACGCCTGTCAGGCGGTCGGTCAAATGCCGGTCGATGTCGAGGCGCTCGGTTGCGATTACCTCTCGGCGACGGGGCGGAAGTTCCTGCGCGGTCCGCGCGGCAGCGGGTTTCTCTACGTCAGAAAAGAGGGGCTCAAGGACATCGAGCCGTACATGCTGGACCTGTTCGGCGCCACCTGGACCGCGCCCGATCGATATGAGATGCGTCCGGACGCGCGCCGCTTCGAGAGCTGGGAAAGCGCGTTCGCGCTGCATCTCGGATTGGGAGCGGCTGCAGATTATGCGATGGACGTTGGTCTCGATGCCATCCGGACTCGCGCATTCGGTCTTGCAGAGCGACTGCGGACGGAACTGGACAAGATCGAGGGCGTAACCCTGCGTGACATCGGCGCCGAACGATGCGCGATCGTGACCTTCTCTCACGACCGGGTCGAGGCTGCTGACATTGCCTCGGCCCTGCGTGAACGCGACATCAATGTCAGCGCATCGCGGCCCGCGAGCACCTTGCTCGATGCAACGGCGCGGTCCCTGCCGCACATCGTCCGCGTTTCGCCGCACTATTACAATTCGGACGACGAGATTGAGACGTTTCTTCGCGAGGTCCGCCGGCTTCTGTCCTAGAAGCGCGTTGCGCCCGCCACAAAATGAAAGGCCGTCCAATGGACGGCCTTTCGGTCTTGTAACCCGGATTTCGGTTTTGCCCGTTCGTCGGCTTTGGCCACAAATCAACTGATGGAGGCACAAGCCTTGGGGGGCTAAAGCATGCCGAGAATGATCGCGGTCAGAAATCCGATCGCCACGATAGTGGCGAATGTCGTCAGTCTAGCTGCCACTCCCATCGGAAGCCTCCTTTCCGGTGGTCGCGCCTCAGCGCATTAGACAAAAGTGTAAAGAGACTCCGGATTACATTGCAATACGGATTCGTTGACGCGCCGCACCATATTGGTGCGATGCAACAATTGTGCATAATGGCCAGCGACACAGCGCCGACGCAGACGTGCATTCAGCATGTTTTTGTCCCTCTGCATGCGGAAATATCGCTTGCCAAACAGGGCCTTGGGCTGCACTTGTGTGGTTGGGCGGCGCGCGGGCTGATCGGTTAAGAAAGTTATAAAGGGTGGGACAATGGCGGGTTTCAAGGCACTTCTGGCAACGAAAACAGACGAAGGGCAGTCGGTCGATTGGGTCGAAATGACCGAGGACGACCTGATGGAAGGCGATGTCACGATCCGTGTGACGCATTCCACGCTGAACTACAAGGACGGGCTCGCGATCACGGGAAAAGGGCCGATCATCCGCAAATGGCCGATGATTCCCGGCGTCGATCTGGCCGGTGTCGTTGAGTCCTCCAAGAGCTCGGAGTTCAAGAAGGGGGACAACGTCACCGTCAACGGGTGGGGGTTGAGCGAGACCCATTACGGCGGCTACGCGGAGTTCGCGCGGGTGAGCGCCGACTGGGTCGTGCCGATCCCGAAACAGTTCAATTGTTCCGACGCCATGGCGATCGGCACCGCGGGTTATACGGCAATGCTCTGTGTGCTTGCGCTCGAGGACCATCACATCAAACCCGACAGCGGACCGGTGCTGGTGACCGGTGCGTCGGGGGGCGTCGGCAGCGTTGCCATCGCCGTTTTGTCCAAGCTGGGCTACGACGTCGTCGCGTCGACCGGGCGTACGGAAGAAGAGGACTATCTCAAATATCTCGGCGCGTCCGAGATCGTCGATCGCGCGGAATTCGGCAGCAAGCCGGCAATGCTTGGCAAGGAGCGCTGGGCCGGAGCCATAGACTCCGTCGGCAGTACCACACTGGCGAACGTTCTAAGTCAGACGAAATACTATGGCTGCGTCGCCGCCTGCGGGCTGGCGCAAGGCGCCGACCTGCCCACAAGCGTCATGCCGTTCATCCTGCGCGGGATCACGCTTCAGGGAGTCGAATCGATCATGGCGCCGAAAGTGCGCCGGGTTCAGGCCTGGGAACGGCTCGCCAAGGACCTCGAGGTCGGCAAGCTCAGGGCCATGGCCGTGGCCCATCCTCTTGAAGACGTCCTCGAACTTGCGCCACAGATCGTTCAGGGCAAGGTGCGCGGGCGCGTCGTCTTCAATGTGAGCTGACGGGCCGCCGGCCGGAAACAGCCGAACGGCGTCAGGCCGGCACGGACGTTCGCCACACACGTCCGAAGTGGCGTGTGGCACATCAGACATTTGCTGCCAACCGATGGGCGTGGAAAGCCCGGGCAGGCGCACGGTCACGCAATTGTTTGTCTTGCGCGCGCAAACGTGTGTTGAACGTGATGGTGCGTAAACCCAGCTTGAGAGCAGCGCGGGGCTCAATTTTGAGGGACAAAGGAGATACTTAAGCTTATGAAAACTCTTGCAAACCCCAGAAACCTCTCTCTTGTCGCAAGTACGTTCCTGACGGCGGCTGTATTGTCCGCTGCCGCCATGACGCCGCATGCCGAAGCCGCGATCCAATGTCGGGGCAACGCCCAGGTCATTCCGGGCGGCGGCCTGCACATCACGCCGTACTGTGAGGACTACAACCTTGCAAAAGTTGCGCAGAAGGCCGGTTCGAAGGTTACGTTCCGGCAGTTGCGGACCAATCCGAACCTCAAGCAGGAGATCTGCTTCCTGTTGGCTGGCGATATCCGCGTCAGTTCAGCGTGCGTCGGCCTTGAGGGCGTTGAAGGCGACAATCGCGGCAGATAGAGCGACAACACGCCACGGGTTGAGGTCTCATTCAACCTGTCCGGTTTCAGGCCCGCCAGCTAGTCATATGCTGCGCGGGCCTGTATATTTTTGCGCTGGGTTGGCTAAGGGAAAATCACCAAGCGATTCATGAGTGACGCCTCGAACATTCTCGGCGACAGCCCTTACTCGATTGTCATCCGCAATCCGGAGTTGCTGACGGCGTTTCTTCTCCTCGTCTTTTGCGAGATCTTCTGGCGCAAATTCGTGAGGGAAGAGGAATACGGCGCGGCGGAAGCGGCGGCATCGGTGGGCATTGCAATCGGACGCGCCGTTGCCAAGCCGGTAATGATCTTCGTCCTCGCCGGCCTGTATGTCTTTGTCTACGACATGCGCATCTACACGTTCGACATGACCAAGTGGTGGTCGTGGGTGCTCGTGTTTATCGGTGCCGATTTCCTCTACTACTGGATGCATCGCTTCAAGCACGAGATTCGCTGGATGTGGGCCGACCATGCCGTCCATCACTCCGGCAACCGCATGAACGTCTTCATGAATTTTCGGCTTGGCTGGACCGGCCTTCTCGTCGGCACATGGCTCATGCATCTGCCGCTTGTGCTGATCGGGTTTCCGCCCTCTGCGGTGATTACCACCTACGCGCTCAGCCTCGTCTGGCAGGCCTGGATTCATACCGACATGATCGGCAAACTGTGGTGGCCCCTCGAGTACGTCCTCAACACGCCCTCGCATCACCGCGTTCATCACTCGCGCAACCCGGTTTATCTCGACAAGAACTATGCGGGAATCCTGATTATCTGGGACCGCATGTTCGGGACGTTCCAGGAAGAGCTGGAGGACGAACCCTGTGACTACGGGCTGGTGGAGCGGCTCACGTCGGTCAATCCTATCAAGATCGCCTTCAATGAGTGGGGCAACCTCATTCGTGATGTGCACAACGCCAAGACCTGGAAGGAGCGCTTCATCGCGGCCTTCGGATATCCCGGAGACAAGAAAGCAGTGATCGAAGCTCAAACCAGGATTCTGGCCGAACGCGAGCAGGCGAAAGCAAAAGCGGCGGAACAGGCGCAAACCGTACGGACGCAAGCCGCGGCTGAATAGTCATGCCCGGCTGCCCACTCCCCATCTGACGAGCAGTCATGCGGACCCGCCGTGCCGCACATCGGCCGCCTGATGCTCACGGTTCGTTTAGACCTTTTCGGTAACCATAACGCATCGACCAGTCTCAATCGGGGCCAGTCTCAATCGGGGCCAGTCTCAATGGGGTACGAGTATGCGTTGCGTTGTCTCCAAAGTGTCGTCGGCGGGACTTGGACTGCTGTTGCCACTTCTGGTGGCGGTTCCGGACGCCGAAGCCATCAGCCTTCCCACACTGTACTCCAACGGAAAGATCTGCCGGACGGAGTTCAAGAAACCCCATATACATGCCGCCAACGGCGCCAAAGCCGACGTTGTGGAGGCGCAAATGAAAGCGATCCGCGACTGGATGCGGTTCACGAAATTCGAGTATGGCCGGCGTTGGGGCAGTTGGGCCTGGGCCATGGGGCACAAGATGACCTGCGCCTATGACGGGGACGCGCAGGTCTGGCGCTGCCGGGCGGAAGCCCAGCCCTGCAAGCTTTAGCAGGAAACGCTCACGTCACGGCTTGTGATAGTAAGAGTAATGCAGCCCGCTTTCGAATGGCAGCGTCACCGAATGGAACGGGCCGTCGTCGCGCGCCATATGGTCGATGAAGGGTTGAATCTCGGCCCGGAAGGTGTGGATATTGTCGGCAAGCACGATGGCGCCGTGGCGCAGGTCTTTCTCCAGCAATTGTGTCACCGGCACATAGAGGTCCTTCCACCCGTCGAGGAACAGCAGGTCGACGGTTGTGTCGATCTCCTTCAGGGTCTGCAGCGCGTCACCGACACGGATGTCAACCAGGTCCGCCAGTCCGGCCTCTTCGAGGTTCGCCTGCGCCCGTTCCGCCTTTGACGGCTCCAGCTCCGAGCCAATGACACGCCCACCGGTTTCGCGTGCGGCGGCGGCCAGATAGATCGTGGAAATGCCGAACGACGTGCCGAACTCAACGATGCATTGAGCGTCAATGCTGCGTGCGCACAGGTTCAGAAACCGTCCCATGGCGGGTTCGATGGCGAGATAGACGTCGGTGGGATACATGTCGTAGGTGAACGTGCCCGCAGCCTTTGCGGCATCAATCTTGTCGCGGAGCGGCGACAGACGCTCGCCATCGCTCTCTGCGCGTGCGTGCTCGCGCTCAAGAACGCGTTGGACCTTCGGGTCGTCGAGCGCGCTCATGGGCGCGCGCCCTTCGCCGCCGCGAAATAGTCGGACGCCGCGGCGTTCAGCAGGCGCGGCACGTGGGCATAGATGTAGCGTACGCCCTTGGAGAGAATGTCGGGAAGGTTCTCGGCCGTACCCGGCATGCCCGACGTCTGGCCTGCCGCGGTGATCTTCGTCAGGGTCTCGTCGATCGCATTTGCGACTTCCGGCGCCTTGGCGTTCCCGGGGTGTCCCATGGCCTGGGACAGGTCCGACGGACCAATGAAGAACACGTCGATCCCTTCGACCTTGAGAATTTCATCGGCGTTCGCGATCGCTTGCGGGTCCTCGAGCTGGACGCACACGAGCGTTTCACGGTTCGCCGTTTCGACATAGTCCGTGCTCGACGTGCCAAGGCCGTAGCCTTGCGCCCGAATGCCGGCGGCCATGGAGCGGTTGCCGGCGGGATGATACTTGACTGCGGCGACGGCGTTGCGCGCGTCTTCGCTGGTGTTGACGTGCGGCACCTGTACCCCCATGGCGCCGATGTCCATCACGGCCATTATCTCCCGAGGGCTCTTCGTGGGCGGGCGGACAATGGGGGTTACACCGGCGGTTTCCGCGGCCATGATCATCAGCTCCACGCTCTCCAGGGAAATCGTGCCGTGCTCGCAATCGATGAGTACCCAGTCGAATCCGAGCCCGCCGGCCATTTCGACCATTTGCGGAGAGGGGATCATGACCGAGAGCCCGAACGCCGGTTCGTCAGCCGCGAATTTCGCTTTCATACCATTGGGTCGCATGCCCGTGTTTCCCTCGTTTTTGGCTTGGTTGCGGGCGCGGCCTCACAGGGAGGCATCTTCGCGGCGCATGACCGTTGGCTTTGCGTCCGGCAGTTTGTACGCCAGCAAGGCCTGCTTGCGCATCATGTTCACCTTCGCCGCAACCGAAAGATGGCCGGAGCGTCCTTTATACTGGCGATAGAGGACGTGGACATTCGTCATCATGCGCTCAGGGGAATCCCAGTTGGCGAAAACCTGCTTCCTGAAATCGGAGCTCTGCAGAATGCGCTCGGCCGCTTCCTGCTCCGGTGCGCCCTCGTCGAACAAGGTTCGCGCCGCGCCGTGCGCATACTCCCAATAAGCCTTGACCGTGCGGACGCCCGACTTGTCGGTGACGGGTCCATGCCCGGGCACAATGATCTCGGCGTCAAGATCGAGAATGAGATCGAGAGCCTTGAGCCAGTTCTCTACGGGGCCGGCCCACATCACCGGCGTGGAGCCGATGAACAGGATATCCCCGGCAAACAGGGTGGCGGCGTCGGGAACATAAACCATCAGATCGCCGGTGGTGTGCGCGGGTCCGACCTCGATGAGTTGCAGTCTCCGGCCGCCGATCTCGCGCCATGTGCTCCCCGAAAACGTCGTCGTCGCCGGCGTATGAATGACCTCGTCGAACGCATAGGGCAGGCACATGGTGTTGAACCAGTGCCCCACCTTGCGCGTCGGGCTGAGCGGAATCGCCTGCAGGGCACGGCCGAGCCGCGCAAAGGCCAGCATCGACGAGGGCTTGTGGAGGTCCATTTCGTTGCGTGCCGCTTCGGACGTGATGCACTCGACATGCGCGTCAACGAGCTGGTTCCCCCAGAAGTGATCGCCGTCGGCATGCGTGTTGACCAGTGTGGTCAGCGGCGCCTTGCGGAAAAACGGCGCCATGGCGTCCAGCATCGTCTGCGTGTAACGCAGGTCCCAAAGCGTATCGATCAGAAGGGACTCACCCTCGCCGGTGACCAGGCCGGCGTTCGATTCGCCCCATGATCCGTTGGGCACGATCCAGGCAAAAAGGTCGTTTCCGAGGTCCCACAAGCCTTCCTCATACAACGGCGTTTCGCGGAAGCGGGTCCGCTTGGCGCCTGTCGGGGCAATGCATTTGGGCTTGTGCGCGCTCATGCTCACCGTTTGGCGGGTGCCGGTGGGGGAACCGCCTTGACCGGCGGCGCGACGCGATTGCGCAGAATGCCGATCTTTTCGACCTCAAGCTCGACCACATCGCCCGCGTTGAGCGTGCGCCCGAGTTCGAGGCCGGACCCCTTGCCGAGCTTGCCCGAACACGTCCCTGATCCGATAAACTCTCCCGGATATAGGGTCTCCGACTGGGAAATGTAGGAGATCAGCTTCTCAAACGTCCAATGCATGTCGCTGGTTGACCCGCGCGACCATTCCTCGCCGTTCACCCGGGCCGTCATGGTGAGGTTGTAAGGTTCGGGAATATCGTCCGGCGTCACCAGCCACGGTCCGATGACGTTGCCCGTGTCGAAGTCCTTGCCTTTGGCGGGTCCGAGACGGCCCTTCATCTCTTTCATCTGGATATCGCGGGCGGAAAAATCATTGAAGATCGTGTATCCGGCAATGTGATCGCGTGCCGCGGACAAGGGAATGTCGCGCCCTGCCTTGCCGATGACGATGCCCCACTCGAGCTCATAGTCGAACGCGGCGGTATAGGCCGGCATGCGCACGACCGCGCCGTGGCCGACAACCGAAAACCGGTTGCTCTTGTAGTAGATCGGACGTTCATACCACGCCTTGTTGAACCGGAAGGCCAGGGAGCGCCGGCGCCCGAACCATTTTTCGATGGTTTCATCGATCTTGGCGTAGGGGCCCAGCCCGACAACGCGAATTGAGTTGATGATATGTTGCTCGAACGACATTGCGTCGCGAATGGACTCGGGCACGGGCAGGGGGCTGAGAAACGTCGTGCCGGAGATCGGCATGACGGCGCTCGCCGGTTTCTGATCCGCCACGAAATCCTGGACGACAAAGGCCTTGTATTGTGCCTCCGCGCCTGCCTGGAGGAACGACAACATGCTGTTGAAATAGGGGACCGGCGCGCCTTCCATGGACGTGACGCCGGCCTGCAGCAAGGCGATGGCCCTGTCATTCTCAATCAGCGCGCCGATCTGCGGGCGGCTATCGGGTCCAATGACCGTGGCGAGCTTCAAAGCAAGTGCCTCTGGCTGCTTGTACTTTTACAGGTTCGAGTGAAAGTGCAGCGGTGAAACCTGCCGGTCAATACCCGCATTCGCGATGTGACTAACATGGCTTTAAGCGGCTATAGGACCGAAGGTGGCACGTGCGCAAGGCACAAGTTTTTGTTTCGGTGAACAAGTGGGTCTGGCGTACGCTTTGTTCCATGAAGCGCCTGCACCTTGTTCACCTTGTGGTGGTTGTTTTTGCGCTGGTTTTCGGCGCACGCGCCGTGCCGGCTGCGGATGTCGAGGTTGATCTCGAACTCGTCCTCGCCGTGGACGTCTCCCTGTCCATGGACAGTTTCGAGCAGCGCTTGCAGCTCCAGGGCTACGTCGACGCCTTTCGCGATCCAGAGGTGTTGCGCGCGATTGATACCGGAGAGCACAAGAAGATCGCCGTCATCTTCGTCGAGTGGGGCGGCATGGAGTTTCAGAACGTCAAGGTGCCCTGGACCCTCGTTGACGGCGTGGAATCCGCGAACAAGTTCGCCGAGCTTCTGAGCCGGCGCCGGCTCACTGCGCTGCCGCTCACGTCGATTTCGACGGCCCTCCTGTTCTCGGCGGCGCTTTTCGAGGACAACGGGTTCAAAGGGACCCGCCGCGTGATCGATGTCTCCGGCGATGGTCCGAACAATCAGGGCATCGTCGTCACCAAGGCGCGCGACGAGGTCGCAAGGCGGGGCATCACGATCAACGGATTGCCGGTCATGCTCCGCGTCGGGCAGGCACCCGGATTCTTCGATCTCGAGAAGCTGGACGTCTATTACGAGGATTGCGTCATCGGCGGGCCCGGCGCGTTCATTGTTCCGGTGCATGAGGAGAAGAACTTCGCGCGCGCGATCCGCCGCAAGCTGATCCGCGAGATTTCGGGCACGCCGCCAAGGGTCATACGAGCGCAGGCGGCGCCATGGAAGGCGCCGCCGCGCATCGATTGCCTGATCGGCGAGAAACTCTGGAACGAATGGCTCGGTTACCAGGACTAGGTTCCGGACGGCTCTATCCCGGATTTCGCGCGCTGACGACCCAGGAGCTTGAATCCATGATGACGCCGTTCGACGTTTCATGCTTCTTGAGCTCCTCTTTCAGCGCTGTGACGATCTCATCATGGCGCGCGACCGCAAGGTCTCCCGCCTCACGGTAGACCTCTCCGGCGGGACCGAGGGCGAGCTGGAATTCCACCGCGTCATCGAGCGTGTTTCCGACCATGAGGGGGACGTCGACACGCTCGAACTTGATGCCATCGTAGCCGGCGATCCTGAGCTGTGAAGTCACCATGTCGGAATTGGACATGGAAAACGGTCCCGGCCCACAGGTGCGAGCGTCCTCACCCGGCGGTGGCAGGAGCCCCAGAACAACATCCTTCGGAACGCCGAGCCATGGATTGTCGTCGATTGTCCGCCACACGATCATGGTCATGACGCCGTCTGGTCTCAGGGACTGACGCATCGACCGCAGACCCGCGACCGGATTCTCGAAGAATTGCGTGCCGAAACGGGAAAAGCAGAAGTCGTGAACGGGTTTGAACGGGAAGGTCTGAACATCCGCTGCCACGAAATCTATGTTGTGAATGCCCTCGGCTTTGGCATCCTTGCGGCCAAACTCAAGAAACGCGTTGCAGCAGTCGAGGCCGAGAACCGAGCCGCGCTCGCCGGCGATCTTCGCCAGTTCGATTGCCGTATCGCCAAAGCCGCAGCCCACGTCGACCACGGAATCCCCTTCATTGACGTCGAGGTTGGGGAGAATCCTGGCGCTGTGGTGTGTCAGGCCGCCGACCAGAATATGACGGTACCTGATGAACTTGGGAACGAGGATTTCGTTCCAGAATTCAACGAATTCGTTGTTTTCATTGTGTGTTTCGGCTGTGCTCATGAAGTGCTCCACAGGCGATGCCCCTCTTGCGAGGCATCACGATGAAAATGTTGGGTGTTGCGACCGATGTGGGACCGGCGGTCGACGCCCGCAACTGGCTCTGTGCGGCAATTTTGTATGCGTCATGTAACAGGATGCATGATGCCGTTCGGGCGAGGGCGGTTAAGGGTGTGAGTCATCCGGCCCTTGGCGCATGCGCACGGTATGAAGTAAAAGCGGTTAACATGGGATCTCGAGGACGGCAGGACCGCGGACGCCGTGGCTACCACCACGGCAATCTGCGACAGGCGCTTCTGGAAGCCGCGCGGCAGCTGATCAAACAGCAGGGCGCGGCCGGGTTCTCGCTCACCGAAGCGGCGCGTCTGGCCGGCGTCAGCGCGGCGGCGCCCTACCGGCATTTCCGCGACCGCGAGGCCCTGTTGGCCGAGGTTGCCAAATCCGGGTTCGAGCAGTTTGCCGACCGCCTCGAGGCGGCATGGGAAGAGGGCGGACCGTCGCCGATCCAGGCGTTTGAGAATGTCGGGCGCGCTTACCTTGCGTTCGCGCGGGAGGAACCAGCCAGCTACGCGGCGATGTTCGAGGCCGGGCTTTCGGTTGACGAGTCGCCTGAGCTCAAGGCCGCGGCGGACCGCGCCTTCGATGTGCTCCGGCGTGTCACCGCCGCGGTGGCACAAACCGCCCCGGACGCAAAGCTTCCGCCGGGCGCGCTGATGAGCCTGCATGTCTGGGCGATGAGTCATGGCATCGCGACGCTGTTCGCCGAGGGCAAGCCGTGCCGCGGGAAAGTGCCCTTGACCGGCGAGGAAATCCTCGAAGCGTGTATGCTCATCTATCTCAAGGGCCTCGGCATCATCCCGACGGATGATTAGCGCGCGGCACGTATATGATATGTGCGTGACGTGAGGCGCGCCGCCGCACCCAGCGATTTTCCGAAGACACAGCCTTGACTCCGGCCCCGGAATGCCCATTTATGTTAATGTTAATTACATTAACAAACGAGGACCCAAATGGAGTTAGTTCAGACGCTGGACGATTACGGCAAACCCGCCTGGATCGCCTTGATGGTGGTGAGCTTCATCGTCTTCTGGCCGATCGGCCTGGCGATCCTGTTCTATTTGATATGGAGTGGACGCATGGGATGCAAATCGCGCAATTGGAAGAGCAAGGCGGAAAAGAAGTGGAATCGCGCCCGAACGGCATTTCACTCCACAGGCAATGCGGCTTTCGATGAGTATCGTGAGGAAACGCTGCGGCGGCTCGAAGACGAGGCCGAGGAGTTTCGGACGTTTCTGGAGCGGTTGCGTGCGGCGCGCGACAAGGCTGAGTTCGATCAGTTCATGGACGAGCGCAAATCGAACGGGAAGAAGTCCGAGAATCCCAACGATAATGCGGGGACCGTCCCACAGGCAGGCTGACTGCCGGGACACACAAACCCTCCCAAAACAAGATGGCGCGGGGCATTGCCCCGCGCTTTCCTTAGAGGCTCTATGTGGGAGCGCCAAACCCGCCGCCGGTGGGCGTTTTGATGATAATCGCATCGCCCGCATCGAGCACGGTCTGGTCGCACCCCTTAAGCTGTTCTTCCCGCCCGTCACCCCGGCGGACCGTGTTTGCGCCGCATTGTCCCGCCTCACCGCCCTCGAGCCCGAAGGGCTGCACGTCGCGATAACCTGCCAGGATGGCGCAGTCCATACGTTCGAGGAAACGGATGGTGCGGGAGATGCCGTTGCCCGCATGCCATTTGCCTCTCCCGCCGGAACCCACACGGATATGAAAGTCCTCCAGCAGCACCGGATAGCGCAATTCGAGGATCTCCGGGTCGGTCAGCCGGGTGTTCGTCATGTGAACATGCACCGCGTCGGTGCCGTTGAAGCCGGGACCCGCCGGTGAGCCTGAGCAGATGGTCTCGTAATACTGATACCGGTCGTTGCCGAAGGTCAGATTGTTCATGGTGCCCTGTGAGGGCCCCATGGCGCCGAGCGCGGCGAACAGGCAATTGGTGATGATCTGGCTGGTCTCGACATTCCCCGCCACAACGGCGGCCGGGTACGTCGGCGAGAGCATGCAATCCTCGGGCAAAACGATGTCGATCGGCTTCAGGCACCCGGCGTTCATTGGTATCCGGTCGTCGACCATGACGCGGAACACGTAGAGCACAGCCGCGCGTGTGACCGGCTCGGGCGCATTGAAATTGTTGCCCTGCTCGGGGCTCGTGCCGGTGAAGTCGATGGTGGCGCGGCGCGCTTCCTTGTCGACGCGAATGGCCACGCGGATGTGTGTGCCCTGGTCCATCTCCACCTGGAAGGTCGAATCCTTCAGCACGTCGATCACCCGGCGCACGCTCTCTTCCGCGTTGTCCTGGACATGGTCCATATAGGCATGGACGGTCTCAAGGCCGAAATGGGCGACCATGTTGCGTAGCTCCTGCACGCCCTTTTCGTTGGCCGCAACCTGTGCCTTCAGATCGGCGATGTTTTCGTCCGGACTGCGTGCGGGGTACTGCGCCTCGGTGAGGAGGGCGCGGGTCGCCGTCTCGCGGAACCCGCCGTTTTCGACCAGCAGGAAATTGTCGATGTAGATGCCTTCCTCGTTGATGGTGGTGGCATTCGGGCTCATCGATCCGGGGGTGATCCCGCCCACGTCGGCATGATGCCCGCGGCTCGCCACATAAAACAGAATTTCCGCGCCTGCTTTGTCGAACACCGGTGTCACCACGGTGATGTCGGGAAGGTGGGTCCCGCCATTGTACGGCGCGTTGATCATGTATACGTCGCCGTCGCGGAGCTTGCCTTTATTGTCGCGAATGATCGTCTCGACCGAGCGGTCCATCGACCCGAGATGAACGGGAACGTGGGGCGCATTGGCGACGAGCTGGCCCTCGCCGTTGAAGATCGCGCAGGAGAAATCGAGCCGCTCCTTGATGTTCACCGACTGCGCCGTGTTCTGCAGCGCGACGCCCATCTGCTCCGCGATCGACATGAACAGGTTGTTGAATACCTCGAGCATCACAGGGTCCGCCTTGGTGCCGATGGCAACCTGGCGCTCCCGCGGCACGCGGCGCGTCAGAAGCAGATGATCGTGCGCCGTCAACCTGGCGCTCCAGCCCGGTTCGACGACGATCGTCTGGTGGTCTTCAATGATCAGCGCGGGGCCGGCGACATGGTTTCCGGGACTGAGTTGCGCGCGCCGGTAGACGGCGGCGTCGTGCCATGCGCGGGCCGAATAGAACCGCGTCGTATCGTCGGGGGGCGGTGCGGCCTCGCCTTCCTCCGACAATGCCGGTTCCGCGATGTCGGCGCCGCCGCCCGAGGTCTCCACCTCGATCGCTTCGATCACGATGGTGCGTGCCGGGTCGGTGAAGCCGAATTGCTGCATGTAGGCGCCCTCGAACGCGGCCCGCATGTTGCCTAGCGGCGCGAGCAGGACGGGTAGGGCGGTGTCCGTGCCGGCATAGCGCAGATGCACCCGGACCTCGGTTTCCATGTCCCCGGACGCTACGTCCTGCGAGGCCAACTCCTGCCGGTTTTCGCCCGCCAGATCGTCCGCGAGCGCCCGGAGGCGTGCAAGCGTCTGCTCGTCAAGCGGTTGCTCCACCGCGCGCTGGCGCGATGCGCGGACGTCGGCGAGCCCCATGCCGTAGGCCGACAACACGCCGGACAGCGGGTGCATGTGGATCGTCTCCATGCCAAGAATATCGGCGATCATGCAGGCGTGCTGGCCGCCGGCGCCGCCGAACGAGGCGAGCGCGTACTCGGTCACGTCGTAGCCGCGCTGGATCGAGATCTTCTTGATGGCATTGGCCATGTTCTCGACAGCGATCCGCAAGAATCCGTCGGCGATCTCCTCCGGCGTGCGGCCGTCGCCGAGCTCTGCCGCCAGCTCAGCGAACCCCTGGCGCACGGCGTCGGTATCGAGCGGCTCGTTCTGGTCCGGGCCGAAGATTTCGGGAAAGTAGGCGGCGTTCAGCTTGCCGACCATGACGTTGGCATCGGTGACGGTGATGGGGCCCGAACGGCGGTAGCAGCGTGGTCCGGGATCGGCACCGGCCGAATCCGGTCCGACGCGGAAGCGGGCCCCGTCGAAGTGCAGGATCGAGCCGCCACCGGCCGCGACCGTATGGATGCGCATCATGGGTGCGCGCATGCGCACGCCTGCGACCTCCGTCTCGAAGCTGCGCTCGAGCGCGCCGGCATAGTGCGAGACGTCCGTGGACGTGCCGCCCATGTCGAAACCGATGATCTTCTCAAGGCCCGCGATGCGCGCCGTCTCGACCGCGCCGACAACACCGCCGGCCGGGCCGGACAGGATTGCGTCCTTGCCCTGAAACAGGTCCGCCGCGGTGAGGCCGCCGGCGCTGGTCATGAACATGAGCTGCGGGTTGCCGCCCGACGCGTTCAGTTCGCCCGAGACCTTGTCCACGTAGCGGCGCAGGATCGGCGAGAGATAGGCATCGACCACGGCGGTGTCGCCGCGCCCGACGAGCTTGATGAGCGGGCTGGCTCGATGGCTTGCGGAAATCTGGGTGAAGCCGGTCTGCTCCGCCAGTGCCAGGACCTTCTGCTCGTGCGCGGGATAGGCGTAGGCGTGCATGAAGACGATCGCGACGGACCGGATGCCGTCGTCATAAGCCGCCTGCAGCGCTGCCCGCGCGGCGTCTTCGTCGAGCGGCGCTTCGAGCGCACCGTCCGCGCGCACGCGTTCCGGCACCTCGGCAACCCGGTCGTAGAGCATCTCCGGCTTGACGATCCGCCGCGCGAAGATGTCGGGGCGCGCCTGATAGCCGATCTTGAGGGCGTCGCGAAAGCCTTCCGTCACCAGCAGCAGAACGCGCTCGCCCTGACGTTCGAGCAGGGCGTTGGTCGCCACCGTGGTACCCATTTTGACGGCGGCGATTTTCTCCGACGGAATGACCGCATCGCCGGCAACGCCGAAAAAGTCGCGAATGCCCTGCAACGCCGCGTCGTCATAGCTCTCCGGGTTTTCCGAAAGCAGCTTGCGAGCCGTGATCTCGCCGGATGGGGCCCGGGCAACGACGTCGGTGAACGTGCCGCCGCGGTCAATCCAGAAATGCCATTTTTCGGACCCGTTCCCCGCGTCGCTCATTGTATTGCTTTTCCCTCATCTCATCCGAGGCAAGGGAGAAAGCTACAGATGGGCGGCTCGTGTCCACAAAATTCTGCGATGGCTGCACGAATTCCGGCCGCGCGCGCGGGATTGGCGCGGTTTCAATCAGGTGTTGTTGTTTTGGAAGCCGTTTGGTGTCGTCGGGATGCGCTCACACCATGCCGACGGCGCGGGCCAGGAGAATGTAGATCTTGCCGTAGTTCGTCTTCAGGCACAGATCGATCTTCTCCGTCGGAGACACGTCGTCGGAAATGGTCTCTTCGAGGCTCGTTTCGTAGTGGCGCATATAGGTGTCGGCGACCAGCCTGAAGGCTTCGTCGTCCGCATAACACCCCTTGGCCTTCTCGATCAGGTCCGGTCCGTAGTTTTGAGCCAGATGGGTGACGAAGACTTTCGTCTCGCCGCGCTCATACTTCATCCACCGGTTGAGATAGGACTCCTCGTCGAGAATACGCGCCAGTTCCATGGCGTACCGGTCAAGCTCGTTGTCCGGGTCGTCTTCGAGACGCGTGATCAGGTCCTGCAGCTCGTCGATTTCCGTTTCCAGATCCTTGTCATCCGTGAGACCGGGGACATCGGGCGTCTCGTCGGTGCGAGCCCGGTCCTCGTCCGCCCGCACAGCCTGCCTGGCGAACGACTCGTCATTGTCGTTCCTGACCTGGTCGGTGCTGATGCCGTGGGACCTTGACGGCTTCGCAGCTCCCGTGGCCACGCGCCGTGCGGCGATCTCCTGAATGGCCATATGGGCGCGGCCGTTCTGCACCAGCGCCTCGCTGGCGCTTTGCAGGGAGCGCATCTTGTTCTGCGAGAACACAACACGGCTCTCAAGGACCGACAGCGCCATCTCGATACGGATCTTGCGCGTGGCGATCGTGTTGCGGGCATCCTCGATCAGCATCATTTCGCGGACGAGGTTTGCATCCGACGACAGGTCGACCTGTTCGGACGACAGGCCGAGTGATTTGGTCGTGAGCTCGAAGTTCTCGATCTTCAGCGAGTTCCGGCCATCATTGTCGAATGCCACGTCGACCGTATCGCCGGTCGCGTAGTTCAGGCCGTCGAATTCCGCGTCGGTGGCGATGCCGTCGATCTGACCGATGATCTCCAGATATGCCTGGGTCAGCGCTTCGCGGCTAACCGGGCTTGTGTGCCGGCGTCCGGTCTCGAGCAGGCGCGTTGCCTCGCGCAGCAACTGCTCGACCGCTTCCGCAGCGCTCATGGCCAGCTGTACCGAGCGGCCGGTCTCTTCCAGGCGCTCAACGACGGTCGTGAGACGCAGGGCGCGCTCCTCGCAGGCGGCAGCGCGCTCTAGCGGCGAGCTGAATCTCTCCGCACTGCGGCCGGTCTTGTGTCGTGACTGGCGGCTGCCGGAAAGTGCCGGGTCATCGGAGAATCCTGTCTCCGGTTCGTTTGACGAAAAGTCGAAGTGTTTCGACTTTTTCTTATAGTCCTTCGCGTGTGCCAATTTGGCCTCCCCAGAAACTCACGTACGACTGTTCTTTTGATCTCAATGTTCCGTTTCGCAGGACGGTTTGCAGATGCTCGGCGTCAGTAGTTGTAGCCGCGCGTTACAAACCTGCCCGCCTTCGCGGAGCGTTCGGCTGTTTCGCGTCCCGAGTAATCCGGACCGGAGCCGCGGCCACCACCGCCTGAACCGCCTTCAGGTGCCGTGTCATCGTTCGACGGCAGCCCGCAGATTTCAGACAAGACATGCGCGATTGCATCCTGGCCGGCGCGCGAACTGCTGATCCGGTCGCTGCCGTCATTGAAGATGTCGATCATCCTGCGCGTGAATGCCATGTGCGTGTTCAGCATCTCGGAAACGGTCGTGTAGCTGTAGGCATACGCCTTGAGCTTGTTGATGGCCTGTTCGGTCTTCAGCAGCCGCTCGACGATCGCGGGACTGGAAAGATTGTCGGGTTTCAGCGGGGATAACCCCAGACCCTGACTGCTCATGTCCATACCCTCGATCAGAAAGCCATTGCCGCGTGCCGTATCGGTACAAATCGTAATGCTGTCATTGAGAGCAAGATTCTTGCCATCGTAGCTGCCTTCGAGCACGACGGCGTCGATCTGCTGGAGGACCTTGGAAAAGTATCCGGCCAGAATCATCCGGGACTCCATGTCCGGGGAGACCCTGATCTTCTCCAGGATGCCCGCGCACTGCGACAGAAGTTCCAGAACGGCCTCGGACACGACCATGGCGCAATTGCACGTCTGGGTTGCGCTTTCGATGGCCACAATGCGGTTCTCGAGTGCGTTCGAGCGGGCCAGAAGGGTCCCGGCAAGGCGTATCAGGCGCGTTTCGGCGGGGTCGTTGAACCGCCCGTCGTCCGCTTTCATCAGGTCGACCTTTTTCCTGATGACGGGCCCGTACGTCTCGGGCCTGTCATTACCTTCCGTCGTAACCATTTTTATCCGCTCATATGTTCAAGATATCGTTAAATCTATCAACCGGTTGTGGTGCGGCTACGCATTCGATCAATGTATCAGGCAAACATGCCGGTGATTCTTAGTAAAATAAAAACAGAGTGCATAATTAAAAAACAGAAATTAACTATAAAAATTAAGTATTAATTCTAACCCTTCCAAATTCTCGAAGCCGGATTATTGGTCAACGCGGAGATCAGGCTTGCCGCGGAGCCGGTTTTTTGTGCCTGTCCGTTCCGACATTTTCGGCAAACGGGTTAACCACGGCCGTACGCCGCCTCTGCGCATGCTGAGGACAGGTGGCGACGGTTCGCTCTCAAGTTGTGCTGAAGACCGTTTCCCGCGCACCTGTTCGGGCAAACCGCATGGTTGACCAGGCGTGAATTTTTCCCGGCGCATTGCAGGACGCAGAATAAGCGTTTGGCAAACTCCTTGCCCTATCCTGTGGAACATCAGGGTGAATTGCCGTTGCGCAAAAGAATGCAACGCATTGGGGGGATCGTCATGCTTCAGTCAAGGTCGAAGGCCATGCATGCTCGTCGTGCGGCTCACGGGTTCAAGCCTGCGGGTTCGAACGGACGGCAGTTCGCGCTGGCCCGTGTCGTGTTCGCAGTGCTCGTTGCGGCATTCCTGATGGCTTCCCTACATGTTTCCGCGATCGCGGACGTCCGCGCCGGCGCCGTGCTGGGTTTCATGAACGGCCTTGCGGAGACGGCAATCAGGGCAAACAAGACCATCGACAGACCGGAACTCGAAAAACTGATCCGTAACAATGTCGATGTGGAGAGCATCGGGGACTATTCTCTGGGGTCGTACATCTCCGACTTGTCTGATGCGGACACGGAGACCTATTACGACGCGGTCACCAACTTCATGGCGCGTTACGCTGCCATGCAGTCACGATACTATCAGATTGAAAAGGCAGAGTTTTACCGTCCGAAACATCACAAGGACGGCGCGATCACGCTCAAGAGCAGGATCACGCTTGCGGGCGGTTCATCGTACCGCGTGAAGTGGAAACTGGTGCAATCCGACGGCAAATACAAGGTCCTCGACGCCAGCATATTCGGGTTCTGGCTGACGCCGTTCCAGCGCCGGTTGTTCCAGTCTTACGTGCGCGAACACAATGATGATGTGCAGGCACTCGTAAGCGTGCTGGCGGAGTAGCGTCTCAGGTCTGTCCTGGAGTTTGCCCCGGCACAAGGCCGGTGCCGGAAACTGGCGTCAGCTTCCGGTTGCGCGAACCGCTTCGAGCTTTGGCGCATCCGGTTCGTCGTCGTTGTCGGGCTCCTTGGCGGCGTCCTCGTCTGGCGTGACCGGCGCCTCGTCGTCGCCGACCATTGCTTGCGCCTCGGCGATTTCTTCTGCCCGCAGAGCCTCTTCCTGGGTGTTCTGGGCGATTTCGGCCATACGCTGGATCGTTTCGAAGCGGGTTTTGCGCTTGTAGCGCTCCGCGTACCACTCCTGGAACAGGAGCTGCACCAGAGCGAGGAGCATCCGGGCTTCCTCGATCGTGGTGTCCACCATCATGTCCCTGTCCTGGGAGAAATGGTAGTCGATCGAGCCGAAGTCGCGGACGCACTGTATCGAGGCGCGCGTTTCCTCGGAGATCATGTCCGAAATGAAATCGAGTTCCTCGGAGAGCAATCCCTGGTTCTTGGTGTCGAGGCTCCAGAAATCCCGAATGATCTGCTGCAGACAGTACCGGGACAGCGCGCCGGACGCCCTCGGGCTGCGCTCGACGAGAAACATCGCCTGACCATATGCATCCTGGACCTTTTCGGGCACATCGGATGGCGCCGTCGGCCTCTGGGCGGCTTGTTGGTTGCCGTTTGTCTCGATCGGGGCACTCTCAACAGGTTCCGAACGACGAAAGAAATTCAGTCCTAAACCAGACATGTCGTTTTCTCGCGAGTCAGCTGTACTTTTTTCCATAATTCAGAATTCGGACATTTTTGGGGTGGGTGATGTCCGCAGTCTCCGAAGTCTACGCGCTCTCCCCTGCTGTGCGGAAACAATACAAGTGTTTAGGTTAATGCGAAACCGGGCCAAGACTTCTGAAGTTAAACTAGTCGCTTGCGGCCAGAAGCGCAGCATTGCCGCCCGATGCGGTCGTGTCGACGCAGACGTGGCGCTCAATGGTGTACCGGTCGGGGTCGCCACGTTCGCAGATGAGCGGAAGGAGCGGACCGTCGCGTTCCGCGAGCGCCTGTCGAATCGCACGCTGGAGGTCCTCAGGTCCCCAATATGCGATGCCTTGCAGGCCGGTCACATGGGTCAGCGTGCCGGGATCGATGACGCCGTCGAGACCGTCTTCGATGCCGGGAGCGGCGGGCAGGGCGGTGCACCCTTGCGCACGGGCTTCCGCGGCCTGCTGCCGTGCGGCGTCGGCATCCGGACCGGCGCACAGAACGAGACCGCGCGGATAGAGCGACAGACGGTTCGATTCTCCGGTCGGCCCCGGCAGGTCCGATACCGAGGACGCCGTCCCGGAGCTTTGGCCGGTGCGCGCGTCGATGGCCGACTGAAGCGTCTCAAGCGCAATGGTCTTGGCCGATGACGCATCAATGCGGGGGCGGTCGGCCATGACGAACCGCCTGACGTAGTGCGGGCCACCCGCCTTCGGACCGGTGCCCGAGAGCCCTTCACCGCCGAAGGGTTGGGATCCGACGACCGCGCCGATCTGATTGCGGTTGACATAGATGTTGCCGACGCGAAGGTGTTCAACCATGTCCTGAACCCGGTCGTCGATCCGCGAGTGCAGCCCGAAGGTCAGACCATAGCCGGTGGCATTGATGGCTGCGATGACGTCGCCGATCCGGTGCGCCGGGAACGTGGCGATATGGAGCACAGGTCCGAAGATCTCCTCCTCGACCTCGGAGATGGATGAAACCTTCAACGCGGTTGGAGCGACGAAGTGACCATCCTCAGGCGTGGCAATCTCCTTCAGGACGGACCCGGAGTCCCGTGCGCGATCGATGTATGACGTGATCTTCTTCTTTGACGCGTTGTCGATAACCGGTCCGATATCGGTGGAAAGCTGCCAGGGGTTCCCGATCGCGAGTTCATCCATTGCACCGAACAGCATCTCCTGCATGGGCTCCGCCACGTCCTCCTGAAGGTAGAGAACCCGCAGCGCCGAACAGCGCTGGCCGGCGCTCTGAAAGGCCGATGCGACGATGTCCCCGACGGCCTGTTCGGGGAGGGCGGTGCTGTCGACGATCATGGCGTTGATCCCACCGGTCTCGGCGATGAGCGGCGCGCCGGGATCGAGATGCGCAGCCATGGTGCGGTTGATGAGTTGGGCCGTTCGCGTTGAGCCGGTGAAGCAAACGCCGCCGATGCGCGGGTCGGCGCACAGGGCGGCACCGACACTGGGGCCGTCGCCGGGCAGGAGCTGCAACGCGCTGACGGGAACGCCCGCCTCGTGCAGGAGCTGTACCGCACGAAAGGCGATAAGCGGCGTGGCTTCCGCCGGCTTGGCGAGGACCCCGTTGCCGGCGGCAAGGGCGGCCGAGATCTGGCCGGTGAAGATGGCTAAGGGGAAGTTCCAGGGCGAAATGCAGGTGAACAGGCCGCACGGATCACGCGCGTCGAGACGATCGATCTCGGCCGCGTAGTAGCGCAGGAAGTCGACCGCCTCGCGCACTTCACTGACGCAATCGGCCAGCGTCTTGCCCGCTTCACGCGCGGCGAGCGCAAAGAACTCGCATGCGTGCTGCTCGTAGAGGTCGGCGGCACACCTGAGGACGTCGGCCCGCTCTGCGGCAGGTGCGTTCCACGGTGCGGCTGCCGTGAGCGCCGCCTCGATGTCGTGGCTGCTGCATTCGCGCGCGGTCCCGACCTGCTCACTTGGGTTCGCCGGATTGAAGATCTTCCGCTCGGGTCCTCCGGCGGGTTCCGCGGCGAGGATCGGTCCAGCCTGCCACTGATGTCCGGCGAACCGTTCACGGTCTTCATCGATCCGGGCGATCTGAAGCGGATCGGTCAGGTCCCAGCCATATGAGTTCTTTCGCGTCGGGCGGAACAGATCGGCCGGCTGCAGGATGTGCGGGTTCCCGGGATGGTTGGCATAGCCTTCCGCCGTCTCGAACGGGTCGGCGGCGACCGTCTCCGGCGCGACCTCTTCATCGACGATCTGGTTGACGAACGAGCTGTTGGCCCCGTTCTCGAGCAGTCTGCGCACGAGGTAGGCGAGCAGGTCCTTGTGGGCGCCGACCGGGGCGTAGATCCGGCATCGGGTTGCGAACGTGTCGTGGAGGTGGTCGTGCAGCGCGTCGCCCATCCCGTGCAGGCGCTGGAACTCAAACAGCGCATGATCATCTGCCATGTGCAGGATCGCGGCTGCTGTATGGGCGTTGTGGGTCGCGAACTGCGGATAGATGCGATCGGTCAGTCCGAGCAGCTTGCGCGCGCTGGCGATGTAGGACACGTCGGTCGTGGCCTTGCGGGTGAACACCGGAAAACCGTCGAGCCCGAGTGTCTGCGCGTGCTTGACCTCCGTATCCCAGTAAGCACCCTTGACCAGGCGCACCATGATCTTGCGGTCGAGCTCCTGCGCGAGGACGTAGAGCCAGTCGATAAGGTGCGATGTGCGTTGGCCGTAGGACTGCACCACCACACCGAAACCGTCCCATCCGGCGAGGGTGGGGTCCGACAGGACCGCTTCGATCACGTCGAGTGAAAGGTCGAGCCGGTCAGCTTCCTCCGCATCGATGTTGAAGCCGATGCGGGCAGCGCAGGCCTGGCGGGCGAGCTTGAGTGTGCGCGGCACGAGTTCTTCGAGGACACGTGCGCGCTTGGCGTATTCGTAGCGTGGATGGAGCGCGGAGAGCTTGACTGAAATACCCGGATTGTCACGGATATCGTGAGATTCCGCCACGGCGGCGATCGCCTCGATGGCATCGGAATAGGCTTGCTGGTAACGGGTGGCATCGTCTGCTGTGCACGCCGCTTCACCGAGCATGTCATAGGAGTAGGTATACCCTGCGCTTTCGTTGCTTTGCGCCCGCGCCATGGCTTCTTGGATGGTGCGGCCAAGAACAAACTGGCCGCCGAGTTCCCTGATCGCGCCGCTGACCGCAACCCGGATCACCGGTTCGCTCAGGCGTTTGACCGCCCCGTGCAACGCGCCGATGAGGCCCTCGTCGTCTTCGTCCAGCACCTTGCCCGTCAGCAGCAACGCCCATGTGGATGCGTTGACGAGGGACGAGCTGGACTGCCCGAGATGCCGGCCCCAGTCGGAGGGGGCAATCTTGTCCTCGATCAGCGCGTCGATGGTCTCGGCGTCAGGTACGCGCAGAAGCGCCTCGGCGAGACACATCAGCGCGATGCCCTCCCGGGTGGTGAGACCGTATTCGTCGAGGAAGCTCTCC
Organism: Hyphomicrobiales bacterium; assembly: GCA_028280515.1. Lineage (GTDB taxonomy): Bacteria > Pseudomonadota > Alphaproteobacteria > Rhizobiales > Methyloligellaceae > UBA2767. The sequence continues at coordinate 50,262 of JANQLP010000061.1, forward strand.
AGCAGCCGCGGACGCGATCCGGCCCTGATCGTTTCGACGAACCCGACGGCAACATCGGTTATGGCTTTGCGGTCGGCAGGTGAGAGGTCGGCAAGTTCGATAGATGCGCGAAGCGTATCGCCTTCCCCCGCGCGAACTTGTTCGCGCATGATACTCCGCAGAGCGCCAAGCGAATTTCGGACGCGACTCACGTTCCAGCCTTTCGAAATCGCCCAAGACGACATGCGATGCCGTCCCGGGCGCGGATTGATCAGGGAGCATATCCGCCGCTCAAGCGGCGGGTGTTCCCTGCATGGTGACGATCAGCCAGATACCAATTGCGATTGCCGTCGCAGTCAATAGCCAAAACAGGAGTTTCCTCATCCTGTTGCGTCCTTCGCGCATCGTTCGAAGGGCAGCGGCGGTCTGTCGCGCAAGACAACCGGATGACGGCAGTGTTACCCGGGCATGTCCGGCGGTATGGACTCGAAGCTCGGCAGGGATTTATTCAGAATGTCCCAGCTCGGCGCGGCGCGCGTATAGACGACTATTCCGCCGGTGAACTCGGTTGTCATGGAATGGTCCTCCCTCAGTTAGTCACTTTAAAAAATAAAGTGACGGTATCGCGTGAATACCAAAGTCACTTGTGATATTCAAGTTACGAATCATTTCTGGTCTGAGGACTTGGCCATGATCCAGACAGACTGGGGCGTGAGAGGAGGCCGCGAGCGCTCGCCTTGTCCCATTGCGAGCACCCTCGACATTATCGGCGACAAATGGTCCCTGGTGCTGATTCGCGATTTGCTCACCGGCAAGCAGCGCTACGGCCAGTTCTGCGATTCACCGGAAGGGGTGCCGACAAACCTGCTCGCGGCGCGTCTGCGCAAACTGGAGCAGCACGGCATCATCGTGAAGGAGCCGTACCAGACGCGGCCCGTCCGCTACGCCTACAGCCTGACGCCCGCGGGCCGGGCGCTTTTGCCGGTGCTGCAGGAGATGTGCCGGTGGGCCAACACGTATATTGAAGGCACGTGGACGCCGCCCGAAACCTTCATGGCCATGAAGCCGAAGCCCTGAACGTGTCAGATGGTCGGGCGCGCGACCCGCATGTTGCGCCCGACAGCGACGATGGCCACCACCAGAACGGCGAATACAATCTGCAATGCCGTGAGCGTCTCGCCGAGCAGAAGCGGGGCCGCTCCCAGTGTGACGAATGTCTGCAGGAGTTGAACCTGGCCGACCCGCGCGACGCCGCCGAGCGCCATCCCCTGATACCATGCGAAAAACGCGAAGAACTGGCTGATCAGCGCAAGATAGAGAAAGCCGAGCCAGGCTTCGGTCGGCGCATTCCAGTTGATCGGCGTTCCGCGCGCGACAAGGACCGCCAGCAGGATGGGTGCGGAGAACACCAACGCCCAGCAAATGACCTGCCATCCCCCCATCGCCCGCGCGAGCTTGCCGCCGGCCGCGTATCCGACCGCAACGGTGATGATCGCGCCCGCGAGGAACAGGTCCGCCGTGTGAAACCCTTCATCGCCGGCCCCCTCAAGCAGGGTGAAGGCCAGCACCGCAAGCGTGCCGGCGACGCTGCAGATCCAGAAGCCGATCGACGGCCGCTCGCCCGCCAACAGAACGCCGCCAACGGCGGTCAAAAGCGGCAAAATGGCAAGAACGACCGCGCCGTGCGCCGCTGGCGCATATTGCATGGCCAGGGTTGCAAACAGAGGAAAGCCGAGAACGACGCCGCCTGCGGTGATGAACAGATCCCGCCAGGTCTCCCGCGGCGGCCATTTCGCGCGTGTGACCGCGAGAACAACGCCGGCCGCGACGCCGGCGACAACGCCCCGTCCGAGACCAATCAGCCAGGGATCGAGACCGGTGAGGGCGATCCGCGTGGCGGGCAGCGTCAGGCCGAAACAGACGACGGCAATCAGTCCGAGGACAAGCCCTGTGCGCTCGGCACTCTGCATGAGACGATCCCCTTGGAGACGTTGGTGGCGGACGGCTGCGAGAAAGCGTGGAGCCGCGCCGCGCGACAGCTTCTATCACCCCGGCTCAGACCCGGCCAAGGTATTGTGTCAGAGACGTAATTCTTCGCATGCATTTCAAGAAAAAATGCGTATGCTGCAGCCCATGTCGATCTGGGGAAAACTGGCGGGCGCCGCCGCGGGGCTGGCTGTAGGCGGTCCTATTGGCGCCCTTCTGGGAGGGTTTGCCGGTCATTTCGCGATTGATCGCGACAAGGACGGCGGCGATGCCTCCGGTGGGGAAAATCAGGTGGCGTTCACGGTTGGCGTGATCGCGCTCGGTGCGAAGATGGCCAAGGCCGACGGTGTCGTGACGGCCGATGAAGTGAACGCGTTCAAGGACGTCTTCAAGGTGCCGGAAGGCGAGATGAAGAACGTCGCGCGTGTGTTCAATCTGGCGAAGCAGGACGTCGCCGGCTACGAGGCATACGCGGACCAGCTTGCCGGCATGTTCAAGGACAACAGGAAACTGCTCGAGGACATTCTCGACGGGCTGTTCCATATCGCCGGCGCCGACGAGGTGATGCATCCGGCAGAAGAGGCCTATCTTGAGGAAGTGGCGAAGCGGTTCGGCTTCTCCGACACCGAGTTCAAGTATATCCGGGCGCGGCACGTTTCGTCGGACAAGCGCAATCCGTACGACGTCCTCGAAGTGACGCCCGAGATTTCAGACGAGGACCTCAAGGCTCACTATCGCAAGCTCGTGGCGGACAACCATCCCGACAAGCTGCTCGCGCGCGGCGTGCCGGAGGAGTTCATCGCCCTTGCGACGGAGAAGGTCGCCGCCATCAACGAGGCCTATAACGAGATCGCCAAGGAACGGGGGCTTTGACGGATACCGCTGACAGCGCTCTCGTCACGCTTTTTTGTCCGTCCCCGAATTTCGAGCCGCGTAAGGCGAGCCGCGCGCCTGACCTTCTGTTGCTTCATTACACCGGTATGGAGAGCGCGGAGGGCGCTCTCGCCTGGTTGACCACCGAAGAGTCCAAGGTCTCCTGCCACTATCTTGTCGACGAGCAGGGCCGGATCACCCAGATGGTGCGTGAGGAGATGCGCGCATGGCATGCGGGCGCCTCGTTCTGGGCGGGAGAAGAGGACATCAATTCCTGCTCCATCGGGATCGAGATCCACAATCCCGGGCATGAGTTCGGTTATCCCGACTTTCCCGAAGAGCAGATGCTGGCCGTCGAGGCGTTGTGTGTGGACATTGTGCAGCGGCGCGATGTGCCACCTGAACGCGTGCTTGCGCATTCCGATGTCGCGCCGGGGCGCAAGGCTGATCCCGGCGAGAAGTTCGACTGGCGGCGACTGGCTCGTGCCGGTGTCGGTCTGTGGATCGAGCCTGAGCCCATCGGTCCGGACACGGCATTTGCCGAGGGCGACGAGGGCGAGGGCATCCTTGCGTTGCAGAAGTGCCTTCAGCGGCTCGGCTACCGTATCGGGGACAGCGGCGTCTACGATGAGGCGATGACGAAGGTGGTGCGCGCCTTTCAGCGCCACTGGCGACAGACGCGGGTGGACGGATGCGCGGACGCGTCGACGCGCGAGACGCTCAACCGGCTGCTGAACGCACTGCCGTCAACGAGCTGACGTCAGGACCGTATCGGCCTGCATCCTCCCGAGGACGACGGGCGGACGAATTTCGCTGAAATCGGGGCGCGGGCCCCGTGTTTGCCATGCAATTCCCTCAGTTTCGCCGCACTCGTGCGCTTTTGTCGGCACCGCGAGAGAGAGACGATGGCAAACGTATTGCGTGAGGGAGACAGCAAATGATCAAGAATGAACTGGACCGTCTGAGGACACTCGCAAGTTTCGCCGAGCAGGTTTGCGGCATGGCGGACAATGGCGAAGAAGCCCGCCGCCGCATCAATCATCTGATTTCGAAGGCCGAAGACGACATCAAGACCAAAACGCTGGAAATCCAGATGCAGCAGTCGCACATCGCGTTGCTCAAGCAGCTCGATGGCTTCATGTCGACTGCCGCGGACTCGACGAACCGTCCCCACATCAACGACATCGAGCGCGGCGGTCCGCGTGCGATCGCGGTTGACGGCAAGACCGGCTGAAGCCTGTCTAAAGACTGACGGCTTTGCGGGCCATCTCCGCAACATCGGTGGCCATTGCCTCAAGCAGTGCCTGCCCCTTTTCGCGAGTGGCCAATGTCGGGTCGCCCCAGCTTCCGCTCGGGCTGTAGTTCGGCGACTGAGGATCGTGCGGGGTCAGGGGGCCATCCGTGCCGCCCTTGCCCGGCGGTGAGGCGACGGCCTTCGCCATGTCGACCGAACCGGGCACCAGCGCCAGCATGCGCGCCGTCTCCATCTCGTCCGCATGGGTGCCTTCGGCCTGCTCGCACAGCCGTGCCGCGGTTTCGCGGTAACGCGGCCCGTCTTGGACACGCAAATGGTGCGTGAGCCCCGCATGACCGCTCGCCTCGATGGCATCGGCGACTGCCTGCAGAGTGGAGATCCCGGTGTCGATCACCAGGACATGCGGCACGCGGAACCGGGCGATGCCCTCGATGATCTCACGCACGGCAAAGCTGAACGTCCGTCTGGAGAGGCTGACCGAACCCGCATAGTGCACGAAGGCGGGGTAAAACCCGTAGGTCAGCGTCGGCCAGACGAGCGCATCGATGTTCTGGCACACAACCCCGGCAAGCCAGTCCGCCTGGATGCGGTCGGTCTCCATCGGCAGATGAAACCCGTGTTCCTTGGTGCCTGCGCCGATCGGCAGCACCGCTGCCGCGCCCGTTTCGATGCGCGCCGCAACCTGATCCCAGCTCAAACGTGCGACAAGGTCTCGGTCAGGGGCATCCATGCCTGGAGTTTAGGTCAGGCTGGGGGACAGGTCAGCCTGAATTGCGCGCCAGCACCTTCTTGATCGATAGAGGCAATTCGGTGCCGGGTGCGAGCCGGCCGTCGTCCTCGGGCGGATCCAGCACCTGGCGGACGGGGACGACGCCGCCCCAGATCGGCAGGTCATAGTCCTCGTCGTCGTCGACCGGTCCGCCGGTGCGGATCTTGGCTGCCGCGTGCTCGATGGGAACGGCGATTACCCCGGTGCTCTTGAGTTCCTTCTCGTTCATCTCGCGTGCCTCGTCCCAACGGCCCGGCGCGATGCGGTCGGTGACGAGTGTCAGGGCCCTGGTCTTTTCATCGGCGTCAGTCACGAGCGTGGCATGGCCGTGCACGATCACCGAGCGATAGTTCACAGAGGAATGGAAGGCGGAACGGGCAAGCACGAGGCCGTCCAGATGCGTGATGGTAATGCAGACGGGAATTCCCTTGCCCATCGTCTTGGCGAAACGCGCGGCCTTCGCGCCGTGGAGATAGAGCGTTTCGTCGATCCGCGCGTAGATCATCGGGATGACCATGGGCCAGTCGTGGTCGACAAATCCGACATGGGCCACGAGGCCGTCGTCGACAATTTGGTGAACAGTTTGCCGATCATACTCCGCGCGCTTGCTCAACCGGATCTTGTTGATCTTTGACTTCGCGTACGTGTCCATTTTGCCAACTTCCAATCGCTTCGACCTTGTTTCCGGCTTCATAGCGTCGTATTAGGCTCTATCAAAAGGTCCATTATCGGAATTTATGTGGGGCCAATTTGCTGGACACACTTTCCGGGATTGTCGACTTGGAGCGGGCCGCACCCGCCTCCCTTTACCGGCAGCTCTATACCCAGTTGCGGAACGCCATTCTGCGCGGTCAGTTGCCTGCGGGGACGCGCATTCCCGCAAGCCGGTCCATGGCGGCTCAGCTCGGCGTTGCCCGCAATACGGTTCTGGCCGCCCTCGAACAACTCGCCGCGGAGGGATATCTGGAGACGCGGCAGGGTGCCGGCACGGTGGTGTCCGGGGAGCTGCATCGCGATCTTATGCGCGCCGCCCGCCATGAACCCGATGGTGCGGTGCCCGATTACCGGCTTTCGGATGCCGCAGGCCAGATGGCGTCGATCTGGCGGGGCACCGCGGGCGGAGAAAGCCCGCGCGCCTTCATGCCGGGCATTCCGGACCTGGAATCGTTTCCCCGTGATCTTTGGGCGCGTCTTCTCCGGCGTGCAAGCCACGAGCTGAGTGCTGCAGCGCTGGCATATGGGGCGACATCGGGGCTGCAGCGTCTGCGCGGCGCCCTGAGCGAACATCTGCGCGAAATGCGGGGCGTCCAGGCCGACCCGGAGCAGATCATCGTCACGTCGTCGGCACAGGGTGCGCTCGACCTGCTCGCCCGCGCCATGCTCAATCCGCAGGACAGGGTCTGGGTTGAGGACCCCGGATATCTCGGCGCGCGTGCCGCCTTCTCCGGAACCGGCGCAACGCTCGTTCCGGTGCCGGTCGACGCGGACGGTCTCAATCCCACGGGCGATTATCCGCGGCCCCGGCTGATCTATGTGACGCCGTCTCACCAATATCCGACAGGCATCCTGATGCCGCTTGCACGCCGCCTCGAGCTGCTTGAATCCGCGACCCGGCACGGCGCCTTCATCATCGAGGATGATTATGACAGCGAGTTCCAGTTCCAAGGGCGCCCGGTCGCCGCCCTGCAGGGCCTCGATCCGTCGGGCCGGGTACTCTATGTCGGGACATTCTCGAAGATCCTTCAGCCCGGCATTCGCGTGGGCTATGCCGTGGTGCCGCCCCCGCTTGCGGAGCCGTTACGCTCCATGCAACGCAACACCGGCCATATCGCGCCCGCGGTTGTGCAACTGGCGCTGGCCCAGTTCATCGAGGAAGGACACTTGCGTGCCCATGTCCGACGCACCTGCGCGCTCTATGAGGAACGTCAGGAGGTCCTGATGTGCGCGCTCGACCGGCACTTTGGAGATAGGGTTCATGTGAACCGGCCTGCCGGCGGCATGCAGCTCGTGGCCGAATTGCCGACAGACATGGACGACGTGTCCGTGGCCCGCGCGTTTGGCGAACGCGGGATCGTCGTCCGGCCGTTGAGCCAACTCACACTGGAGGCGCGGACGCGGAACGGCCTGTTGATGGGATATGCAGGGTATCCGGTCGAGGAGATCAGGGCGAAGGTCGCCGCGTGCCGGGAAGCCCTCGGATCGTAAACGGTTTTTCTTTTGCAAACGGGCGATTAACGCTGAAACACCGCACTTGACTTGGAGGTGGCGAACTCCCTTATTGTCTCCAAGCCAGTTGGCTGGATGGCCGCTCCGTGACGTGGGAAGTGTGTTGCGTACCGCGATTGCGGGGAGGAAAGTCCGGGCTCCATGGAAGCACGGTGCCGGATAACGTCCGGCGGGGGTGACCCCAGGGAAAGTGCCACAGAAAGCAAACCGCCCGTTGGCAAATCCTGGATTTGCATGCGAGGTAAGGGTGAAAGGGTGCGGTAAGAGCGCACCGCGCGTCTGGCAACAGAGGCGGCACGGTAAACCCCACCGGGAGCAAGACCGAATAGGGATGACGAGGCGTTCGCGCCGGGCCCGCCTCCAGGCCTGATCATCCGGGTTGGTTGCACGAGGCGCACCGCAAGGGGCGTCCCAGATGAATGGTCATCCATTCCGCCCGGCCACCCAAGTGGTTCGGCGGAGGGACAGAACCCGGCTTACAGGCTGACTGGTGGCTATCGTATGGCCGGTCCGCGGGAAACCGCGGACCGGCCTTCCAGTTTTCGGCAACTTTTTCTGTGAAAAAGGGAACGGCCGGTCCCGCATATTTGGAGGACATCGGGATCCGGCCGTCTGCACTGGTACACGGGGCGAGCCGCGTACCTGGTCAGCGCGTTCCTATAGGGGCAGGGCAACGTGCTGACCACTTGCCTTCCGGGGGCGCCTGGCAATTCTTCTGTCGGGATCGCTTCGTGGGCTTGGATTACCCTTTACTGGTTCGTGTCTTTAAGCACGTCCCTAATGTGGTGGTTGTCGTCCATAAGGTCCAATTGTATTAGCTTTGATCTTCGATTAGAAAAACTTATCAAAAATGACGTCGGACACGTGAGATGGTAACGGTTCGCCAGCTTCGCTATTTCAAGGCACTTGCGGAAACGCGCCATTTCGGCCGCGCGGCGCAGATGTGCAACATCAGCCAGCCCGCGCTCAGCATGCAGATCAAGGAGTTCGAGGCCGAACTCGATGTGGCGCTTATCGAGCAGCGCAAGAACGGCGTGCGGCTCACTGGTGACGGTGAAGAGGTGGCCGAACGCGCAGGCGAAATCCTGCTCAAGATCAGGGAACTTGAGGACATTGCGAGCGACCGCGGCGGCGAACTCGGCCGCAAGCTGTCGCTGGGCGTGATCCCGACGGTGGCACCTTACATCCTCCCGGCGGCGCTGCCCGAGCTGCAGAAGCGGTTTCCCGAACTCGATCTGATGCTGCACGAAGCACAGACCGCACATTTGCTGGACGATGTGGCCGACGGCGCCCTTGATGTGGCGCTGCTGGCTCTGCCGGCGGGTGACGAGCGTTTCGACACGGAGGTTCTGTTCGAGGACCGCTTCCTGTTGGCGATGCCCGAAGGTGCGCCGATGCCGGAAACGATCGAGGTCGACGAGCTGCGTGCCGAGAAGCTGATTCTGCTCGAGGAGGGCCACTGCCTGCGCGACCAGGCGCTTGCCGTTTGCGGCTCGGTGGGCGAGGGCGAGATGGCGAAGTTCGGCGCCACCAGCCTCACGACCGTCCTGCAAATGGTCGCGAACGGCTACGGCAGCACATTGCTGCCGGAAATGGCGGTGCAGGTGGAGATGCGTCCCGATACGCCTTTGACATTGTGTCATCTGGAGCCCGAACCGGCGCGGAAGATCGGACTGCTCTGGCGGTCATCTGACGCACGCCCGGAGCGGTTTCTGCGGCTCGGCGATGTCATCCGCGAGGTCTGGCGGCGCAACTGTCCGGGTCACGCAACGAGCTGACGCCCTGGCTATTTCTTGAGGAAGGCCTGAAGCAGGCGGATCGTATCCTGCGGCTGCTCTTCCTGGGGCAGGTGGCCGCAATTGCCGATCACGCGGAAATCCGAGTTGGGCATATCCTTGTGCAGCCGCAGGCCGATATGCGGCTTGATGACCTTGTCGTGGTCGCACCAGATGATCAGCGTCGGAATCTTGATCGTCTTGTAACGCCGGGACAGTTCGGGAAGGTTCTCCGGCATGATCTGCCGTGCCGTCTGGATCATCGCGTGCCGGCTGCCCTTGTCCTTCAAGGGATCAGCGTAGCGTTTCACGTCCGTCTCGCTGAATTTCGAATTGTCGTAGTAGGCCAGGCGCAACGCCACGCGCGTCTGCACGTCGAGGGGAACAAGCCGGCTCCCCAACTTGCCGATGACAGGCGTGCGCAGAATGTTGAACGCGATGGGAATGTTCTGCGCGTAGGCCACGGTATCTATGAGAATGAGGCGGGAAATGCGTTTGCGCTTCTGCGGGTCGTCATGCAGCGTCAGCGCCAGCGCGACACCTCCGCCGAGCGAATGGCCGACGAGGGTGACGTTCCTGAGCCCGAGCCGGTCGATGAAATCCGAGATCAGAACCGCCTGATCAAAGATCGAGTAGTTCTCGTCGAGCGGCTTGTCCGACAGCCCAAATCCCTTGAGGTCGACCGTCAGGACACGGTGCCCGGCAGCCACCAGCGCAGGTTCCACGTGACGCCACGTATACGAACTGGCGCCGAACCCGTGGAGCAGAATGACCGGTGAGCCCGTACCGCTGTCGCGATAGGCCAGCTTGAGAGTTTTCGTCCCATCGTGGACCGGCGCGTACCGCACGTCTGCATGGCCGCTCTGATAGATGCCCGAGAACGCCGCAAAGACCAGCGTCAGACACATCAGCAGCAGCGGTTTCGTGACGGTTCTCATCGAATTCGGATTATCTGCTCATTGGGGCCGCGCCATGACGGCAGACCCAACGTCCGGACCCTTTCATGGGCGCGGGCGTTTATCAAGTGCAGATGGCACCGCCGGCACGCGGCGGCGCGCTTCAATCCCTCCTTAACCCTGTCTGAAATCCGCCGCCGGCCGATTTCGCGCATTTCGGGCGATTTACCCATCATTTACCCTTCTTTTTCCATGTATGACCATTGACGCCCATAAAATCCCATGCTATCCCAAATTTGCCCGTTCGGATTGGGGTTATTGGGGGAGAGGCAACAAGCCTGAACTCCTACGAGGCCACGGGAGACCGGCGTCTCTCCTCCACCCCATGACCTTGAGCGGCGGAGACGGCGACGGGGCGCCGTACCGACGGCCAAGATGTCCTTGCGTAACTGCCGGAGGAAAACGAGGGGGAGATGGACCAGTTTGTGTCCACATTCACAAATAAGATCGATTCCAAGGGACGGGTTTCCGTCCCGGTCTCCTTCCGCACAGTCCTCGCCAAAGACGGTTTTGAGGGCATCTATTGCTATCCCTCGCTGGATGACGCCGCGCTGGACGCGGGTGGCCAGCGCCTTGTCGACAAGATTCAGTCGCTCCTCGAGGGTATTGCCCCCTATTCAGACGAACGCGACCATCTCGCAATGGCGCTTTTTGGCGCCAGCGAAGTCATCTCGGTTGACCAGGATGGTCGCATCAAGATTCCGGAACGTCTCTGCGAGCACGCAGGCATTTCCTCCAGGGCGACCTTCGTCGGCCTTGGCGACAAGTTTCAAATCTGGGAGCCCGACAAGTTCCGCGATCAGTTCAGCGAGGGGCGCAAGAAACTCAGTGAAGTCAAACACCTGCTTGGCGCGGGTCACCGCAAGTCTGGTGACACTGAGGGGGCACGGGAACGATGACGGATCGCGGCACCACGGGCACGGGTGCTGCTGGCGGACCGGTCCGTCATGTTCCTGTGCTGCTCTCGGAGACGATTGACGCGCTCGCCCCCCGGGACAAAGGCATCTATATCGACGGGACGTTCGGCGCCGGAGGCGCCACGCAGGCGCTGCTTGAGAGCGCCGCATGTATCGTTCTCGCCATCGACAAGGATCCGGACGCCATCGCCGCGGGCCGGAAACTCGAACGAGAGGCCGAAGGACGTCTGACCCTCGTTCGGGGTGCGTTCGGCGCACTGGGCGATATCGCAGGCGCGAACGGCATCACCCGCGCCGACGGGATCACATTTGATCTCGGCGTTTCTTCCATGCAGCTCGACCAGCCCGACCGGGGTTTCTCGTTCCGGGGCGACGGACCGCTTGACATGCGCATGTCGAAATCGGGACCCAGCGCCGCTGATGTGGTGAATTCGCTCGCCGAGCGCGATCTGGCCCAGGTGATCTCGGTGCTTGGCGAGGAGCGTCGCGCCCGCGCCATCGCCCGCGCCATTGTCACCGAGCGCGAAAAGCGCGCCATCGACCGAACAGGCAAGTTGGCCGATATCGTCGCAGGCGTGCTCGGCCGGCGGCACGACGAGGCCAAGCATCCGGCGACGCGGACGTTTCAGGCGCTGCGCCTGTTCGTCAACGGCGAGATGGAAGAGCTGGTGAACGGCCTGTTCGCAGCAGAACGTTTGCTTGCCGAGGGCGGCCGGCTTGTCGTCGTGACTTTTCATTCGCTGGAAGACCGGATCGTGAAACGCTTTCTGGCGAGCCGTTCCGGCAAGACCGGCCGGCCGTCGCGCCACGCGCCGGTCAGCGTGATGCCTGAGCGGCCGCCGTCATTTCGCATGCTCTACCGCAAGGCGATCAGTCCGGGTGCGAACGAGATCCGGCTAAACCCGCGCGCCCGCTCTGCGCGCCTGCGAGCTGGCGAACGGACATCTGCAGAACCGTTTCCCGAAGAAATCGAAGGATTGGGGGTGCCGCAACTCTCTGTAAACGTAATCTAGTTCAGAATGCATATCAGTATTGGGGTCTGAGTATCATGCGTGTGGTCAATCTTCTTCTGGCGACGTTTGTCGTCGCCTCCGCCTTTGTCATCTATGAACTGAAATACGAATCCCGTGAGCTGAAGCAGCGTGTCGCGGAACTGAAATCGTCCATCCGCGCAGAGCGCGATGCGGTGGCCGTCCTTCGGGCCGAATGGAGCCATCTGAACCGGCCCGAGCGCGTCGCCAGGCTTGCCCGCAAACACCTGGGTCTGCAGCCGATGAAGGCGAACCAGATTCTGACGCCGAAACAGTACGATGCGATCCGCGAACCCACACCTGCCGAGGTCGCGGCGCGCATGCTGGGGCGATCGCTGCCCGACAATGAACGCCAAGCGGCCATTCACTAGGAGCATCGTCGGATGATCTCGGGAGAGACTTTGGCGAGGCTTCGGCCTCACTTCATCTTCAGGCGCGATACGGCGCTGAAAATCAGAACGCGGGCGCGCGCCGGCTTGATGTCGGTCCTCTTCGCGTTGGGCTTCACGCTCGTCGCGACCCGACTTGTGACGCTCGGTATCATTCCGACGGACGTTGGCGCCGGCCCGAAATGGAGCCAGTTGTCGTCCGCCGTGCACCGGCCCGATATCGTCGATCGTCAGGGCCGCATGCTGGCGACCGATATCCTCGCGGGTTCGCTGTTCGCCAATCCGAGCCGTGTGACGGACCCGGATACGACGGTCGAGCAGCTGGCAATGGTTCTCAAGGACATCAAACCGCGCGCCCTGCGCAAGCGCCTTCAGGGCGAGGGTAAATTCGCGTGGGTCGCACGCGAGTTGACGCCGCGGCAACAGGCGAGGGTTCATGAGCTCGGCCTGCCGGGGCTCGATTTCGTCCAGGAACCCCATCGCGTTTATCCCGCCGGCGCGACGGCCTCACATGTGCTGGGGTTTGTAGATGTCGACAATCGCGGTCTTGCCGGTATCGAAACCTATGTCGACCGGACCGGCGGACCTTCGAGCAACCCGACCTGGGGTGACGAAGGCCCGCCACCGGTTCGTCTCTCGGTCGACTTGAGCGTACAGCACGCGGTCCACGCCGAGCTTGTCGGGGCCATGAAACGGTACAAGGCGAAAGCCGCCGCGGGCCTTGTGCTCGATGTGCACTCCGGGGAGATCGTGGCGCTGGCCTCGCTGCCCGACTACGACCCCAACCGGCGTAGACAGGCGCTCGACAAGAACCGTTTTAACCGCGTTACATCAGGCGTTTACGAGATGGGCTCCGTGTTCAAGGTGTTCACCACCGCGGGCGCGCTCGACAGTGGCGTCACGTCCCTCGACAAGGGCTATGACGCGACGCACCCGCTGCGTGTTGCCTCGTTCACCATCAACGATTTTCATGCCAAGCGCCGTTGGCTGAGCGTGCCGGAGATCTTCATCTATTCCTCGAATATCGGTTCGGCGAAGATGGCGCTCGACATGGGTCGCAAGCGGCACAAGGAGTTCCTCGCGCGTCTGGGACTGCTCGGCCGTATGGAAACGGAAATGGGCCCGACCGCGTTGCCTATCGTGCCGAAGAACTGGACGCGCCTGAACACGATCACGATCGCATTCGGGCACGGTGTCTCGGTGACGCCGCTGCAGCTTGCGAGCGCCGCGGCGACCCTCGTCAACGGCGGACACAAGATCGCCCCGACGTTTCTCGCCCGCTCGCGCGAGGAAGCGCGGATTCAGTCGAAGCGCGTGATCAAGCTCCAGACCAGCGACCTGATGCGGTATCTGCTGCGCCTGAACGTTCAGAAAGGTTCGGGCCGTCGCGCCGACATTGCCGGGTACCGGGTTGGCGGTAAGACCGGAACTGCCGAAAAGGTCGTCAACGGCCGGTATTCGCGCACCGCGGTGATGACCTCGTTCCTGGGCATGTTCCCGATGGACGCGCCGGAGTATCTGGTCCTCGTTGTTCTCGATGAACCGCAGCGCGTGGCCGAAACCAACGGACAGGCGACAGCCGGATTGAACGCGGCTCCCACGGCGGGGCGGATCGTCGAACGTATCGGACCGATGCTTGGCGTCACGCCGGTGCTCGAACGCAAGCGCAAGCAGTTTGACGAACACGTCCGCGCTTCCTATTAACGGGCGATTGAAACGCCGGAATCTGTCCGAGCGCGCGACTTCGCTGGACTTGCGATGAAATTAGGTGAGCTTGCCGGGGCGGGGCATTCGCTGCCCGACGAGGTATCGCGGGTCGATATTCTCGGGCTGACCGCGGACAGTCGCGAGGTCGCACCGGGTTTTCTCTTTGCGGCGCTGCCGGGCATACAGACCGATGGCGCGAAGTTCATTCCCCAGGCGCTGGAAAATGGTGCCGTTGCCATTCTCCTCCCGCAGGGCGTGCCATTCGCGGCCGACGACCGCGTTGCCGTCATCGAGGATGTCGACCCGCGCCGTGCCTTCGCACTCATGGCGGCGAGGTTTTTTGGCCGGCAGCCTGACACGGTCGTTGCCGTCACCGGGACAAGCGGCAAGTCGTCGGTCGTTTCCTACGTCCGCCAGTTGTGGCTGGCCATGGGGCATCAGGCGGCAAGTCTCGGGACCATCGGGATCGAAACGCCATCCGGCCCGAAGAAAGCCGGTCTGACCACCCCGGACCCGGTTGCTCTTCATGAGACGCTCGCGGACCTCGCCGATGACGGCATCACCCATCTGGCGCTCGAAGCCTCAAGCCACGGGCTCCAGCAGCGGCGCCTCGACGGCGTGCGGTTTGCCGCCGCGGCTTTCACCAACCTCTCACGCGATCACCTCGACTATCACCCGACCGTTGCGGATTATCTGAACCAGAAGCTCCGCCTGTTCGACACGCTTCTCGCGGAAGGATCGACGGCGGTTGTGAACGCGGACTCCGACGTGGCTGACGCGGTGATTGCCGTTGCGGGGAAAAGGCGGCTGCCGTTGATGACCGTCGGCAAGGCCGGCGAAACACTGAAACTGATTTCCGCGGAGCGAGATGGATTCGCGCAGCGTTTGCGGGTCGAGCACGCAGGCAGCGTTTGCGATGTGAACCTGCCTTTGGTCGGGGAGTTCCAGGCCTCGAATGCGCTGGTGGCCGCCGGACTGTGCATGGCGTGCGGGGCGCAGGCCGGCGATGTCCTGCCGTTGTTGCAACGTCTTTCGGGTGCGAAGGGGCGTCTGGAACTCGTCGGTACGACATCTGCGGGCGCACCGGTGTTCGTCGACTATTCGCACAAGCCGGACGCATTGGCCAAGGTGCTCGACGCCCTGCGGCCTTACGCCCACGGACGGCTCGCGGTCGTGTTCGGTTGTGGCGGGGACCGCGACAAGGGCAAACGTCCCGAAATGGGCGAAATCGCCACCCGGAAGGCGGACGTGGTCATCGTAACCGACGACAATCCCCGTGGCGAAGATCCGGCCGCCGTTCGCGCCGACATTCTGAAAGCCGCGCCCGGTGCCCGTGAAATCGCCGACCGGGCCGAGGCGATCGAGACGGCGATCGCCGGCCTTGCGGCCGGGGACGTTCTGGTGGTGGCCGGCAAGGGTCATGAGCAGGGCCAGATTGTCGGCGAGACAGTTCTTCCGTTCAGCGATCACGAAGCGGTGGCAAACGTTCTGGAAAGAGGGAATACGCCATGACCAGGCCATTGTGGACCTTTGCCGATGCCCTTTCTGCCACCGGCGGTCGCGCGGAAGCTGAGGGGATGCCGGACATCGCAAGCGTTTCCTTCGACAGCCGGACCCTTGAAAAGGGGGCGCTTTTCGCAGCAATCCGCGGCGAAAGTCTCGACGGGCATGCCTTCGTCGGCAAGGCATTCGACGCCGGAGCGGTTGCGGCGCTTGTGGCGGAAGATGCCGATATCGGAGAACCGCCCGGCCCGCTGATCCGCGTTCGCGATACCTTGGAAGCGCTCGGCCAGCTGGGTGCGGCGGCACGGGCGCGCAGCGCGGCCCGCGTGATCGCGATCACCGGCAGCGTCGGCAAGACCGGGACCAAGGAGGCGTTGCGGCTCGCGCTCGCCCCTTCCGGCGAAACCCACGCCCCGCAAAAGTCCTACAACAATCACTGGGGCGTGCCGCTGACGCTGGCAAACTTTGCGCCGAGCGCCGCATACGGCGTCTTCGAAGTCGGCATGAACCATCCGGGCGAGATCACGCCGTTGACCCGTCTGGTCCGCCCGCACGTCGCGATCATCACGACGGTTGAGGCGGTGCATCTGGAGTTCTTCGACTCGGTCGAGCAAATTGCCGAGGCGAAGGCGGAGATTTTCCACGGGCTCGAGCCGGGTGGCACTGCGATTCTCAACGCCGACAATCCGCACTTCGACCGTCTTGTAGGGCGCGCCGAGGAACGCGGCGCCGGGCGGATCATCCCCTTTGGCGCGCGGGATGATGCCACGGCACGTCTGATCCAGATGACTTCGGAAGATGGCGGGTCTCGGGTTGAGGCGGATATCTGCGGCAACCTCGTCAGTTACCGTGTCGGGGCGCCGGGCCGGCACCTGGTCATGAATTCGCTGGCGGTTCTGGCCGCCGTCCATGCGGTTGGAGCAGACCTTGAAGAGGCGGGCGCGGCGCTCGCCTCCCATGCAGCACCGGTGGGCCGCGGCGCCCGGTCTCATTTCAGTCTGGATGGCGGCCGTGTTGCCCTGATCGATGAGAGCTACAACGCCAATCCCGCCTCGATGCGCGCCGCGCTGGCCGCACTCGGGGAGGTGCCGCGCGATGATCTTCGGCGCCGTGTTGCCGTTCTCGGAGACATGCTCGAACTGGGTGATACGTCGCCGCAGCTCCATGCCGAACTGGCCGATCCGGTTGACGGCGCAGGGGTAGATGTAGTCTTTGCATGCGGGCCGCACATGCGCGCGCTTTATGAAGCCTTGCCCGAATCACGGCGTGGGGCGTATGCCGAGACTTCCGACGGACTGACCGAAAGCCTGCTCAAAACGGTGCGGGCCGGTGATGTTGTCATGATCAAAGGCTCTCTCGGCAGCAAAATGGGGCCTCTGGTCGATGCGCTTCGCACGCATCTGGCGGAACGGGGCGCCGCGGTCGAATAGCGGTCGAGGGACTCGGGAAGGAAAGCAGGTATGCTTCAGTGGCTGGTTCAGTTCTCTGACCAAATTCAGCTTTTCAACGTCTTTCGCTACATCACGTTCCGAACCGGCGCCGCCACCATGACGGCGCTGTTGCTGGTTTTTCTGTTCGGGCCGGCGCTGATCAACGCCCTGCGCGTCAAACAGGGGCGCGGGCAGCCCATCCGCGATGATGGTCCGGTGAGCCACATCGTCGGCAAGCAGGGCACGCCGACCATGGGCGGGCTGATGATCCTGATGGGTGTCTCGGTGGCCACGCTGCTATGGGCCGATCTCTCCAACGCCTATGTGTGGATCGTGCTGATGGTGACGCTCAGCTATGGCGCAATCGGCCTGTACGACGACTACCTCAAGGTGACGACGCGGTCGACCAAGGGATTTCCGGGAAAGGTCAGGATCTCGCTCGAAGCTGCGATTGCGATGTTGGCCGTTTACATCATTGCAAAGCTCGGCACCGAGCCGTTTTCGACATCCCTGACAGTGCCGTTCTTCAAGAATGTGATCATCGATCTCGGGCCGTTCTTCATCCTGCTTGGCGGGTTTGTCATCGTCGGTGCCGGTAATGCGGTGAACCTGACCGACGGCCTCGACGGTCTCGCCATCGTGCCCGTCATGATCGCGGCGGCCACGTTTGGAGGCATCACCTATCTCGTCGGCAACAAGGTCTTTGCCGACCACTTGCAGATACACTTCGTCCAGGGGGCCGGTGAGCTTGCCGTGATCTGCGGCGCGCTGGTCGGTGCGGGGCTCGGCTTTTTGTGGTTCAACGCGCCGCCGGCGACGATCTTCATGGGCGATACGGGCTCGCTGGCACTGGGCGGGTCGCTGGGCGCCATTGCCGTCGCGATCAAGCACGAGATCGTCCTCGCCATCGTCGGCGGACTGTTCGTGCTGGAGACCATCTCGGTGATCGTGCAGGTGGTGTCGTTCAAACTCACCGGCAAGCGAGTCTTCAGGATGGCGCCCTTGCATCATCACTTCGAGCAGAAGGGGTGGAAGGAGGCGACGATTGTAATCCGCTTCTGGATCATATCCATCGTGCTCGCGATGATAGGGCTGGCGACGCTCAAATTGCGCTAAGATCGGGCCCATGATTCCGGTCCATGTTTTCTCGGGAAAGACCGTTGCCCTTTTCGGCCTCGGCCTGAGCGGTATTGCCGCCGCGCGTGCGCTCCGTGCGGGCGATGCGCGGGTGCTCGCGTGGGACGACGTCGAGGCCGCGAGGGACGCAGCCGCGTCGGAAGGAATTGAAGTCGCGGATTTGAATGCGGTCGACTGGACGGACGTTTCCGCCCTCATCCTGTCGCCCGGTGTGCCCCTGACCCATCCGGCGCCACACTGGACGGTGGCCAAGGCGAAAGCCGCCGGAGTGGAGATCATCGGCGACACGGAACTGTTCTTCCGCGAGCGCGACAGACTCAACTCAAAGGCGCGCGTTGTGGCGATCACCGGCACCAACGGCAAGTCCACGACCGCGGCGCTGATGGCGCATATACTGAAGAGCGCCGGCCTCAAGACGGCTCTTGGCGGCAACATCGGCACCGCAATCCTCGAATTGCCGCCGTTTTCGGATGACTCCGTCTATGTGATCGAGTTCTCGTCCTATCAGATCGATCTGACGCCCGGGCTGAAGGCGGATGCGGCCGCGCTGCTGAACATCACGCCGGATCACCTCGATCGCCACGGAACGTTTGAGAATTACGCCGCGGTCAAGTCCCGGATTTTCTCACGATTGTCGGCATCCGGACGGGCTGTCATCGGTATCGACGACGAGCCCTGTAGGCAAATCGCCGGAGCGCTGCCGGGACCATACGATGTGGCGCAGATCTCCGTGAAAACGCCTGTCACGGACGGCGTCCGGGCGTCAGGCGGCAAGCTCTTCGAGATGCAGAAGGGTGTCGAAACCGCGTGCGTAGAGCTTGCCGGGATCGGATCGTTGCGGGGTGAGCACAATGCCCAGAATGCGGCGGTCGCCTTCGCCCTCGCGCGCGGTCTCGGGCTGGACGTGCCGGAAATCGTGAGAGGCCTGCGCAGCTTTCCGGGGCTTGAACACCGCATGGAAGAGGTCGGCCGCCTCGGCAATGTCCTATTCGTTAACGATTCTAAGGGCACAAATGCAGATGCTGCCGCGCATGCTTTGGCGAGTTTTGACAATGTCTTCTGGATTGCCGGAGGGCTCGCGAAGGAGGGTGGTATCGAAGGCCTGAGCACATATTTCCCGCGCATATCCCGTGCCTATCTCGTTGGAGAGGCGGTGCAGGACTTCGCGCGCACGCTTGAGGGCCATGTCGATTACACCATATGCGAAACGCTGGAGACGGCCGTTCCGGCCGCGGCCGGCGATGCCGCGGCGAGCGGTCTGGCCGAGGCCGTGGTACTTCTGTCGCCGGCCTGTGCATCGTTCGACCAGTTCCGCAGTTTCGCGGTACGCGGCGACGCGTTCAAAACGCTGGTGTCGGAACTTGAGGGAATCGTTATGTCTGCAAGCGAGGCCGCATGAGGTTCGCCCGGTCGGACCGCAGCCTTCTTTCCGACTGGTGGTTTACCGTGGACCGCCTGTTGTTTGCCGCTGTCGTTCTGCTGATAGCCGGCGGCGTCGTGCTTTCCCTTGCCGCCAGCCCGTCTGTTGCCAATCGGCTCGATCTCGACACCTTCCATTTCTTCAAACGTCACGCGGTGGTGGTCGTGCCGGCGCTTCTCGTGCTGGTGGCAGCGTCGTTGCTCAGTCCCCGCATGATCCGCCGGTTCAGCCTGGCGCTGTTCGTCAGCTGTCTCGCCCTGATGGTCGTCACGATCTGGGTCGGCGCCGAAATCAAGGGCGCATCGCGGTGGCTCCAGCTCGGCGGGTTTTCGATTCAGCCCTCGGAGTTCGCCAAACCGGCCTTCGTCGTCGTGAGCGCCTGGCTGTTTTCCGAGACGCAGCACCGCGATGACGTGCCGAGCCTGCCGCTGGCGGTTCTCTGCTATGTGGTCTTTGTTGCGCTGCTGGTCATGCAGCCCGATTTCGGACAGGCGCTGCTTGTCAGCCTCGTCTGGGGCGGTCTGTTTTTCCTGGCCGGCATGCCGGTTGCCTGGGTCGGACTTTTGGGCATCGGACTGCTGCTGTCAGGTGTGATTGCCTACTTTACCGTGCCGCACGTGGCTGGGCGTTTCGATCGGTTCTTCAGCCCATCGAGCGGCGACACCTATCAGACGGACCGCGCCATCGAAGCCTTTCGCAGCGGTGGCTGGTTCGGAACCGGTCCCGGCGAGGGGAAGGTGAAGCAGGTTCTGCCCGACTCCCACGCGGACTTTGTGTTCGCAGTCGTCGCCGAGGAGTTCGGTCTGATCACTTGTCTTGTGATCGTCGTGGTGTTTGCATTCGTCGTGCTGCGCGCCATGGCGCGGGTCCACGGCGAGACCGATGGTTTTATCCGTATGGCGACCGTCGGACTTGTGTCTCTGTTCGGGCTGCAGGCCCTCATCAACATGGCCGTCAATGTCGGCCTGTTGCCGGCAAAGGGCATGACGCTTCCCTTCATTTCCTATGGCGGTTCCTCACTGCTTTCCATGGCCCTGACCATGGGCATTGTCATTGGCCTGACGCGGCGGCGCCCGCGCGCGGAGCGCTTCAGCAGGGTCTCCGACGAGGCAATGGAGGTCCCACGCGAGGCCGAGGCGTGAACAAACCGCTTGTCATGATCGCCGCCGGCGGAACCGGCGGGCATCTGTTTCCGGCATTTGCGCTCAGCGAGGAACTCGGACGACGAGGCTATGATGTCGACCTGATCACGGACGTGCGCGCCGACCAGTACGGGGTCGACTTCCCGGGACGCGCTGCGCATCAGGTGCCGTCTGCAACCCTTCGCGGCCGGTCTCCGGTTGCAGTTGCGCGGACGGTCGCTACGCTCCTGCGTGGTCTGTTTGATGCCCGCACGCTCATCAGGAAACAAAGGCCGTCGGTCATGGTGGGTTTTGGCGGCTATCCGACCGTTCCGCCCCTGCTTGCGGCGCGGTTGACGGGCGTGCCTTTCATCGTCCATGAGGCCAATGCGGTGATGGGGCGCGCCAATCGTCTGCTGGCGCGTCTTTCCAGCAAGATCGCGGTGACTTTTGAGCGGACAAAACACTCGGAAAACGCGGACGCGGGCAAGATCGCGCGGGTCGGCATGCCGGTCAGAGACGCGGTGCTGAAGGCCGCGGCGCCTTACCAGGCTCCCGGCGGTTCAGGCGCACTTTCTCTGCTTGTATTCGGAGGCAGCCAGGGGGCCCGCGTATTCGCCGATATCGTTCCGGATGCGCTGGCTGGGCTGGCTGAGGATACGCGGCGCCGGATCCGCTTGGTCCAACAGGTGCGCGAGGAGGACATGGACCGGGTTCGCGCCGCATACGATGCCGCCGGCATTACGGCTGAACTCGATACATTCTTCGCGAATCTGCCAAAACGCATGGCGGATGCGCATCTCGTCGTGGCCCGCTCCGGCGCGTCAACGGTCGCGGAAACCACCGTGCTTGGCCGTCCTGCCATTTACGTTCCTTTGCCGCACGCCCTTGACAATGATCAGCTGGAGAATGCAACACGCGTCCAGGACGTTGGTGGTGGCTGGTGTATTGAGCAGAAAACCTTCACACCGGAGCGCTTGTCGGAAGAGATCGCCCGCCTGTCGGCAGATCCGGATGTGCTCAGCCGCGCCGCGCAAGCCGCTCGCAGCATCGGTGAGCCGGCCGCAGTGGCGAAACTCGCCGACGTCGTCGAGGATCTCGGGCGCTAACGGGGGCGCCCGGCCTGGTCAGTAACCCGGTTTCGGGAGGAGTGGCGTATATGCGAATGCCCCGCAAAATCGGGCCGTTTCATATTGTCGGCATTGGCGGCATCGGCATGAGCGCCATCGCCGAGGTCCTGCATGACCGCGGCTATGAAGTGCGCGGCAGCGATCTTAAGGACAGTGCCAATGTACGCCGCCTCCGCGACAAGGGCGTGCCCTGTTTTGTCGGGCATGATCCGTCGAACGTCGACGGCGCTGCGTTCGTGGTGCTTTCGAGCGCGGTCAAGGATGACAACCCGGAGTATGCAGCCGCGCGGGAGCGCAATCTGCCGGTGCTCAGCCGGGCCGAAATGCTGGCCGAACTCATGCGCGAGTGCTCCACCGTGTCGGTAACGGGAACCCACGGAAAGACCACGACGACATCGCTGATCGCCGAGGTCTTGCAGTTGGTCGACCTCGATCCGACGGTGATCACCGGCGGTATCATCCAGAACTGGGGATCGAACGCGCGTATCGGCAAGGGTGAATGGATGGTTGTGGAGGCGGACGAGTCCGACGGGACATTCCTCGCGTTGCCGAGCCGCATCGGTGTCGTGACCAACATCGACCCCGAACACATGGATTACTGGCAGTCGCTCGAGGCCCTGCACGGCGCATTCAAGACCTATTTCGACAATGTGCCGTTTTACGGTCTGTTGGTGGCCGGGCTGGACCATCCGATCGTGCGGGAGATGATCGCCCAGATCGGCCGCGCCCAGCGTGGACAGCGCGTGCTGACTTACGGCGTCGCCGACGACGCCGACTTGCGGCTCTCCAACTACCGCGCCGAAAACGGCTGTTCGGTCTTTGATGTCGATGTCAGCGTTGACGCGCCCGGCGGTGCGCGGTCCCTGAAAGACCTGCGCTTGCCCATTCCCGGACAATACAATGCGCTCAATGCGCTGGCGGCGTTCGGCGTGGCGACGGAAATCGGCATTTCCGACGACGACATCCGCTCGTCGCTGGAGAAATTCGGCGGCGTGGCCCGCCGTTTCACCCTGACGGGAAGGTGGAATGGTGTGCCGGTATACGACGACTATGCGCACCATCCGGTGGAGATCACCTCGGTGCTCAAGGCCGCCCGCGGCGCCACGCAGTCGCGCGTTATCGCCATCGTGCAGCCGCATCGCTATACACGCCTCAAGAATCTGTTCGGCGACTTCTGCACCTGCTTCTCGGACGCCGATACGGTCATCGTGACGCCCGTCTACTCGGCGGGCGAGCAGCCGATCGACGGCGCGGATCGCGATGCGCTCATTGAGGGGCTCAAGCGCCAGGGACATGACAGCGTGTTCGCAATCGACCACGACAGCCAGCTGCCCGAGATGGTGGCGGCGAACGCTCGGCCGGGTGATCTCGTGATCGGATTGGGCGCCGGCACGATCACCGAGTGGATGCACGCGCTGCCGGACCGGTTGAACCAGTTGAAGCCGGCGGCGGAATGAGCGGCCTGGAATTCGCCGATATCACGAGCGAGCTCACGGCCCATCTGCCGAAGCTCCGGGGCCGCCTCAAGGCCAATGCGCCGCTGTCGGACATCACATGGTTTCGCGTCGGCGGTCCGGCGCAAGTCTTGTTCACCCCGGCGGACAAAGACGACCTCGCATACTTTTTTTCGGGCCTGTCAGCCGCAGTGCCGGTGACGATCATCGGCCTCGGATCGAACCTGCTGGTGCGCGACGGAGGCATACCCGGCGTGGTGATTCGCCTGGGGCGCGGCTTCGCTCAAGTCGTTGTGGAGGACGGTCACCGTGTTCGCGCGGGCTCGGCCGTCCCTGACGTCAAGGTGGCGCGCGCGGCGGCCGATGCCGGCATCGCCGGACTGACATTTTACCGCGGCATTCCGGGATCCGTCGGCGGTGCGCTCCGGATGAACGGCGGCGCGCACGGACGCGAAACAAAGGACGTGCTTGTGGAAGCCCGCGCTGTCGACCGCGCGGGCAAAGTCCATGTGCTCAGCAACGCGGACATGAAGTTCACCTACCGCCATTGCGGGGTGCCGGAAGGCTTCATCTTCACCGAGGCTCTGTTTCAGGGCGAGAAGGGCGAACGCGCGGAGATCCAGGCGGAGATGAACGAAGTCGCCGAGTACCGAGAACAGGCGCAACCGGTCAAAGCGCGCACTGGCGGCAGCACGTTCAAGAACCCGCCGGGCCAAAGCGCCTGGAAACTGATAGACGCGGCGGGGTGCCGTGGCCTGCGTATCGGCAACGCCAGCGTTTCGGAGAAGCACTGCAATTTCCTCATCAATGAAGGCGGTGCGAGCGGTTCGGACATCGAGGAACTGGGCGAAACCGTGCGTGCGCGGGTAAAGGAAAAC
>JANQLP010000063.1 GCA_028280515.1 Hyphomicrobiales bacterium
GCCTCACACCTTACGAGTTCATCTGCAAACAGTGGACATCAGAGCCAGATCGATTCATCCTAAATCCAATCCATCAAATGCCGGGACTAAACACTTAGACCGCGATCACCGGGATCGCTTGACTCCCATTTTCGATGGATGGAAAAACACCGCTCCCATGAAGAAGACCG
This sequence comes from Hyphomicrobiales bacterium, assembly GCA_028280515.1. Classification (GTDB taxonomy): domain Bacteria; phylum Pseudomonadota; class Alphaproteobacteria; order Rhizobiales; family Methyloligellaceae; genus UBA2767. Next base: position 171 of record JANQLP010000063.1, read on the forward strand.
CTGCAAATATCGCTCTGGCCTGCGTCGTGACCTTGCTCTGCCTCGTGATTGCCGAGGTGGGACTGAGAGCGCTGACGCCATTCCCCATCCACGGCAAGAAGGCGAACAAGATCTACGATGTCGATGTCGGCTATCGTCTGAATCCCGGCCATCCGAACATTGACGAGCACGGGTTTCGCAACAGGGCCGGCAAACCGCACATTATCGCCGCACTTGGCGACTCGCACACCTACGGATCGAACGTGAAGCCCGAGGAGGCTTGGCCGGAGCAGTTCGAAAAACTGACCGGTATTCCGGCCTACAATTTCGGAGTTGGCAGCTACGCGGTCTATGCGCATTTTACGAACGCCCACAAGGCGATTGAGAAGGGCTACAAATACATCATCATTGCCTTGTTTATTCACAACGATTTCAAGGTCCTGGGCAACAGTTGCGACATCGACTACGACTCATCGCAGTTCTGGCAATCGGCCAAGTCCCGGCTCTCTCTGCATCTGCCCGATTGCAGCGATGCGAGAAACTGGCAGACGGCGCGGGCACCCGGTTTTATTCGCTGGCTCCGTAGCAGAGGCGATTTGGCAATCCTCTCCGCGACCGACTATCTCGTTGTCCGACCATTGTCCGACTTTTGGCACCGCTCGACCGGCAAGAGCGCGGCAAAACCGAGAAAAAAGGACACGGCCGCGGACAAGCATGGATCCGACGGCGGACGGAGCAGGAGTTCCGAAGGCGCTGCGGAAGCTTCCACGGATATGGTCCCGCAGCGTCCGGCCTCGGCCTATTTTGCCGGACGGTCATTGCTGAATCAGGACGTGGAGTTTGCGTTCACCGACCTGAACCGCGCGGAGATTGTGCGTGGGATCGAGGACTTCGAAAAGATGCTGGGCGATCTGAAGCGCACTGCGGATTTGAAGGGCAGCAAGGTCGGCCTGATGTTCATCCCGTCGAAGGTCCAGCTGTTCTACGAGCATCTGGACGACCTTGATATCTACAGCGAGGTACCGATGCTGAAGGATATGGCTGAGAACCACCGGAAGATCGAGAACCGGCTGATATCGTTTATGGACCGGACGGGTATGCTTTGGAGCACGGCGAAGCCGGAGCTGGTTGCGGCAATCGAAGCGTCTGATCGTGATCGGAGCTGGGTCTTTCCGCCGACCGGCGGACATCCCTATCCACCCGGCTACCGAGCTTATGCGGAAGCAGCCAGGAAACTCTACCACCGGATGGCGGCGTCGTCCGATGAAATGAAGAACAAGCACTGGCCCAACTATTCAGCCAGGTAACCTCTCGACTTCGGCGCATCATTGACGGCCCGCCGCGCGACCGCATGCCCAGCGCCGTTCCAATGCCAGTCGCCAACTAGAAACTGCTCGCCTGGATCGTCCCCGGCCGCATCACGGAACGCGGGTCGCAGATCGACATAGTCGATGTCGCTCTCCTTCCGATGACGCGGTCACAGACATTGGAGTGTGGGGTCGAAGGAGTGCTGCTTCCTCGGCGAGCGTGTCAATTACTGCGTGGGCGTCGGTCACCGACCTTTTGTGATTGCGGGCCGATGTCACGGAGGTGCGAATAGAGAAACTCGGCTATCTTCTTGCTCCCGGCCGGCGTCGTGTGAACGACATCATAGAAATCGCGGACATTGTCGAACTGGATGTCGCTGAACAGATTGATGCATATGCCATTCAGGCTCCGGCAGGTGTCCAGTATGGCCTCGGCCTGCATTCGCTCCAGCTGGTGATGATCGACGCCGGTCATTGGGCCCAAGCCCTGCAGAGCATCGGCGTTGCGCCGCGCCAGGGTTTTCTTCAAGCCCCAGATGCGGCCGTCATGCTCCATCCAGCTGCTTGAACGCTGTGTCACGAAAATCGGTTCGGCGCCTATGCGTCGCGTCTGATCGGCGAGCTTCGCAATGCGTGACTGCAGCAAGGAGAGGCTCTCCAAGACCTGCGGCGTCCGATAATCCTTGATCAGGGCCTGTGTGGTCCAGTCGGCCTGCGACCAGGGAATGGGTGCGCCACTGCGGAAATGCGCCACTCTGGGCGGTGCGACGAGGCTCTTGATGACCTTGGCGCCCGCAATCAATGCCGATCTGTCCTTGGCGTAAGAGAACGCGGCACGCATCCTGGCCTTTGCGCCGGCGCCTTCGATCTGATCGAATTTGGGGATTTCTTGCAGTCTGTAGAAGTCGTTCACGCCGAGATAATACAGGATGTAGGAGGGGCGCAGTTGCGGGAGCTTCTCGAACCAGAAGCTGAAGTTTGCCAGGTGACCGAACGTGCTCTGACCATCGATTCCGGCGCTTACGACATCGACGTCTCGGCCATCCGCGGCGTAGAGTTTTTGGAGCCAGGCCTCGAAAGTGAAGCTGTCGTCTATGTACTTCTGGTCGGTGGTGCTCCCCCCGACTGTCAGGATGAAGATCTCGTCGAGATTGCCGTCGAGCCCGCGAAAACCATAGCGATCCACCGTATAGGTCGAAACCTCCGGCTGGCCGGGAAACTGACTTCGATATGTTTTCTGCACGTTTCGTGGCTTCGTGAAATTGTACAGAGCCGGCGTATCGGAGAACCAGCTCCCGAACACGACTTCCAGCAAGGCCAGTCCCGCAAGAAATATGAGGACGTTAACGAGAATGACCTTGCGCATATTCGACGTTCAGACTGTTCAAACCTGTTTGCGCCGGAGGAGAAGCGGCATCGGTACCGCGCCTTTCCGGCCCCGAATTCAGCGATTAGACCGCCTCGTGCGATGCTGTCAAATGACCTTTCGCCGATCGACACATGGAAGGCGGTTTGGCCGGAGCCGACCCAAGGCGGTTGCGGCGGCACGGGCACATATGATTTAAGGTCGCACCGTCTTCCCCACGTGCCGATGTCTCCCTCGCTGCAGCTGATACATGAGCCAACGCCGCCGGATATTCGACTGTTTTTTGTTCTACAACGAACTCGATATCCTCGAGATTCGGCTGAATACGCTTGCGCCACTTGTTGACCATTTTGTTCTGGTCGAGTCGTCGCGGACATTCACAGGCCAGCCGAAACCGCTGGTGTTTGAGGAGAACAAGGCGCGGTTTGCGGAGTTCCAGGATAAGATCATTCACATCGTCGACGATGACATGCCGGAACATGCGGAGAGCACATATGTTCGCGAGGCGCACCAGCGTTCCGCGATCGGGCGTGGCCTTGCAGAAGCGCGCGGCGAAGACCTCATCATCGTTTCGGATGCCGATGAAATCCCGAAACCTGCGGCACTTGCGGAGGCGCTCAAGACGGCGGCCGGCCGGATCACATATTTCGAAGGCGTGTATTACCATTTCAAACTGAATTGGCGCCTGGTCGGGCGGCAGGACGTCATGACCTCGCGGATGGTGGAGTACAAGAACTTTCAAGACGGATGGCTGGTGCGCACGACGAAAGGACGGCGCAGCGTGTCGCTGCCCGGTTGGGCCGAGGCGCTGGTCTGGCACTCCTACGCGGGATGGCGTCACAAGGCCTTTATGCGGCGGCGCACGTTGCAGGAGGGGTGCTGGCACTTCTCGTTCATGGCCGATGCGGAGGCGATCAAGAACAAGCTCGCCGCCTACAAGGCGCCCGACCGGCTGAAAGTGAAAGACCTGCGCGGAGACGCGGTCAAGGAGCGCATGGGCGAGCGCAGGTCGATGTTCGACTCGGATATCAGGGTTGTTCCCTTGGCCGAGCTGCCGGAATACGTTCAGCAGAATGTTGACCGGTTTGGCGACCTGCTGGATCTTGAGACTGCGCAGGACGCGGCCGTCGCCGGCGAGCAGAGGTAGGCGGGTATTCACGGTTCCCGCCGGAGCGGAGTTTCATGTCAAAACAATTTCACGAGGCCTATGTCGAAGAGGATATTCCACCGCCATCCGAGCGGGCAACGGGTCTCGTCTTTGCAGTGGTCTCTGCAATCGTCGGGGCAATCTTCTGGCGAAACGGGACTGTTCTCGCGGTTTGCGCGGTTTTGTGCGTGGGTTTCACCCTGGTCAGCCTGACCGCGCCCAGGCTTCTCAAACCGTTGAACCGCCTCTGGTTCCGGTTTTCGCTTCTGCTCCACAAGATCGTCAATCCGATCATTCTCGGCATCATGTTTCTTGTCGCCATCGTGCCGTTTGGGCTAATGATGCGCATCTGGCGTGACCCGCTGCAAAGCAAACGCACGGCGGACAGGAGCTATTGGATTGAACGCGGCGAGGAATCGCCTGAAACGCACTCCATGAAAAACCAGTTTTAGGGTATCTAGGGGCGGCTTTGATGGGCTGCTTGCCTTTTGCAAGGCGCATCGCCGCCGGAACGGCACGAGAGGTTAGGGATGGGTTCACTGCTGAAAGAGTTTGTCGCCTATCTTGGCGCCCGCAAGAAATGGTGGCTGGCGCCGGTACTCGTGGTGCTCCTTCTGTTTGGTGGGCTGCTCATCCTGGCGCAGGGGTCGGCGATCGCACCCTTCATCTACACGGTGTTCTAGGAGCCGGCGGGCGAACGGGTTTGCGGTATGCGTATCCTCGGCATCTCGGCCTACTATCACGACAGCGCCGCAGCGCTGATCGAGGACGGACGTGTGGTCGCCGCTGCCCAGGAGGAACGCTTCACCCGCAAAAAGCACGACCCCCGATTTCCCAGGAACGCGATCCAGTACTGTCTGGATGAAGCGGGAGTCGGGCTCGATCAGGTCGACCATGTCACCTTCTACGAAAAGCCGTTCCTGAAATTCGAACGGCTCCTGGAAACCTATCTGGCGCAGGCGCCGCGCGGTTTCACGTCGTTCCGCGCCGCGATGCCCATCTGGATCAAGGAGAAGCTCTTTCAGAAATCCAACCTTGTGAAGGCGCTGAAGGATTTCTCCGATGCCGGCGACCTTGAGGAGAAGCTGCTCTTTGCGGAACACCACCAATCGCATGCCGCATCAGCGTTTTATCCGTCGCCCTTCGACGAGGCGGTGGTTCTGACAATGGACGGTGTCGGCGAGTGGGCCACGACGTCGGTTTCGGTCGGGCGCGGAAACGCGCTCGAGGCAAAACGCGAGATTCACTGGCCGCACTCCCTCGGGCTCCTCTATTCGGCCTTCACCTATTACACTGGCTTCCGCGTCAACTCCGGCGAATACAAGGTGATGGGCCTCGCGCCGTATGGCGAACCGCGTTTCGCCGATCTGATCATGGAACACCTGATCGATGTGAAGGAAGACGGAAGCTTCTGGCTCGACCAGAGCTACTTCAATTACGCCGGCGGATTGACGATGACCTCGGAGAGGTTCCACACCTTGCTGGGCGGGCCGCCGCGCGATCCGGACACGCTGATCACGCAACGGGAAATGGATCTCGCCGCGTCGGTACAGCGGGTGACGGAAGAGGTGGTTCTGCGCATGGCGCGCGATCTCGCGAGCACATACGATATGGACAGACTCTGCATGGCGGGTGGCGTCGCGCTCAATTGCGTGGCCAACGGCAAACTGCTGCGCGAGGGTACGTTCAAGCAGATCTGGGTCCAGCCGGCGGCCGGTGACGCCGGCGGAGCGCTCGGTGCCGCGCTCGCCGCGTACCATGACCATCTCGAGGCCGAACGCAAGCCGAATGGGGCGATGGATGCAATGGCGGGGTCCTATCTGGGTCCGGCCTTTCCGCAGGAGGATATCGAGCAACGGCTCTCAGGTCTTGGCGCGAAGTTCGAAACCCTCGATGAAGCCGACTTCATTTCCAGAACCGCCGCGGCTCTGGATGAGGGGAAGGCCGTGGGCTGGTTCTCCGGCCGGATGGAGTTCGGTCCGCGGGCACTTGGCGCCCGGTCCATTCTCGGCGACCCGCGCAACCCGCAGATGCAGAAAACCCTGAATCTGCGTATCAAGTATCGCGAGAGTTTCCGCCCCTTCGCCCCGTCGGTGCTGCGCGAGGATGTGGGCGACTATTTCGAACTCGACTCGGACAGCCCGTACATGCTGCTGGTGGCGGACGTTCAGGAGGGCCGGCGCAAGAAGATGACGCAAGAGGAGGAGGCGCTGTTCGGGATCGACAAGCTCAACGTGCCGCGCTCGGACATTCCTGCCGTCACCCATGTCGACTATTCGGCGCGCATTCAGACCGTGCATGAGGACACCAATCCCCGCTATCACGCGCTGCTCACGGCATTCAAGAAGCGCACGGGCTGTCCCGTGCTGGTAAACACGAGCTTCAACGTGCGCGGCGAACCGATCGTATGCACGCCCGAGGACGCATTCCGCTGTTTCATGGGCACCGAGCTTGACTGCCTCGCCATAGGAAACTGCTTTCTGGAAAAAGCCGATCAGGACCCTGCCCTTGCGCGCGACTACAAGTCGGAGTTTGCTCCTGACTGAGTGATCCTGAGCACGTCGTTTCGTGGACCTGGAGCCGCAGCATGTTTCCGATCTCCGACGACAATCCGAGCCACATCCGTCCGTATGTGACCTGGTCGTGTGTCGGCATCTGCGTGTTTGTCTTTCTCTGGCAGGTTTCGCTGGGTCAGCAGGAGGGTCAGGCTGCGGTCTTCCGCCTCGGCATGATCCCGGCGCGGCTGTTCGGCATCCGAGAGATCAATCCCGAACTGGCGAGCGTGCCGGCCTGGATGACGGTTTTCACGTCCATGTTCATGCATGGCGGCTGGATGCACCTCGGCGGTAACATGCTGTTCCTGTGGATCTTCGGCGACAATGTCGAGGATTCCATGGGTCATGTCCGGTTCTTCGCCTTCTACCTGTTGTGCGGTGTCGCTGCGGCCCTGACCCAGGGGGTGCTCAACCCGTCGTCGACCATTCCCATGGTCGGGGCCAGCGGTGCGATCTCCGGCGTGCTGGGCGCCTATCTGCTGCTGCACCCGCTTGCGACGGTGCGGGTGCTGTTGTTTCTCGGTATCATCTTCTGGATCGCTCACGTGCCGGCGTTGCTGGTTCTCGGTTTCTGGTTCATCGGGCAATTGGTGAGCGCGGCGATGGCGCCGATCAGCGAGCCGGGCGTCGCCTTCTGGGCCCATGTCGGCGGCTTCGTCGCGGGCATGGCGCTCGTCCCGTTTTTCAAGGAAAGCCACATACGCCTGTTCCAGGGCGCGAACTCACGGCCCTTCGAGATCGAGAAGCGCCGCGGTCCGTGGGATCGCGGTCCGACCGGGCGGCGCGGCCCTTGGGGCTGATGCGTTTCTGGTGCCAATCGGATACTGTCCGCAAAAGACAAATAACGGGAGGACCAACCGATGAGTGTCGCCGAACAACATGACCAGACACCGGAAGCGCCGTTTCCGGTTACTGCAGACGCGGCAGCGTGGACCGCTCGCCTTCGCGCCGATGACATTTCCGCATCGGCCGTCGAGCGCGCGAAACACGCCCTGCTTGACGTCATCGGGTGCGGGATCGCGGGCCAGGAGGAGCCCCTGTCAGCTATTCTGCGCGATGAGCTGCTGGATGAGACCGGTGGACCGTGCACGGTCGTCGCAAGCGGTCGCCGGGCGCGGCTGCATGACGCCGCGCTGATCAACGGCGCGGCAATGCACGCGCTGGACTATGACGACGTGAACCGCCGGCTGCATGGCCATCCGACCACGTGTATCGCGCCCGCCGTTCTGGCTCTGGCGGAACAGTTGGGATCATCCGGTGCGGACGTTCTGACGAGTTTTGTTGCTGGCACCGAGGTTGCCTGTGCGCTTGGTGAGATGTGCGACGAGGGCCACTACGAGGCCGGGTTCCACGCCACCGGCACAATGGGCACGTTCGGCGCGGCTGCCGCATGCGCGCGTCTCATGGGGCTCGACGAAGCTGCGACCGCAAACGCGCTTGGTCTTGCCGCATCGCAGGCGTCGGGACTGAAGGCCAATTTCGGCACCATGACCAAACCGTTTCACGCCGGCAAGGCGGCGATGAACGGGTTGCTCGCGGCCCGCCTTGCCGCACGCGGCTTTACCGCAAGCGATCAGGCGATCGAGGGCGCGCACGGGTTCGCGCAGGCGCAGTCGCCGGGGTTCGACGGTGGGCCAATCCGCCCTCGTGCCGACGCGCCGTTCGCCGTCGAGCAGATGCTCTACAAGTATCATGCGGCCTGCTTTCTCACTCACTCCACCCTGAACGCGATCCGCGCGCTGCGCGAGGAGCACGGCGTCGGGCTCGACGATATCGAGAATGCGAACCTGAAGATCCGGTCGACGCACCTTTCGGTGTGTTGCATCCCCGAGCCGGCGACGGGACTTGAGATCAAGTTTTCGATCGCGCATCTGGCGGCCATGGGTCTCGATGGCGCGGATACCGCGGCCCTCGGCACCTACAGCGACGCCAACGCCACTGACCCGCGTTATGCGCAGGCGCGCAGGCGCGTGCAACTTGATCCCGATCCCGCCCTGCAGCGGACCGAAGCGGAAGTGACGCTCGATCTGAAGGATGGCCGGACGCTCAGTGCGACTGACGATGTCGGCATTCCGGCGCCGGATTCAGACGGTCAGTGGCGCCGGCTTTCCGACAAGTTCACGTCGCTGTCGACGCCGGTGATCGGTGCGGATCGGACGGCAGACGCCATTGGCCGCGTCGCTGCGCTCGAAAAGGAAAGTGATCTCGGCGCTCTGATGAAGGCTGTCGGCTAACTCCCGTACTTGACCGAGCAGCCATAGGGGCGGGTTGAATCCGGATCGGCGGGCTTCCCGGCCGCGTGCGCCGCGAGCGCATCGCGCAAATAGTTGCGGGCAATCGGTACGTCCGCATTGTTGGCCGACGGCTTGTCGTCGATCGCGCCCTTGTAGATGAGCGTGCCGTGTGCGTCGATTAGGAACATGTGCGGTGTGGTGCGCGCATTGTAGGCCTGTCCGATCTCGCCCTTCGGATCGAGGATGACGGCGCTCGGCGCGGCGTCACGGTCGGTGGTCAACATGTTCGCCTTCGCCGGTTCCACGTGTCCCTGGAGACCCGGCGCGGACGAAATGACCGACAGCCAGACGATGCCGCCTTTAGTCGTCTCCTTCTGCAACTTCTGCATGTTGCCGGTGGCGTAGTGCTTCTGGACGAACGGGCAATCATGGTTCGTCCACTCCAGGATCACGGTCTTGCCCTTGAGATCGGAGAGCTTGTGGGTCTTTCCGTTGCTGTCAACGCCGACGAAGTCCGGCGCGCGCTCGCCGACGCGCGGCTCGGCCAGGGCAATTGTAATCGCCATCGCCATGCCGGCGATGAACGTTATGGCAAAACTCAGAATGATCTGCAGGTGGCGGCGTCTCGCAGCGGCTCGCATAACACGTCTCCTCTCGCATTCTCACGTGGCCTTATCTCAACCACAGGATTGCGATCCGATTAAGACACATCTGCGTGTGGTGGGCGCGGCTACGACAGCCGGTCGAACATCTTGATCCACATCTTGGTGCGCGGCACGAGCGACGAAATGAGAAAATGCTCGTCCAGCGTGTGGGCGCCGGCGCCGTCGACACCCAGTCCGTCGAGCGTCGGCACGCCCATGGCGCCGCTGTAATTGCCGTCCGACCCGCCGCCGGTGATCGGCGTGTACTGCAGGTCGAGACCGTGTTCGAGGCACGCTTCGCGGGCGAACTCGAACAGCGCCTCGCCTTCCTCGGTCATCTGATAGGGCGGGCGGTTCAGCCCGCCGGTGACCTCGATCTCCACGTCCGGATCGTGCGATGTGCGGTTCAGCATCCTGCTCGTGAATTCCTCGCCGTCCTCCGCGGTCAGCACGCGCATGTCGATATGCACCTCGCACTCGCGCGGCACCACGTTGATGCCCGTCCCGCCCTTGATCATGCCGGCATTGAAGGTGACGCCGCGCTCATAGTCGGTCATGTCCTCGATTTCGAGGATCTGGCGCGCGATCTCCTTGATGGCGCTGCGCCCGTCCTGATGCATGGCGCCGGCGTGTGCGGGCCGGCCGGTGGCCCGCATGATGAAATCGGCGACCCCCTTGCGCGCGACGACGACCCTGCCGCCGTCGCGAGCGGGCTCGGCGACGAGTACGTATTTGGCCTTGGCCGCCTCCGCCTCGATGTGCTTGCGGGAGAACGGGCTCCCGACCTCTTCCTCCGACATGAACATGAAGGTCACCGGCAGGCCGGGCTTGCGCCCCAGACGCTGGAGATAGCGGTAGGCGTAGAGGCTCATATAGGCCCCCGCCTTCATGTCGTAGGCGCCGGGGCCGTAGAGCTTGTCGCCTTCGCGCCGGACCGGATTGTCGTTGTCCTTGGTGCCCAGAGGATGAACCGTGTCGATGTGGGTCAGCACGAGAATGCCCGGCTCTCCCTTGCCGGCGTCTTCGCTGCGCGCGACGACCAGGTCGCCCCAGGCGCCGTCTGCGGAGATGCGCTCGATGGCGAGGCCCGCGGCCTCGCAGTCGGCGGCGACGCGGTCGGCCATGCGGTTGACGGCGGCGGCATCCTTGGTCGGGCTTTCGATCTCCACCCACTCGGAGATGTCGCGGATCATTTCTTCGGTGTCGATTTGCGGCTCGTTGGGAATGGCGTCGGACGGCATGGGCAAGTTCCTGTTGTTCTTGTGGTTGGGGTATTCAAGGCGGGTCGAGCCCCGATCATACCCGCTCAGGCACCGGATTGGAGTCGTTTCTCATCTCAGCATGCTCAAACCGCGCCTGCCGATCGACGGCAGCAGGTGTCGGAAAGAAGATTTTCGCGGGAGAGGCGGGGGCGCTGAATAACGGCCCCGACACAAATAACCTGAAGGGTTAGCATCAAGTCGATGCCGGGGCCGGTCTCGCGCAATGCCACATTCGGAACCGCTGATGGCACAAATGGGGCTGACAGGCGTTTTCCACAGCGATTCGCCCCAATTCCGGCCTTTTTTGCCGCAAATCGGCTGCTTTTTCGGCCATCCGGCCCGATGGTGCGCGTGTTTTCGACCCTTACCGGCGAAATCCGGCGTCCGTCGCGCAAAGTGATTCGTTTCGCGCCGGGCGGGTGAAGGGTGAAATGGCGCGCCGGGCCGTTCCGGTTGGACCGCATTTTCTGATCAGCTAAAGTGTATCTGCAATACCCTGACGATAAGCCTAGTTCACGATCAAATCGCCCATCAAGGTCATCAGAGCGAAGTGTCTCCAATTGCTGCTGGAATCAAGCCAAGGAGGTGAGGCTCTGCACTACAGCCGACTACAAGGATTGGCCGTTCCGAATGGGCATGAACATCTCTTGCATTAGAGAGACCACTATCACCGAATCGCCAGCAAACGCATTCTAGGAATTGGTATTGATGTGTTCTTATCGTAAGGTCTTCATTGAAATATGAGAAAAAATATTAAAATTTTTAATATATTTTCATTTACCAATCATGTTATAATGACTGATATTTATAGTTCCCACTGTTCAATTTCTCAAAAACCTTCTTCATTTTATTTTCAGGTATCGGATTCCAGTATTTTGCCCTGCTTTCATCCTGAATAATGGCGTCCTTTTTGGTAATTCTTTTTTCGGATATTACGCGCATTGCCTTTCCGGCTAAAATACATCCGTCTCTGTAAACTCTAACACGGATTGATCTGTAGTCAGCATCAGATGGGAATTCATACCATTCCGATGCAATGATAGGACCAGAATCATAGTCTTCCACCATAAAATGTGCAGTGTTTCCTACCTTATCATCATTTAAGATCGCCCACTCAACAGCCGTACATCCTCTATACTCTGGTAAAATGCCGGGATGAACATTTACTACCCCGTGCTCTGTTGCTTGAATGACACTCTCTGATAGTTTGCGCGGCGTCCCCGCATTCAGAAGGCATTTAATTTTCCTGTTTTCAATTATATTCAGCGTTGAGTCATGGTTGTGGCTGGTAACGAAGTAAAATGGAATCATAAGTGACTCGAGATGATATATACTTACATTTCCGCCATCTACTCTTTCAAAGGCACCGCCGGTACGCTCAAACCATATATTTAAGTCCTTCTCACTCTCTATCTTTGAGTCGCAAATTACATATAAATCTCTTATCCCTTGAGATATTAATGCGCTTATGTAGAACGGTAACAGGGGGGCGTTAATTGACGTCAGTAATCCTGCTTTAAATGTATCTTTATTCATATTTCAATTCTACCAATGGGAATATTTCATTCCAATATTATTGCGTTGGGCCGCAATTTCATGATGCGTCAATTTACGTAGAGAAAAACGCCAATGGACTTCGTTGTCTCGGGTTGTCCAGTTTCCTGAAATTGCGCACGACGCATTTGCAATCGAGCCATTGAATTCGAATTTGTCTCTCGTTGATTTCGACCGACTGGCAATGCCCCTCAGTTTCCCATACTTTCTCCATGCGATAAGAGGAGATTGCTGCTAACTGCTTGATAGAATGGCGCACCCGACACGATTCGAACGTGTGACCTCTGCCTTCGGAGGGCAAGCGTGAACAGATTCCCCACAATTCCCTTTCATTCCCGGTGTATCACTTACGTTCACATAATCAACATGTTATAAGCCGTATTCATGCGATGCGGTTTCACAGAGGTTCCTGAAAGCTCCCCAAATTTGCTTCCCTCATGCTTCCCCAGAGGGGTTTCGTGGCGAAAAAGCTGACAAAGGGGGCGATCGACCGTCTCAAACCTGATTCGGCCAAGGATCTGTTCCTTTGGTGCGGTGAGATTCGCGGCTTCGGCGTCCGCGTGAAACCCTCCGGGACTAAGACTTTTCTCATTCAGTATCGAAATGCCCGTGGCCGTACTCGTCGTTACGCGATTGGTCAGTATGGAAAGTGGACACTTGAGCAAGCACGCCGCGTAGCAAAGGTCAAGCTTGTGGAAGCCGAAGATGGCGGAGATCCATCTGCAGAACGGAGGGCAGAACGCCGCCGCAAGGTGAAGACGATCAGGGCGCTGTGCGATTTGTACATGGCGGATGCCAAGGCTGGTCGTGTTCTCTACAGAGGCAAGCCGAAGAAGACGAGCACACTCGCCATAGATCGGGGCCGGATTGATCGGCACATCATTCCGCTTTTGGGTGACCAAGCGCTCGATGAGATCACACGTCAGGATGTGGAGCGGTTCCTTACGCAGGTCACCGATGGCGCGACCGCTGCCAACCTCAAGACCAAGGCCCGGGGGCGGGCACGGGTGAGGGGTGGACCAGGTACCGCGACCAAGGCGGTTAAGCTGCTCGGATCAATTTACAGCTACGCCATCAGGAAGGGCTTCGTGGATGAGAACCCTTGTCGCGGTGTGGAGAAGCCTGCCGATGGCATTAGAACACGGTTCCTCAGTGCTCAAGAGTACGAGCAACTTGGTGATGGTCTTCGCAAGGCGGAAGGGGAGGGCGTCAACGTCACGGCACTTAGAGCCATCGAAGCTCTGGCTCTCACCGGGTGTCGCAAAAGCGAGATCCTCTACCTGAGATCAGACGAGATCGATGTAGCTGGCCGTTGTCTCAGGCTTCGCGACACTAAGACGGGTGCGCAGATGCGCCCATGTGGTCAGACTGCCTTGCAGTTCCTCAGAGATACGGCCGGCAAAAAATATGCATTTCCTTCCAGCCGCGGGAAGGGACCACTGGTGGACATAAGCAGACCCCTCGCGAAGGTCTGCGAACTTGCCGAGCTCGAAGGTGTAACGCTCCATGTGCTCAGACACAGCTTTGCAACCGTCGCGCACGAACTGAACTACTCTGAGCTCTCGATCGCCGCGCTTCTTGGTCATCGCGCGGGAAGCGTGACGGCGAAGTATGCGCATGCGGTTGATACGGCGATCGCGGGTGCCGCCGACCGGGTTTCGGCAACTATCGCAGCCCGGCTGACCGGATCGGAGGCTTCGGGAACAGTTGTTGCACTCGCTGAAAGGCGTTGAGGCAATCAGGATGGCGAAAGGCAATGTCAAAGGCTTCGGGATCGAAGGTCTCAATTTCGATAAAGAATATTTCACTGAGGACGATATCGACCAGATCGTCAAGGCCGTGGGTCTGCCTGTCGAGGGAGATATTGAGATTGCTGGAGTCGACGAAGAGACCGAACAGGAAACTAAGGAACAAATTCCAAAGCGACTCGCTCTGAAGCTGAAGTTGCAGCAACAAGCTGTTTTGTATTTTGGGTGGTATGAGCCGAACGAACAGCGCCCATCACCCAAACAGGTTGAAAAAACTCTGAGTGATATCGAGGCGGCAGCTGATCAACTCATTCAGAAAGTGTTTGTCGACAACCCTCCCAAGCGATTTGCCAACGAGGGCCCCGATCGTTTGGAAGATATACCCTATGCGGTGCGAACCGCTCTGGAAGGTGCTGCCACAAAAGATGCGGATCAGCTCGGAAATTTGAACGGTCTCGATACTCCGGACAAGAACGCAGAGGACCTCTTCGGCGAAGCACTAGAACACGTCTATCGACTTCGTAATTGGGCGGCGGAATCGCGCAAAGCACTCGACGTGGGAGACGGTCAAACGGGGTATAGAGGGGACACCGGGATAAACTCCCTGATAGACGGGTTGATCGAACATGTCTGGAAGCCGGTATTCGATATGCCTGCGACTACCTCAGTGAATGAGGATGGCTTTGCGTATGGGCCGTTGATTGAGTTTGTCAAACAAGTGTTCAAGACGTTGAACATAGTCGGGAGGGATGGCGCGCCCTTCGAGTCTGACGCGATCCGCAGTCGTATAAGAAACGTCAACGACCAGCGCTTGGCCAAATCGGAAGGGAAAGCCGTTTGATTTGGCCATGGGACCGGCTCTCTGAGATTTCCTAAAAGATGCCTCACATGCTGGACGTTTCCAGCGCAATGATTGTGAGGTCTAAATGGATACCAACGTTCCCACCGCACTGGATGCAGAGGCTGCGGCACAGCACCTAGGCATCGCTTCCAGCACCTTGGCAAAACTTCGAATGTCAGGAGACGGCCCTGTCTTCTGCAAGCTGGGGAGACGTGTGGTCTACCGCGTCGACGATCTCAACAGTTGGCTTGAGAGCAATATTCGGAGGTCAACTTCGGATCCCGGTGCAGCCGAAGCTCGCGCGTAGACCTCGCGTCCAAATCCCAACGCTCGAATCGAAAGCGCCGCCCGGCTCCCAAACCTAAGCGGCGCTTTTAGAAAGGTGAAATCACGATGAAACTTATATCGTCCTCGACTCGAGCACGCAAGCGGGGCATTGCCCGCCGCGGCTCAACCAGAGCCCGAAACTTCCCAACTAGCCGACAAGATTTCCGCAGACGCGATCCATCCAGTTTCGGACGATGGTGGCGAGCGTCTGAACTCGATCAGGTCCTCTGGCGTCGCGTCACCGAGGCTGACTGGTTCATCAACGTACGGAGGTCGCGATGAGCAAATTCCGCTGGCACGAAGCTCAAGACGAGATCGTCGTTCAGGATCAGGCTGCGATAGCTGTATTCAGAAATGTGCATGGCGGGATCACTGTTCGTCAAGCCAGCCAATTTGGCGCTTCGGATGACCATTGGGTGTGCTTCCGCCCGGAACATGCCATCGCCATCGCTTACGCCATTCTCGACAATGCTGAACTTCCTGTTGACCTCGTAGAACGCACCGAGCGAGGCTTTGTCGACGTGCCGCGGCCAGATCATCGGAATGCTCCCGAGCACGACGAAAGAGACTGTGAAGACGCGCGCCTCGCATTGCCGCCACCAGAGAGCGACAGCGAGGCGAAGGCAAGCTCGCCCGACCTCTTCGCATCGAAGACGGCTTCATGAGTAAGCAGCTCTACATTGATCGGGTCGGCCGAAGATACTCGTCCGCGGTTGAAGGTTGGCACCCAGCGGTCATCAAGTCCTTAGGCATTCGTGAGGCCACCGCTGAAGAGCTGGCGAACGAGTCAAAGTCGGTGCCTGCGTCGACCAAGGCGGCCGAACAGACGGAATGCGAGGGCCTTCAGCGTCGCGCAGGCCTTCCCCGAGGTGCCGACAATGCCTAGTCAAAACAAGAAGGGACGCTCAAAAGGCGAACCAGGCGGATACGTCAAGATTAGCGGTTACATTCTGGACAGCGAGGCGTGGCTGGCGCTCACGCCTTGCGCAGTCCGAATCTATCTGGTCTTGAAACGCCGGCACCGCACGTACAGCACGGGCAACCGAAAAAACAACAATGGCCGGATTCCAATGTCGAGGCGGGAGATGATGGACGAAACCGGTTTCCGTGAAGGGGCGGTTTCAAGAGGTGTTTCAGACCTGGTCGAGAAGGGCTTTCTCAAAATCACTAGGAATAGCGCGTTCACAATCAAGGAAACACGCTCCAGAGAGTTTGCTCTCACTGAGTATCCCGTTGGCAACGATCTGGCGACGAAAGACTTCCTGAAATGGACCCCTGCAAGAAAACAAAACGCGGGTGCGGAAACCGCACATGACGGGTGCGAAAAGCGCACCCGTGAACCAAAAAGCGCGCACTCATTGCGCCTCACTGGTGCGAAAAGCGCACCCGTAAACGGCTCGAGCAGGTGCGGAAACCGCACCACTGGTACCTACCATGGGAAACGGGCGAAGTCGCGCAGAAGGGATTGGTTGGAAATAGGAATGGACCGTTCGAATGAAAACCGAGCAGCACCAAATAGCCAGTAACTTCGTCCTCATTCCGTTTTGCCGCGAGGAGGCGTTCAGCACCGCTGAGGCTGCAGAGCTAATGGGCCTGAAAGAGCGGGGTGCGCGCGAGCGGGCGGTACCGGTTTGCTCGGCCGCGACAAAGCCGACAGTGACGAGCGACGAGCGCGTTCAAAAGCGCAGGAGAGCTTTTCGAGGGCTGTGACGCCCTACCTGTCCGGAAAGCGGCCTTCGCCCTCTGACGCTTCCCCTGCGGCTCCAGCACCGGCCAAATCACCCCCATCATCAAAGCCTCGAGACAAGCTCGTTCAAGCGGTCATGATGGCTGAGAGTGCCGGCGATCCGAATGCGGTAAGCCCGAAGGGTGCAACCGGCCTGATGCAGTTGATGCCCGCGACGGCCAAGGACCCCGGCTTTGGCGTGAAGCCCTTCGACGCGACCAAGCCTCTGAATGATCCGCAGGAGAATATGCGCGTCGGAACCGACTACCTGAACGCCATGATGGAGCGATACGGCGGCGATCGGGAAGCGGCTCTGGCGGCGTACAACTGGGGTCCAGGGAACGCAGACAAGTGGATTGCGGCCGGTCGGCCTGCGAGCATGCTGCCGCAGGAAACTCGGGATTATATCGCCAGAATTCTGGGCACCGGTCCGGCGCAGGGCACTTCTTCACCGCAGCCCACACGCATGGCGCAAGCCGCGCCTGATCTCAATTCACTCATCAACGCGGCAGACAACCCGTATCTCACCAAAGGGCAGCAGGCGGTTCTTGATGCGTTGATCAAGAGGCAGTTTGAAACTCCGGATCAGCCAAAATCCTACGAGGAGTACCAGCTGGCCCGCAGAGAGGGCTTCGGCGGCACCTATGCCGATTGGGTGAAGAACAAGGCGCAGACTGTGCAAATCGGATCGCCTCAGTTCGGCAAGATTGATCCGGGCTACCAGCTCATCAGGAATCCGGACGGTTCGGTTAGCATGCAGCCGATCCCCGGCAGCCCTGCAGCGCAAAAGCTCGAGGCCGAGAAAGAAAGTGCTAAGTCGCAGGAGGCGGCACGCCTTGAGAGCACCGCTGGCAAGTCCAGAACAATGTTGGACGCGACACGCAGCATCAAGGAAGTGATCAAAAATGCCCGCACGCCGTTTGGAGGAACGGAGTCCATACCCTTCACGCTTTATAGCGAGACACCGGCATCTAAAGTCAGGGAATATGTCCGCACGCTCAGAAGCGGCGTTGCTCTCAACGCTATCATGCGCCTGAAACAAGCGTCTTCCACGGGAGCAACTGGCTTCGGCCAGATGAACAGGGCGGAATTGCAGCTTCTGATCGACGACATCGGCGTGCTCAATCCTGATGGCCCGCGCGAGGTGTTTGTTGAAACCGTGAACCGGATCGAGGAGCGCACGAAGCGCGTTGTCGACGACATCAAGAGAAATGTCTCTCCAGAGCGCATCAAGGAGTTGAACCTCGGGCCACTCCTCGAAGTGCCGGATGAGGCGCCGTCGTCGAGTGATGGGACGCAAAGACCACCCCCTGAAGGCGTCGATCCGAGCATCTGGCAGCATATGACTCCCGAGGAGCGCTCGCTGTGGCAGAACTGACGACAGAGCAGAAGAAGGCGATTGCCATCGCCAACGCGAGAAAGCGCGCGGCCGAGCCGGATTCCAATGTGACGGAAGCGCAGAAGCCGCCGGCCAACGAGACGCAAATGGGTGTCGGCGAAGATGTCGCACGTTCCGCAGGTGCCGGTCTTGCCAGGGGAGCAGCGATGATCCGGCAGGTTCTCGGTGATCCAAATGCCGAAGGATCCGCAGATGAACATGACCATAAGTTGGAAGACTTGCCACAGCATGAACCCAAGATAGGTGCCACAGGCAATCGAGACAATGACCGACACGCGCTTCAAACCAGGCCAATCCGGTAATCCCGCCGGCCGACCGAAGGGTGCGCGCCACAAGACGACCCTTGCCGTCGAGGCCCTTCTGGACGGCGAGGCCGAGGCAATTACCCGTAAGGCGATCGAAAAGGCCATGGAGGGTGACATGACCGCGATCCGCCTGTGCCTGGACAGGTTGGCGCCGCCGGTTAAGGATCGCCCCGTGTGCTTCAAGTTGCCCCCTATGGAGAAGGCCGCCGACGCCGCGAAGGCAGCAAGTGCGATTGTCGCGGCCGCAGCTGCCGGCGAACTGACCCCGTCGGAAGCAGGCGAGATCATGAAGATTGTCGACGTCTACGCTCGCACGCTTCAGGCGGCGGATATCGAAGAGCGCGTCGAACGGCTCGAGCGCGCAGCAAAAGGGAGTTAAAGGGCCATGAGAAATCGGCTGAGTGCGAAGCTCGACAAGCTTGAGCAACGGTTTGCGCCCAAGAGGCCTCACATCGGTCGCATGATCATCAGAGGAAAAGATCCGGAACCGGATGAGGTTCTGGATCAGATGGTCGCGGCCGGAGAGATAACGGACGATCAGCGAGACGATGTATTCTTCATCATAATGAACATAGTAGACCCACCAAATTGGGATGAGCAAAGCCCGGGATTGAAGAAAGCCCGTCCGACGAGCCAAACCTGAAAAAACAGAAGGAATACTGGAGATGAACCGATCGCTCCAAAACAGGCTGAAGAGACTCGAGGGCGGAAACGACCGCGAAGTAAAGGTGGTCGAGATACAGGCCGGAACCGACGAGGAAGAAGAACAGCAGATCGCGCGTCTCCGTGCTGATGGGGAGATCGCGGAAGATCAATTGGTGGTCGTGTTACGCAGTTTTGCGCCCGAGCTGCGGCCGAGTGGGCCAGACCAAATTTCATGAGCCGTGCCAGTTTCCGGGATGGATGTCGTCCAGCTGAAGTAGCTTCGGTACTCGGTCACCACCAAGCGGATCTATTCGCTCTGCGTACTGCTTGGCCCAGTCGACCCATTCCCGCGACGCTTCGGGATCTGAGCAGACACCCAACTCAAGCTTGGCCTCAACAGCGGCAATGTAGTGCAACACGCGCTCTCGCCTGTTCCATTCTTCTAGGTCGCTTAACAATGCCTCTTCGCGTTTTCCCTCGAGAGCTTGGCGGCGCCGTTCTTCCTCAAGCCGGCGCATTCGCTCTTTGTATTCGCGCTCTCTGCGCTCTTCCTTAATCCGTTGCTCTTTGATCGCTGCCGCCCAAGTCTCCAAACCGACAAGGATAGGATTGATGAGGGTCTCAATGCGTTGCTTCTTGCCGTCGGCGTACATCCGACGCGGGCGGTCGTGACAATAGCGATTTGCATCTATTAGCACCTGGAGTTTGCCGGTCGGCACAATGTCCCATTCGGGGATTCGCGGTCGACCAAATCGGAGGAAGGTGTCCCAACTGTTTGACCCTCGAAGATGACCGTATGTTCGACGACGCTCTTCCTCCCACTCACGAATCTCGCGAACTTCATCCTCTGTCGGCTCGTGCTTGATACGCCTCGTTTGCTCTTCCACTCTGAACCCGATCTGCTCATCTTCTACGCGGAATTCCAGGAACTGCTCGCCGTTGACGAACGCGTATCCTCTGTCTTCCGCGGCAAGCACGAGTGCATTCAGAAAGGCTGCAACTCTGTCGATACTTTCAGGCCCAACCTCGATATCGAAGGTGCCGGTGTCAAATGCTTCCACGAGGCCTCTTTCTGACGGCTCGGCTCTTTTGAGGTCTCTGATCGATCGTCTGACTCTTGTGTGAAACCGTTCTGGCGCGGGGTTCACTTCAACTGTGTTTTCGGGTTTTTTCTCTCGTTCTTTTGCCGCCTTCGCAATAGCCTTGATGCCGTCGGACAGTCTTTGTTCTGGGCCACCACGTATCACCACGCGCTCGATCAACGGGTCGTCTGCGGAACTGAAGTGCTTCTGTTTGACTGGCTTGCCGGCGGCCTTTTTGGCCCAGTATCCGCACCCTGGAACCGGGATCCGGTGCTTTTTGCATATCTTCTTTAGACCAACATCGGAAAGCCCGTAGTCGGCCGCGACCTTAATCATTGGGCGTGCCCAAAGCTGTTCGTAGAGCTCTTTGCGTGTGATCTCGATTGGCATTGATTGACCTCCCACTCTTGCGAAAAGTCTCCCGCTGGAACTCGCAAGGGTCAATCAGGTGCCAGTTTCTCTGTGGACCGCCTGTTAGCAACGGGGTTCACACGACCTGACACGGCAGCGCCCATAGTCCACGCCGCGGTGTCAGACTACCGGCGGTCGTAGAACTCCAAGGTGCGCGTCTCGCCTGTCGTATTGTCGAAGACCTCAATCTCAACAGTTCCGCCGTAACGGTTGATGTCTTCAACGGTCACGTCATGATACTCGCCCGTCTCGTAATCGTAGACCTCGATGTCGCGGCCACTGCGAACTAGGTTCCCGCGCTCTATCTCAACATCATTGCCTGTGTCGACATCTGTTCCGTCCCAGGCATGCGCCGGCCATGCCAGCACCAGCGCAGCGAAAACAGAGAAAATGAATGAGTATTTCATGCCGACTTATCCCCCGACTTTGCCGTGCAATTTGGAATTCTTCCTAATGTAACATTATAATACTGCAGACGGCCAATCTGGACATTTTCTGCGGGGGGACGGCATGAAATCACTCCGTCTTTTTGGGCTAATTGCGACGCTACCACTAGTTGCATGCGCGAGCTCATCAACCATCCCGCTAGCCAAGAACGCTGTGCACATTGACACGCAAGCTGCTCCGGTCTGTGGCTCGAGAGGCGCTCGAAAACTCGCGTTGAGGCAAGCAGCGGTTGAGACGATCAACCGGGGGTATGACAGCTTCATTGTTGCCGGAGCGCAGGCCACAAGCACATATGTCGGGACGACCCCAACTCAGACATACACGACCGGGTCTGCCGCAGCTTACGGAGGCGCTGGATATGCGAATGCATACGGCTCAGCGACAAGTACCACCTATGGCGGTGTTCCGGTGTATGCACCTGGCCAGGGACTGACTGTCCGAATGTTCAGGACCGGTGAGCCGGGCGCTCAGAATGCGATCGACGCCCGCTCAACGTTGGGGCCGGATTGGCAGAAGATCGCATCCAAGAGAAAGCTCACCTGCTTGTAAAAAAGGAGGAAAATAAATGCGAGTTCGTGGATTGATAATCGTGGTTGCCGCTGGTGCTTGGCTTGTCGGCATTCCTTCACATGCGGTGTCGCTTGAGCGAGTTTCAATAGAGGTGGTCGAGCACGGTGGCGGGTGTCGGAAAGCCTATCTTCCGAGGTGCTGTCACATGGACCGCAAACGAGGGACGTTCCACTGCCACTAGAAACTAACGGTTAGTTGCGCAGACGGCACCTGCGGCGGACATGCCTGATTCCATTGGATACCTGGGTTACCTGCTATGATTGTCGAGAATCGATGCTAGCGGTTCTCAGGTGAGATGTTCCTCCAGCGCAAAAGACGTGGTCTGTTTTCGTTTCGACGACCTTACTATTCGGCGCGACGAGGCGTTCGGAAAGTAGTCCTTTTCGTGATGGCTCCGTTGCTTATGATTGCGGCATTGTTCGGTAACGATTCTACCCAACAAGTCAGCTCGTTGAACGACCTGGTGGGTCGGGCGAGTGTTATTGACGGAGACACGATAGAGATCCGCGGCAAGCGCATTCGCTTGTGGGGTATCGATGCGCCGGAAGGCCGACAGCGCTGCTTCAGAGACGGCAAGCCCTGGCGATGTGGAAGGAGCAGCGCAAATGCCCTGGCCGGTTTCCTGGGTGCACGTACCGTGGAATGCGCCCATAGAGACACTGATCGCTACGGTCGGATGGTGGCCGTTTGCAAAGTCGGAGACAAGGATGTTGGGTCCTGGCTTGTTCGAAACGGTTGGGCTTTGGATTTCACGCGATACAGTGGCGGAGTGTACTCAGATGAGCAACGGCAGGCTGAAGCTGAGAAGCGTGGAATCTGGGTGAGCCAGTTTGAGCCGCCCTGGGTGTGGCGGCGGCGTTAAAATGTGAACGACGAGCGCAGGAGCATGTATAAAATCACACCGCGAAAAGAGACTGGTGAAGTCCGCTGAAGGCCCAACTCAGTTCAAGCTCTGGGAGGTTGTTCGCAATTAGGCGACGCTAACAAAGCGCGGGTCGACCACGACAGCCTTATCAGGTGCGACTTTCTCACCGGGGAATGGCAGCAACAATTCAAGTTGGTCGCGATGCCGTCGGCGGGGTGCGCGAATTGGATGCCGTTCCGGTACCGGCAACGGCGGCAGTGCGGGTAAGCGACCTTCCAAGAGATCAGCCGCTGTCACAATCTGCAAACGCGGCATGCGTCCGTGCGCGGAACGCCTAACAGTACCGGCGTCCAATGCTTCCTTTTTCATTGGTTTGGTCGGATTGGCCAGCGTTACAAGTACGCCCATTTCAGCCTCTTCGCGCTCGATCACACCACGCAGATCCCGGACCATCTCGACACCGACTTTTTCGCCGCCCTTTACTGAGATAATGATCCGCCCGTCTCCATAGGGGCCATTCTTGAAAAATATATTTCCGTCAATGCCGCGGTCAGCGCCGCGTTTTTCCTCGCGATAGGATTGGGCACCTACTCGCCAAGCAGCCCACCATTGGAATTGATGTTTGTCACGGCGGGCTAAATCCCGCGCTCCGGCTAGATCGACTGGGCGACCCTCGATCTTATATTCAGCGCTCGGGTGAGTTGCTTCCATCCGCGCTTCGATGAGCGTGACTGCATAATGGGTGACATCGATACCTATCCATTGACGCTTTAGACTTTCAGCAGCCTCCACGGTCGTCCCGCAGCCGCAGAATGGATCAAGAACTACGTCGCCTTCTTTTGACGACGCTTTTATGATCCGTTCCAACAACGTCAATGGCTTTTGTGTTGGGTATCCCAACCGCTCACGCGCCTGCGAATTTATTGGAGGTATATCCTCCCAAAGACTACCGACTGGCATCCCCCGATCTTCGCTGGGCCGCCATTTGCGTCTTGGAGCACCAGACTTCGACCAAGCGAGATCGCCTCTGCGATCGATTGCTTTAAGCTCTGTCTCGTTAACGCGCCAACCAGCGGGGCCGGGAGTAAATCCTTTATATTCATAAACAAGATTGGGTCTGGGTCCCATGCTAGCAGAGCGTAGAATCGGTCCGTCCATAAAGGAACCCAACTCATCAGACCGATTGTATTTTTCGGCCATCTCCGTATCCGTGAGGGAACGGCGAATGCTATCCAAATCTAAATGTGTACCGCTGTCTTTCGCGTAATAGAGGATGCTGTCTGTATTTGGGCTATAACGCCGATTCCCGTGCTGTGATCCTTTTGGATTTCGCGAGCGCGCCCAAACGATCTCGTTCCGGAATCCTTCATGGCCAAATACTGCATCTAAGATTACTTTGAGGTAATGGCTAGCCTTCGGATCACAATGCAGATACAGCGAGCCAGTGGGTTTTAGAACACGCTTCAGATGTAGTAGCCGCGCCGTCATCATTGCCAGATAGGCCATCATAGCGTTTTGACCGAGCCATGACTTCAGCCCCTTCATGACAAGTGCAGCATCACCTGCCGCGCGCATAACATCCTCATACGCATCCGCAGCACTTTCACCCCACTCCCAAGTATCGCGAAAGGCCTCTATCTGCGCCCCTGATGTTTGTCCTGTCGATTCTTCAAACAGAAGATTGTACGTGGCATTCGAGTTGAAAGGCGGGTCAAGATAAATGAGGTCTACGCTTTCATCACTTATGTGATCGCGCAGCACCTGCAAATTGTCGCCGAAATGTAAAGTATTCACGCCCGGCAACCTCCCCACGCAATACAAAAGCCGGTCGCGTAACCTGACACGGCTCACGTATGCTTGTTAAGAATTTATTAAGAATGGTTAACGGCGCGGCGTCGGAAGCTTGGTTCGTTTGCTACCAAATACCGGGTCTTCCAGTTTGATGCTGTCGCGGGCCATAAGGGGCCGTATCAGTGAATTGAGGCGAGACTTGTTGCTATGGCGTCTTGAGATGGCCCCCGGAACCATCATCGTCCGCTATGAAGGGCGTGATTTTCAATCCGTGAAGCTCTTCGGGGTCGAGCAGAGTTTCGCTTTCTTTTCGGTTTTGGAAAACCGTGAAGATGCAAGCCTTGGGTATGCTCGTCTTAGCCACAGCAGGGTCTGGGATGCGAATGTTGCGATGTCCGCGCGCAAAGCCTCGCGCTACCTCGATGTCGGTTGTCTCCAAGAACACGTTCACGAGAACAACCACGATAGACCGTTACCGGATCAGGGAGGCTGCTGAAGAACTTCCGGCTCTCATCGGTGCCGATTTTCGACGCGGGGTAATTGGGCACGCTGCGGGTCGCCAACTCGTATAGCAATGCGTCTTGGTACAACCACGTCGCATCACAATGCGTCCAGTCGAACGCAAACACGTCCCAGAACACAGCATCGGAAACGTCTTCGGTATATTCCAGCATTAGCTCTAACCGCTCATGCGAACTACACATGAGAAGACGCTTGCGAATCTCGTCAGCCTGCCCCTTTTCGTCTTCGTTCATGGTGGCCCTACGCCGGTGACGGTTTCCCCACCAACCGGACACCCGGCGCGTCTCCGTTCAGAAATTGAACGCCTTCATTCTCAAGTGTCTTTCGGATCATTTCGCGAATGCGGGCGTGGGTTTTCTTTTCTCCACTCTCAAGACCTTTGACGGACGACAAGCCAGCGCCTGACAGGTCGGCGAGGTCTTGTTGTGTCCAATTGAGCAGTGCGCGTGCTGCGCGGCATTGTTCTGGGCTAATCATGCCGACAATATGGGAGTGTTAATGAATTTTTGCAACCACAACGGTTGAAAAATAGATATTAAGCAACTATATTAGTTGTAACTAAGCGGCCCTAGACGGTGCGCCAACACCGCCCAAGGCCTAACCACCAACCGAGAAGGAGCCTCGGCGATGGCTAATCCCTCTTACCTTGCATCCCTCAGTGACGGCAACCTGGAAATATTGGATGGTGAAGGCTTGATCGCCACTGCGCGTCGACTCAGCAATTCTCCGAGGCGGGGAGATTGCCTCAGATAGGTCCACATGCATGCAAAACACTCTTTGGGCAGCAATCGACAGCCTACCATGAGGCAGCGCACGCGGTCATTGGTCGCGTTCTCGGATTGGATTGCGGCGAGGTGACTGTCGTTCCGAATGAGGAAGAGGGCGAAGCTGGGCATTCCCTCTTGCTTGACGATGCCTACGAAGTGTTTGGCCGGTGGCAGGAAAGCCCAGCCACCTGGCATCGCGAGTTGCGGTTGGTGCACCGCGCTTACATCATCATGGTGATGGCAGGAGCCGAAGCTGAGGATGTTTTGCTGGGCCATTGCAGTGGCGACGACGGCACAGACAGAAGGCACATTGCGCATACCGTTTACTCACGCGAGCCTGACATTTCTGCAGAGGCGTGGCGCCGGTACGAGCCGCGCATTAGGCGACAGACCCGGCGCCTGGTCCGCGAGCACCGCGACAAGATTGAACGCGTGGCCGCGGCACTGCTGAAGCACGGCACACTAACCGGCAGTCTGGTGGACGAATTGATTGAAGACTGAGCCGCTTGTGGAGGTTTGTGATAGGGCCTTGTCCGCTTCAGGGCCTAACTGGTCATGAAGGCGCGTCCCGGTTTGTGCTTTCAACATTGCACGCGTCCATTAGCGATCGGCCGAGAGAGGTGAGCTCAAATATGACCTCAGGAATTTTCTCCTGTTCCATTTTTGGAATGGTGGCGGGCGATCCCTTCCCGGTTCCCGAAACTGCCAGAGAGAGACTTTCGAGATAGTCCAGAGCCTTGGCGGTCACATCGGCGCGAGCAGGGGCTTCTCGATCCGCGTGCCACCTCAACAGCGCGCGCTCGCTATAACGCTTACCAGTTCGAAATCCGATGCAACGCAACCGCATTAGGTTTTGCACTGCCTTTTCTCTCTCACTTGACGAGCGCCTTCGCCAAACTCGATCGGCCAATGTTCTCACTGACTCTAATAAGAGCTTTCGGGCGGCGGCATATCCCTTTGCCGTTTTATCCTCTGGCTCGGGGCGACGCGTTTCGATTTGATGAAGGACAAGCAAAAGGCCTGTTTCCGCTGGGCCAAGTGATCTCAAGATGTCTACGAAGACCTTTGACGCCGAGATTGATTTGTCGGGGTCCATGGCGCTCGCAAATAGACCGGCCCATAGCTGCTGAACGGTCTCATCATCCTCAAGCGAGCAGGCATCCATCGCTCGGTACACATCACCTTGCGGGAGTGATTTAAGGCGGTTGTTATCCAAACCGCGCCGTTTGATTTCTTCTGATGTCTTTTCAGCGATTTCTTCAATGTTCTTTTGGCGAAATCTCCACGCCCTAATTTGATCCCCCAAGTAGGTGCCCAGCTCGTCGGCAGCGGGTCCTAACATCCTTTCCAAGAGGTTGCCTGCGGTTTGTGAAAGCGATTTCTGCAGTGGAGTTGGGCTCTGCCCCGAAAGGGTGTCGTCGGGTTCTGTTTCGTCTGCTTTGTTCATTATCGTCGAGTTTGCCAGAGTAGCGTTCGACTTTTTATGCCACGTTCTTTTTCTCTCCACTATGCACGATGTGCGTCCTCTCTTCCGGGAACGGCTCTGCTAGCTTGAACACCTCTTCCGACGTGCCGCTCATTCACGCACCAGAGTCCTCATCCCCCAAAATCGTCTGTCATCCCGCACCATCAACCTCATAGAGGCGCCCACTCATGCTCGTATCCCGATACCTTCATCGTGTGAATCGGTATCTTTATTCTCGTGAGATCCTCTACCAGCTTGGCTCTAGCCTCGTTTTCGATTCTCGGTCCGAGATAGACAGCTTTGACAGACCCCCCCTTGGCTATCTTCAAACGCCCGGGGACATCCACTGCGTTTGAGTTTGTCAACAAGCGCCACTCTCTCTCATAAAGCCAGCAGGATTTTTTGTGTGAAAGGATCGTTCTTGCAGCCCGTTGAGGGTGCTGTTGGTAATCTTTGCCGATCCTTGGTGGGCTACCATCATAGGCCACGCGAACAAGGTGCACATCGTCATCTAATCCAGACCGCAACTCCCGCGTGCTATACGCCACGCAGATGCCGCTATAATTCTTGGCGTAGTGAGCCCACAGCAACTCGTTGTCGTGGTTGTCACTGAAGCAGCATATCCCGAGTGAGCGTTTGTGATTTAGGATTTCGCCAGCCAGATTATTGAACCTAAGCTGTTTCGCTAGCCATGGTGATGTGCCGTAGATCCCCTCCATCGGATCATTCAGATCTCGATAACGGCTGCACCAGAGATAGCCATTTGAGATTGCGTCAAGCTCCTGTGCCGCCAATTCAACCGACGACACGTCCCGATATCGATAAAGGCGGGGAGGAAGAGGAGGGGGATCGATTTGAGCCATGGCAGGCTCTCCTTCCGGCTTTGGTTGCGCTCTTGTGAATCCGCGTTCTAGGCTACGCAACTAATGTGGAGGTAAGGAAAATTACGTGTCCCAAGACTATAAAACACCAACCTTCGGCGACAAATTTGGACAATAGCGCTATTCCTGCATGTCCTATCCTTGCATCTGGGAAAAGCCGGTTGAAGGAATGAGGACAAACAGACATGTGCGGCGGGAGTTAGAAGAACAGAAGCGACCGCGCAAACGGAGTTTGACGCCACCCAAAATTAGGTCCAAGGCTGACAATGAGAAGGTTGTTGCGTGAAGCGTCACGAATGACAAAGACCGGGATGACTGACGTCCAGAGAGTCTCATCGGTGTTGATGCTCGGGACCGTATTGCTTGCCGGATGCACTGACAAAGAAGCGGAGTTGGCTGGCTGCAAGGTGGAGGCCGCAAAGACGTACGCAAACCATCCCGGTGCAAATTGGGTGCGCAATCCAGGAATGGAAGCGATCGTTCACCTGCACACCGTCACAAACTTCATAGACAACTGCATGCGCGCCCGTGGCTACGCGCGAGACACCGGCAAAAACAACTGCAAACCGGCAAGTGACAACGCGAGACGCGCAGAGTGCTACGAGTCTGTCTCATGGTGGTAGCCGCCGGCCCTCAGGCCGCGTCCTTCTTCTCACCTGTGTGGACGATGTGCATTTGCTCAGCTGGAAAAGGCTTGGCTAGCTGAAACGCTTCCTCAGCCGTGCCATCCATCCAGGTATCAAAGTCCTCACTCCCTGAGAGCATCACCGGCATCCGGCTCGGGTGGATCGCCTTGACCACCTCGTTCGGCGCAGTCGTCAAGAACGAATACACGTTCGCCTCGACCGGCTCTCCGTCTTTCTTGAGCGGACCCTTCCATGTCCTCCAGATCCCGGCAAAGGCAAACGGCGGGCGCGGTTCGTCGCCCTTCAAGGCAAACCAGTGCCACACGGCGGGTTCCGCCCCTTCGGTTCCGAAAATGATGTGACGGGAACAAGACACCGCCTTTCCTCGAATGACCCTTTCCAAAATGAACTTGATAGCACCTTGTCGTCGCGGGTGTTGGTGACACGCCTTGGTGCCTTACCCTTCTGAGGCAGGACGAAACCCCAGGACATCATTAGCAGCTCGCGGCCATTGTCGGTCTTGCGCACCACCGGTGCATCGAAGCCAGGGAAAATGGCCGACTGGGACGGAAGGTTACCAGCACTGGGGGTGACTGACGTGACTTTAAACAGGCGTCGGATAGCCTCGATATTCGTCGTTTGCGAGTATAGGTTGCACATTCATGTTCACATATTGTTCTGGTTGCGGTAGCGTCATCATATGACGGCTGATGATGATACGGAATGGACACTGACATTCGTGCTCAGGCACACGCTCCGGCAGAGTCCGTTCATCGTGAAGCGGCTGGACGAGAGGCGCGGCGCGGATGTCTTTGAAGAAATCGCCCGGCGGCAAGCGCAGGATATCTTGAAGCGTTGGGAGTTGAAAAAGAAACTGCCGCTCGATCCGCATCGGCATTAGGCCATAAGGCTAGATATCGCCCTGACATCAGCGCTCGCAGGGAAATGCTTTCCAAAGAGCATCGAGCGCAACCTCTTCCCAACGCTTATGCTGGGCTTCGGGATGCAGATCGGCATATCTCACAAATACTCGAACTATTTGCAGTAGAGAGCTCTCAGGCGGAGGACATGCATTTGTCATGGTCTTTGTTCGCTGCTGCCTGAGACTGCGTGCCGACAAGCGCTGTAGGGTCGCAAAAGCGCCCCAACAGGTTCCGTCGTCAAAACCCAAAGATCGAGGAAACACCAACTGCCGATTAGATAGCACTTTGGAGTTAGAGATAGACCTGCAATTACTCAGCATTTGGGCTGCAGTTGTGTAGTCCTGCGCCGAGATGGAATATGGCAACGATGCAACAAGACAAAGCGTCACCGCCATCAATTTGAACTCGCGTGTCATACTGACCCCTCAATACTCCAGCAACCGATGAGCCCGACAATCAAACCGACTCCTCGTCCCGTTTGCTTCCGATATTGGCATCATAAGAGTAAGCCCAAGGAACACGCCGCCTCGGGAGGCTTGACTGCCCCCCGGCTTGGGCTCATCAATTCTTGCCATCGCAGAAAAGGTTGTGAAGGGCATTCCGTATCTCGAAAACCGCGAAACCGCTTTGCATG
This sequence comes from Hyphomicrobiales bacterium, assembly GCA_028280515.1. GTDB lineage: Bacteria > Pseudomonadota > Alphaproteobacteria > Rhizobiales > Methyloligellaceae > UBA2767. The sequence goes on from JANQLP010000063.1 coordinate 30,194, forward strand.
CTTTTTACATTGGATCTGACGACCTGAACGATTAGGTCCCATTCTTGCAATACGGCTTTCTCGCAGAGCGTGAGATTCGGATTGATCGTGCCCTTCCCGAGTCGGCTCGCCTCATTGACGAGAAAAAGCGTCTCAACAACCCCCTGAATGTACAAGCGGCAACCGGCACGCGTCTCGGCATCGTGTTGGAAACAGAGAATCGCCATCCCTTTGTCGCTCATAAAACTCGCTGCGTGGACGGCGCGGTCACTCTGCACACCAAGCGCAGTAAACAATACAAACACAGCGATCCATCTTTTAGTCGTCGTCATCCTGTCGCCTCTGCAGCTGTGCGAGTAGAGCGTCTAGCCTGCCTCCCGGCTCATATCGAATGCCTTCCAGGGCAGGGCCAATTCGCGATCTCTTTTGGCAATTTCAAGCGAAGGATCCTTTGGCTCATCGGGCATCGCCAGACCTCCTAGATTCGTCGCGAGCGCTTCCCCTATGCTTCCCCGGAGCTATAGGATCCGGTCGTCAAATATTGATGCTTATAACCGTCTGATAAACAAAGAAAAATGGCGCACCCGACACGATTCGAACGTGTGACCTCTGCCTTCGGAGGGCAGCGCTCTATCCAGCTGAGCTACGGGTGCGTCGCGCGGGCGAGACTACTTGATCGGCGGCTTGCGCGCAATTGAATGGCACTGTTGCCGGGTGCCGAAAATTTTCGGTAAATTCGAACAAAATTTGACGCGAATTGACCCGCGCGTGTTTGCCGGATTGCAGGAGTTCTCCGGGTAAAACCGTTTTCCCCTATCCCCGAGGGCCCCTGATGAATCGTACGCTTGGACTGTCTCTTTTTTTTGGTTTGCTGGTCGGCGGTATTGTAACAACCCATGCCCTGACGACTGACAGGCTGCCCGATGGCTTGACCTGCCAGTCGGATCGGCTGGCGGCATACGGGTGGACCGACAAACGCCAGTCCATGGCCGAGCTCGCCGCCATCAGGGCATGGCAGAAGGAAGCGGCTGAGCGCGATCCGGAAGCCGGGCACTGGCACCTTGCCCGCAAGCGCTCCATGAGTTGCCGGGCGTTTGAGAACAGCGCCCACTTCCAGTGCGTCGTGTCGGCAAAGCCCTGCAAGATGACGGGTGGCTGACCGGATACGCGTTTCCGGCGTGGCTTGCGAAGTTTCACCTGACCTCGGCCCGGCGCGGCCTTATAGTGCGCTGCCATGAGTGCCGCCGAGAACAAGACACCGTCTTCCGAACCGCGCCCGGTGAAGAAAGGCGACCATGTTTTTCTGGTCGACGGATCGGGCTACATCTTCCGCGCCTACCACGCCCTGCCGCCGCTGTCGCGCCCGTCCGACGGATTGCCGGTGGGCGCGGTGCACGGCTTCTGCCAGATGCTGTGGAAGCTGCTCACCGACACGACCGACGCATTCGAGCCGACCCATATCGCCGTCATCTTCGACTATTCGGGGCGGTCGTTCCGCAATGACATCTATCCCGACTACAAGGCCAACCGTCCGGAGCCGCCGGAGGATCTGGTGCCGCAGTTCTCGATCATCCGCGATGCGACGCGCGCCTTCAATGTCGCCTGCATCGAGCAGGAGGGCTACGAGGCGGACGACCTGATCGCCACTTACGCCAGGCAGGCGGTTGCGGACGGCGGGGACGTGACGATCATCTCCTCCGACAAGGACCTCATGCAGCTCGTCGGTCCGGGCGTGATCATGGTCGATACCATGAAGCAGAACAAGCACATCGGGCCGGACGAGGTGAGGGAGCGCTTCGGTCTCGGGCCGGACAAGGTTGTCGAAGTGCAGGCGCTCGCCGGCGATTCGACCGACAACGTACCGGGCGTGCCGGGGATCGGCGTCAAGACGGCGGCCCAGCTCATCGAGGCGTATGGCGACCTCGACAATCTTCTGGCGCATGCCGACGAGATCAAACAGCCGAAACGTCGGGAGAACCTGATCGCGTTCGCGGACCAGGCGCGCATCAGCCGCGAGCTGGTGCTGCTGAAGGACGATGTGCCCGTCGAGGTTCCGCTCGACCAGACGGGTGTGCACGCGCCGGTCGCCGATCAGATCCTCGGCTTCATGGCGGACATGGAGTTCACCACGCTCACCCGCCGCGTTGCCGAGGCGCTCGGTGCTGAGCCGCCGGCGCGGTCCGCCAAGCCTGCGGGGAAGGCGGCCGGCAAGGCCGGCACATCATCGGGCAATGGAGCAAGCCGTGGTGCGGACGCGGCGACGCCGGCCGACCTCGCCGCCTATCGTGCCGACGAGATCGCCAAACTACCGGTCGACCGTTCGGCCTACGAGACGGTCACGGACATTGCCGCGCTGGAAGCGTGGGTCGCCGAGGCGCGCAAGAAGGGATATGTCGCGTTCGACACGGAGACGGATTCGCTCGACGAGATGCGGGCGCGTCTCGTCGGCGTCTCCATGGCAACTGAGCCGGCACGCGCCTGCTATGTGCCGCTGCAGCACGGCGCGGGCGACGGGCTCGACCTTGAGGGCGTCGGCGACTCGACGCAGATACCGCTCGACGAAGCGGTCGCGGCGCTCAAGCCGCTGCTGGAGGACGCGTCGGTTCTCAAGATCGGGCAGAACCTCAAATACGACATGACAGTGCTGGCGTCGCACGGCATCGCGCTCGCGCCGATCGACGACACCATGCTCCTGTCCTATACGCTCGATTCGGGCCGCGGGCGTCATGGCATGGACGAGCTGGCGCTGCGGCATCTGGGGCACGTCTGCATTTCCTACAAGGACATTGCCGGGACGGGCAAATCCGCGCTGACCTTCGACCAGATCCCCATCGACAAGGCGAGCGAATATGCGGCGGAAGACGCTGACGTGACGCTCAGGCTGTGGATGCTGCTGAAGCCCCGTCTGGCGGCGGAGAGCATGGCCAGCGTTTACGAGACACTCGAACGGCCCCTGGCGGGGGTTCTGGCGCGGATGGAGCGCAACGGCGTGCATGTGGAGCGGCAGGTGCTCTCGCGGCTCTCCGGTGACTTCGCCCAGAAGCTCGGCGGCCTGGAGGACTCCATCCACAAGGCGGCGGGCACCGAGTTCAATATCGGCTCGCCGCGCCAGCTCGGCGAGATCCTGTTCGACAAGATGAAGCTTCCGGGCGGCAAGAAGACCAAATCCGGCCAGTGGGAGACGCGCGCCGGACTGCTCGACGATCTCGCCGCCAACGAGGACCTGCCCGGGGAGGCGCGCGGTTTTGTTCAGGAGATGCTGGAGTGGCGGCAGCTGTCGAAGCTCAAGAGCACCTACACCGATGCGCTGCCGGGCCATATCAATCCGGACACGGGGCGCATCCACACGTCATATGCGATGGCCGCCACCTCGACGGGACGGCTGGCCTCGACCGATCCCAACCTGCAGAACATTCCCGTGCGCACGCCGGAAGGGCGCTCGATCCGCACCGCCTTCGTCGCCGAAAAAGGCAACAAGCTGATCTCCGCCGACTATTCGCAGATCGAGTTGCGCGTGCTTGCCCATATGGCCGACATCGCGGCGCTGAAGAAGGCGTTCGACGACGGGCTCGACATTCACGCCATGACGGCGAGCGAGATGTTCGGCGTGCCGGTGAAGGACATGCCGCCGGAGACGCGCCGCCGCGCCAAGGCCATCAATTTCGGCATCATCTACGGTATCTCCGCGTTCGGCCTCGCCAACCAGCTCGGCATCCCGCGTTCGGAAGCGGCGGATTACATCAAGACCTATTTCGAGCGTTTCCCCGGCATCCGCGACTATATGGAGGCGACCAAGGAGCTGGCGCGCAAGCAGGGGTTTGTCGAGACCCTTTTCGGGCGGCGCATCCACTTCGCCGACATCAACTCCAAGAACCCGCAACTGCGCGCCTTCAAGGAGCGCGCCGCCATCAACGCGCCGATCCAGGGGACGGCCGCCGACATCATCCGCCGAGCCATGATCCGCATGGAGGGGGCGCTCGGGCACGCAAAGCTCTCCGCGCGCATGCTGCTGCAGGTCCATGACGAGCTGATCTTCGAAGCGCCGGACAAAGAGGTCGACAAGACCATGGAAGTGGCGGCGCAGGTGATGGAAAAATCGCCGGAACCCGCCGTCCACCTCAACGTGCCGCTCAAGGTCGATGCCCGCGCCGCGAACAACTGGGATGAGGCGCACTGAGAAAATCCCATGCCCTTTGCCCCGCGCCGCGCGGCGCACTAGTATGCAGCCTCCACAAGAAGGATAAGAACAATGGACGCGCGCGCTGATCAAAGCACAACCGACCTCGGACCTCTGGAGGAGTTTCCCGAAGGCGCTTTCCGCGTGATGCGCGTCGGCAAGCGCGAGATCGGCGTCTACCGTTCCTCAAGTGGCGAGGTGTTCGCCATCGCCAATTTCTGCCCGCACCGCGGCGCGCCGCTTTGCAAGGGACCTGTAGGTGGCACGCTGATCCCGTCCGAGCCGGGCGAGCTGGTCTACGGCATGGACGGCGACGTGGTACGATGCCCCTGGCATGGCTACGAGTTTTCGCTGCACACCGGCGAGTGCCTGTTTACGGGGCAGCGCATGCGCGCAAAAACTTATCCGGTTAGCGTCGAGGACGGACGCGTCCGGGTGAGCGGCATAAAATCAGGAGAGAAAAAATGACCGTGATGGACAAGCCCAAACGGGCCAACGGACCGAAAGACCCGCTCGCGGGCGATATCATCGATTGCGATATTCATTCGGTTCTGCCCGGGGGCCTGAAGACGGTTTTCCCCTACCTCGACCGCGCCACGCGCCAGCGGCTCGAGACCAAGGGCGTCGGCGTCGGCCACAGCGCCCTGTCGCCGCGCCTCGCCGTGCCCAATGGTGGGCACGCGATCCGTCCGGACGCGAGGACGCCCGATGGCGGCCCCGGAGGCTCGGACCCGGACTATATCGTCGAGGACCTGATCGAGCCGCACGGGATCCGGGCGGCGGTCTGCACCTGCATTCAGGCCGGCGCACTGGCGACCGTACTTGCCGGGCCTGACGAGAGCGTTGCCTTGTGCCGGGCGTTCAACGACTATCACCTTGAGGAGTGGAAGCTGAAGGACGCAGGGGCCATCCGCTACGCCGCGGTCGTGCCCGTGCAGATCCCGGAAGAGGCGGCGAAGGAGATCGAGCGCATCGGCGATGAGCCGGGCGTTGCCGCCATCTTCATGCCCCTGCTCAACATCCCCATGGGCAACCGGCACTATCATCCGATCTATGCGGCCGCGCAGGAGAAGGGCCTGCCGATTCTCCTGCACGTGACCGGCACGGAAAACGTCTATCACGGCTCCCCGGTCATCGCCGGCGGCTGGCCGGAGTCCTATGCCGAGCGCTACTGCTCGCTGTCGCAGGTGGGCGAGGCCAACCTCATCAGCCTGGTTTTCAGCGGTGTGCTCGAACGGTTCCCGGAGCTGAAGGTGCTGTTCGTGGAGTTCGGCTGCAGTTGGGTGCTGCCGACCATGTGGCGCATGGACAAGGCCTGGCGCGGCGTGCGGTTCGACGTGCCGTGGGTGAAAAGATCGCCGATCGACTACGTCAACGAACACGTCAAGCTGTCGACGCAGCCGCTGGACGAACCGGCCGATCCGGCGCAACTCAAAAGCCTGGTCGAGCTGATTGGCGATCATCTGTTGTGCTTCGCCACCGACTATCCCCATTGGGACAACGACATGCCGGGGCAGAGCCTGCGGATGCTCTCCGACGACTCCCGTCGCCGCATCTTCGTCGAGAATGCCCAGGGCATCCTGCGCCTCTGAACCTGCCACCGGCCCGGCGATGGCGCCTCAGGTGACGGTTGCAGAGGTCAGGGGCGGGGCCGACCTCGAAGCGGTGCGCGGTCTGTGCCGGGCCTTTCGGAACGCGCAGTGCGTGCTCTATGCGCACGAGATCGACATGGTCGAGGCGCAATATGGTGAGGCCGCTTTCGAGGAGATTCTCTCCACACTCCCCGAGCGCCATGCGCCGCCCGGCGGGATCATCCTGCTGGGGCGTGTGAGCGGCGCGCCGGCCGGGTGCGTGATGCTCTCCCGCATCGATGACGCAACCTGCGAGATGAAACGGATGTTCGTCGACCCGGCTTTTCGCCGGAAGGGCGTCGGGAGGGCCCTCGCCACGGTCGTGATCGATGCCGCCCGGACACGCGGTTTCTCGCGCATGCGCCTCGACACCGGCCCCCTTCAGCATGCGGCGGTCGCGCTCTATGGCGCACTTGGGTTCCGCGACCGCGATCCGTATGAGGAAGACGGGCCGAAATGGCCGAACAAGGTGTTCATGGATCTGGATTTGCGAAACCCGACGCCAGGTGAGGTGTGATGTCCGGATGCGTCCTCGCCATCGACCAGGGCACGACGTCGAGCCGCGCGATGGCGTTCGATGAAGATCTGAATGTGGCGGCCAAGTCACAGGCCGAGTTCCCGCAGCATTTCCCGCGCTCCGGGTGGGTCGAGCATGACCCGGAAGACATCTGGAGCACGACCGTCGAGACGGCGCGGGAGGCAATCTCCAAGGCGGATAGCGACGCGAAGGACATCGCCGCAATCGGCATCACCAACCAGCGCGAGACCACGCTTCTCTGGGACCGCGAGACGGGCAAGCCGGTCGACCGCGCCATTGTCTGGCAGGATCGCCGCACCGCAGACCTCTGCGAGCGCCTGAAGGCCGAGGGTCACGAGCGCGCCGTCGCCGCCAGATCCGGCCTGCTACTCGATCCCTATTTCTCGGCGACCAAGCTCGCCTGGCTGCTCGACAACGTCGATGGCGCGCGCCGTGCGGCGGAGGAGGGCAAGCTGGCGTTCGGCACGGTCGATACGTTTCTGCTGTGGCGGCTCACCGGCGGTGAGGTGCACGCGACCGATGCGACCAACGCCAGCCGGACCATGCTCTACAACATCATGGAGCACCGCTGGGACGAGGACCTGTTGAAACTGTTCCGGGTGCCCCGCGCCGTCCTGCCGGAAGTGCGGGATTGCGGCGCCGACTTCGGCCACACGGACGCCGGATTGTTCGGCGTGCCCGTTCCGATTGCCGGAATCGCCGGCGACCAGCAGGCGGCCACCATCGGTCAGGCGTGTTTCGAGCCCGGCATGATGAAGTCCACCTACGGCACGGGGTGTTTTGCTGTGCTGGTGACCGGCGACAAGGCGGTCAGATCGGACAACCGGCTGCTGACGACGATTGCCTATCAGTTCGATGGCAAGCCGGTCTACGCGCTGGAGGGTTCGATCTTCATCGCCGGAGCTGCAGTGCAGTGGCTGCGCGACGGGCTTGGCCTGATCGAGGATGCGGCGCGTGCGGGGCCGCTGGCTGATGAGGCGAATGCCCATCATGAGGTCTATCTTGTGCCGGCTTTTGCGGGACTCGGCGCGCCTTACTGGGACAGTGAGGCGCGCGGCGCCATGTTCGGGCTGACCCGTGCCACGGGGCCGGCGGAGTTCGCCCGCGCCGCGCTCGAAAGCGTGTGTTTTCAGACCCGCGATCTGCTTGAGGCCATGCGGCGCGACGGGGCCAAAGCCGGAAACACCGTGCTGCGGGTAGACGGGGGCATGGCGGTGTCCGACTGGACCATGCAACGCCTCGCCGACATTCTCGGCGCCACGGTCGATCGGCCGGTGGTCCATGAGACAACGGCGCTCGGCGCGGCCTACGTCGCCGGGATGCAGGCCGGGCTCTATCCCGGGCCTGAGGAATTTGCCGGCCGCTGGGCGCTTGAGCGGCGCTTCGAACCGGAAATGCAGGCAGAGGAACGCGAGCGCAAATATGCGGGGTGGCAGGATGCGGTTCGGCGGACGTTGTCAGCCAATGGAGTTGAAGATCGCCAATAAGTCCTCAAGCATGAGATTTTTTAAATCTCGTAATTTAAAAATAAGAAAATAGTAAATATAGAATTTATATATTATATTGATCCTGTTTTGCGGCGAAGGCGGGTCGTTTTCGTGTGCGCCTGTTTGTGGCATATTTTCGATGATCTACAAGCCCTTAAATAGTCTCGGTGTTCTGGCTTTGATGCTGTGTGTTTCTCCGGCTTTCGGTGACGACAGCAAAAAGGTCGGAAAATCACTCGGGGGTCATCCCGTTTGTGAAGCCTCGGCTGCGCTCATCGTGAAATGTCCGGAAGAGTCAGATCGACATTGCCTTCTGGTCGGTGATAACGAGAAAGAAAAGAATCTCTACCTTTTCGGTATCGATGGCGCTCAGCTCACAAATGGGTTCATTCAGAAGATTAGCCTGAAACGGTTGCCGCACAGTGGTGGCGGCAAGTTTGAAATTGGAGACATCGAGGCGCTGTCCCGGCTGCCTTCCGGAGAGGTTCTTGTTTATGGATCACACAGCCGCAACAAGAGATGCAAAAAGAAAGGCGGCGAGAGGCGGTTCTTCGCGAAAGCCTCTCTCTCAAAGGATGGTCTCGACCCGAACTCGGCGTTTACCTTCAAAGCCAAGCCGCACAGTTGTGAATCGCTGTTCGGCAAGAACCCGAACCCAGACATGCAGAAGGTCTGCGCTGAAGTGAATCGCACCGAGCTTCTGGCAGAAAAGGCCAAGAAAGCGGAAACGCGAAAGCTCCAGGAGAAAAAGTGCAATGCCGATCCGGCTTTCAATCTGGAAGGCGCTGTTGCCGTGCCGGATGCCGATGGGGGTGCACGCCTTTGGATTGGTCTGCGCGCACCGCTCGTTGACGGCAAAGCCGTCCTTTTACGGCAGGTGAAAGATCTGGATGAGTTCAAATTCGATGGTGTTGCGTTCGTCGAACTGGGAGGCCGCAGCGATTTTCCGAACTATGGCATTCGGGAACTGACACTTTCCGGCGACAGGATTTGGGGGATAGGCGGTCCCCCCTCCGACCCTTCAAAGGACCAGAAGAAACCGCATCATACGCTTTGGAACTTCGCGGCAGACAGGCTCAAGAATGGCGCGGTCATTAAGAAGGTGACGGAAAAGGGCACGCTGCCGACATCCTCCGAAGGGCTCGCGATACACGAAGGTCGTGCATTCGTGCTGATCGACGGCGATGAACAAAAGAACGCCGATGAATGCAAGGTCAACAGCACCTACATCGTGATCGATGATCTCGGCAATTGATCCCGCACCCTGACCCCTCCGGTCCGACTGACTGCGTCAAGGCGTATCGGTGAGGTCGGCCTTTTCCGTGATCCAGATGACGGTGTTCTTCTTGCCCCGTTTCTGCACCAGCTTGAACAGAATGGCGGCGTGTTTGGGATGTAGCCGGACGCAGCCGTGCGATGCCGGGCGGCCGAGCCGCTTGATTGCGTTGGTGCCGTGAATGGCCCAGTGGCTGTCGTAGAAGACCGCGTACGGCATCGGTGCGCCGCGAAACAGGCTTGAGCGATGATGCCGGCTCAGGAAGTAGGGACGGAATGTGCCCGTCCGGGTCCAGCCGGGACGCTTGCCGCCGGAGATCTTCCAGACATCCTTCTTCTCTCCGTCCACATAGAGGTGAAGGCGCTGTTCGGAAAGGATCACATGGGCGAGCACATCGGCATGCGCGCGCGCAGGCGTCAGGACGGACGCTGCCACAAGCGTGATTAATGCAAAAAGCCGGTACATGTCAGCTCAGCCCCTGAACCTGCGTACACGATCGATCCGGCATGGGTTGGCGGCGTGCCCTTCGCGCCTGACCCAAACCCGTACTTTACCGGACAATCATAAACAAATCTTCGTGCCGGCGTTAAGAGGCGGCTTGCGGCGCTCTAGCCGAACCGGCCCGTAATGTAGTCGCGGCAGAGATCGTTCTGCGGCCGGATGAAGATCTCTTCCGTGTCGCCCTGCTCGAGAAGTTCACCCAGATGGAAAAAGGCGGTGCGCTGCGACACCCGTGCTGCCTGCTGCATGTTGTGGGTGATGATGATGATGCAGTACTTCTCGCGCAGTGACTCGATCATGGCTTCCAGATGCGCCGTCGCGCGCGGGTCAAGTGCCGAGGCCGGCTCATCCATGAGAATGATGTCCGGTTTGGTGGAGATGGCGCGGGCCACGCAAAGGCGCTGCTGCTGACCGCCGGACAGTGCCGTGCCCGGCTCGCGCAAGCGATCCTTGACCTCGTTCCACAGACCGGCGCGTTCCAGGCAGCTCTGCACAAGCTCGTCGGTCTCGGCGCGCGTCGAAACAAGCCCGTGCAGTCGCGCCCCATAGGCCACATTGTGATAGACCGACCACGGGAACGGATTCGGCTTCTGCGCCACCCACCCGAACCGGCGCCTGAGCGTGGTCGCCTCGATCTCATCGGAATAGATGTCTTCGCCGTCAAGTGTGACCAGACCCGTCATGCGGGTGTCGGGAATGATCTCGTTCGTCCGGTTGAGGCAGCGCAGCAGGGTGGTCTTGCCGCAGCCGGACGGTCCGATGAACGCGGTCACTTCCTGGTTGTAGATGTCGAGCGACACGTTCTTGAGAGCCTGCTTTTCGCCATACCAGAAATTGACGTTTTCGACCTTGATCTTCAGTTTATGGGCGCGATCGTGGTGAGGTTGATCGCCGACGTGCAGCTTGTAGTCGACGAGGTTTTTTTCCATCACTTGGTGCTGCATTGCCCATTCCTTGCTGCGCGACGTTGAGCGGCCGGACCGTGTGGCCGGCGATCCACATCGGACCCTGGCTGGAGGGCGTGGGCCTTGTTCCAGGTCAACACGAAACCGCAACTGGTGCGCTTTATGACACTCTTTGGCGAAAGATTTGTGAAACCGTGCCGCGAACACCGCCGGGCTTTCGGCGCGGCGCGTCATCGCAGCGACGTGCGAATTTGCTGCTGGAAAAAGACAGGAACTCACCTTACCTAACGCTCCATGCCCGAAATCGACTTTTCCTATTTTGGCTGGGCCATCCTGCTGCTGATCGCGTCCGGCATTTCCTGGACGACCAACTTTTTCACCCTGCCCGGCAACTGGTTCATCGTCGGCCTGGCGGCGCTGTTCGTTTCGGCGCAGGGAACGGGAGACGCGGCCCAGGGAATGAACTGGGAGGCCGTCGCCTTCCTGCTGGCGCTGGCCGCCGGCGGCGAGCTGGTTGAGTTTCTTGCCGGTGCCGCGGGTGCCGCGAAGCAGGGCGGAAGCCGCCGGGCCATCTTTTTGGCCGTCGTCGGAACGTTCGCCGGCAGTATCGCCGGTGCCGTGATGGGGGTGCCGATCCCGATCCTCGGGCCGTTGGTTGGGGCGCTGTTCGGCGGGGCCGCCGGCGCTTTTGCAGGTGCCTATCTCGGCGAGATGTGGAAGCATGGGGGTGCCGACAAAAGTGTCAGTGTCGGATGGGGTGCGGCGGTCGGACGTGTTCTCGGTACCCTCGGCAAACTCCTCGTTGGCGCCGTCATGCTGGTTGTTCTGACCGTGAGAGTGTTTTCATGAGCCTGCCTGCGATTCTGGACCACATCGTCATCAATGCCCGGTTCAACATGGACGACGCGGAAGACCTCTTTTCGCGCATGGGCTTCACGCTGACGCCCCGGGGCCGCCATACGATGGGGTCGATCAATCATCTGATGATGTTTGCGGACGATTATCTCGAACTGATCGGCATCGGCGAGGCCGACGCGGACAAGCGCCCGGACGTCTCACAGGCTCCGCTCGGCCTGAACGGGCTGGTCTTCAAGACCGAAAACGCCGACCAGGCGTTCGAGCGACTGGGCGACAATGATATGGCGGGAGACCCGCCACGCGCCTTTTCACGGCCTCTCGTGCTCGATGACGGATCCCGCCATGAGGCCGCGTTCCGTACGGCCACCGCGCGCAGCGATGCCTTTCCCGCCGGGCGGCTCTATTTCTGCGAGCACCTGACGCCGGAATTGCTGTGGCGCGCGGAGTGGCTGAGCCATCCCAACGGGGTCACGGGTTTCACGGAGCTCATGACCGTCTGCGTGAATCCGGAAGAGGACGCGGAACGTGTGGGAGGACTTCTGGCAATTGCCCCGGACAGGGCCCGGGAGGACGCGCCGCAAATCGCATTCGCCAGCGGGTTTCGGCTGACCTTCGTTACACCGGAAGCCTATACCGACCGCTTTGGCGATCTCGCTGTTTCGACCACGGGCCGGGATGCATGTTTCGGTGCGCTTGGTCTGCGCTGTGAAAACCCCGAGGCGTTGTTCGCTGCGCTTGAAGACTGCGGAGATGCCGTCACCGTTGTGCGTCAGGACGCCTCGGCGGTGGTCCTGGTCCAGGCGTTCGATACCCTTCTGCGCTTCGATTTCTAAGGCCTGGAAAGCAAACGGATGCGAGGGCCGGGAGGGGGATCCCGGCCCTCTGTTTCCGCGCGCGAGATTGGGCGGTTAGGCGCGGAGGTCAGAAGAGCGCTCGAAGCGATTGTGTGCGAGACACGTTTGATCAATCGCGAGCGACACACCACAGGACGCAAGCGCCGTGCCATGGTTGCCGTGATCTTAAACGCTTGTTTTTCAGGGTGTTAGCTGTTTGGCGCTTGGGTTCGCTATGTGAAAATGTTGCCGGGTGGGCAGATTTTGCCGGGTGGCGTATGGTTTCAGGAGACCTTTCACGTGATCAGGAGTACCGAACATGCGTGTCCCGGGCATCATTTTGGCAGGCTTTTGCCTTGTCATGTTCTTTTGGATCGGGGGACGTGAGACGTCACAGGCGGCGCCGGTGACGAGCAAGTGTCTCGCGGTCGCGGAGACGCTTTCCGGCGTCGTGCCGGTCGCCTACAGGTCGGCAAGTCTCGCGGCTAATGAGGTCCGTTTGACATTTGTCGGCCACTCGACCTTTCTCATCGAAAGTCCCCGGGGCGTCCGCATCGCGACCGACTATGCCGGCTGGCACGGCACGGGTCCGCTGCCCGACGTGGTGACCATGAACCGCGCGCACGACACCCACTATACGGACCATCCCGATCCCGCGATCAAGCATGTGCTGCGCGGATGGAACCCCGAGGGCGGTCACGCGGAACACAACCTCACCGTCGGCGACGTCCATATCCGCAACGTGCCGACGAATATCCGCAGTTGGGGTGAAGTGGGGACCGAGAAGTTCGGAAACTCGATCTTCATCTTCGAGGTGGCCGGATTGTGCATCGGCCATCTCGGGCATCTGCATCACGAGCTGACGGCGCAGCAGCTTGGACAGATCGGCCAGCTCGACGTCGTGCTCGTGGCGGTCGACGGTGTATTCACGCTCGACCATCCGGGCGTCATCGAGGTGCTGAAGGACCTTCAGGCACGCCTCGTGATTCCGATGCACTTCTTCGGATCCATCGGGTCGTTGCGTGAATTGCTGCAGGAGACGCACGACATCGAGGACAGCGAATCGAAGACCGTGGTCCTGTCCCAGGCGACTATGCCGAAGAAACCGAAATTCCTGGTGCTGCCGGGATTCTAGCGTATTAAGGGGACAGTTTACTTAATTCCAGTCGGACTGGTGCAGTTGTTCACGACGCAGACTGAATTAAGTAAACTGTCCCCTTAATACTCCATGGCCTCCACTTTTCTAGGCGGGACGGTTCGGCCCTGATGCGCGGATTGCCAGGATCGCGGTGAGAGCGATGCACAGGGAGACGACAGCGTTCCAGCCGGCAAAGGATAGGCCCAGAAACCGCCAGGGCGCCTCATCGCAGGCCGGCGCCCGCGCGCCTTCGAGCGCCTGAAGCAGATCTCCGCCGACCGGCGCAAGGTCGCCGACCGCGCAGGAGGCCGGACCCGGCCACCATTTCCATTCGACTCCGGAGTGATAAAAACCGAGGCCCGCATTGGCAAGGAAGCCCAGTCCACAGAGCACGAGCAGGATGGCGGCCAGGCCGTGGCGTTCGGCGCGTGCGAGCAGGAAGGAGATGCCCGCCAGCGGAATGCCCGCATAATAGGCGTATCGCTGCTGCAGACAGAGTGGGCAGGGCGTGTAGCCGCCGATATGTTCAAAGCCGTGCGCTGTGGCGACGGCCGTTACGGCGAGCAGAAAGATGATCACCGCAGCGACGGGAACCGAGACGTATTTCGAAAGCTGGTCCGCCATATCAATCCTTCATGCGTACCGTCATAGATACTTAATAGCAATAAAGCCCGCAAAAAGGGTGACAAGGAACAAGGTTGTGACCAGGCCCAGGCGGCGCTCGATGAACGCGCGGATCGGCGGCCCGAACCAGTAGAGTAATGCCGCCACGAGAAAGAACCGCAGCCCGCGCGCGGCAATGCTTGCGACCATGAACACCCAGAAATTGAGGAGCGTGGCGCCACTGGCGATGGTGATGACCTTGTAGGGAAACGGCGTGACGCCGGCGAAGAAGACGATCCATGCCCCGTATTCGTTGTAGCGTCCGGCGAAATCCGCAAACGCCTGCTCGTAGCCGTAGAAGGCGAGGATGGGCTTGCCGACGAGTTCAAAAAGAAAATACCCGATGGCGTAGCCGGCGATGCCGCCGAGGACGGAGCTGATGGTGCAGACGGCGGCGAAGAACCATGCCTTGGCGCGCTCCGCCAGAACCATGGGAATGAGCATCGCGTCGGGAGGGATCGGAAAGACGGAACTCTCGGCAAACGACACGCCGGAAAGTACCCATGGCGCCTTGGGATGGCCGGCGAGCTCGATCACGTAATCGTAGAGTCGTCTCAGCATCGCGACTGCTTACCGGCGAGGTGGGCGTTTGTCTACGAGATTAGTAGGGTGGTTCAGGACGCTGCTTGTGCCGGGCGGGACGTCGTGATAGGGCGTTGCCGGATGGCTTGGGGGGCGTTGCGATCGTCGGGCAAGGCTTGAGTTGACGGTAGACAGCGCATCGCTATCATCGCCGGGCTGTCGCCCCAGTGGCGGAATTGGTAGACGCGGTAGACTCAAAATCTATTGCCTGCAAGGGCGTGCCTGTTCGAGTCAGGCCTGGGGCACCATCTTCACCGGGCGTGATGCATGACATCACCGGTCAGATCGTGCACCTTCGCGATGCGAGCGTGGGAGGATTACCTTTGATGGTTGTACGAGCGATAGGCGCGGTGTTGCTTGTTCTGGTTTTGCTGGGGCCGTCGCGCGCCGTTGCCGGACCCGCTCTCGTCTTCGATCCCTACAAGGGCACAATCCTCTATCAGGAGGATATGGACGCGCTTTGGCATCCGGCATCTCTCACCAAGCTGATGACGGCATATTTGACGTTCGAGGCCCTGCGCGAAAAGAAGATCACCCTGAAGACCAAGATCACCGTTTCCAAGAACGCAAACGCCCAGGCGCCGAGCAAGATCGGTTTGCCGGTTGGCGCCAGCATGACGGTCGATCTCGCAATACGCGCCTTGCTGGTCAAATCCGCCAACGATGTTGCCGTCATGCTGGCCGAAGCGATTGCGGGCAGCGAACCCGCCTTCGTCAGGCGCATGAACGAGACGGCGAAGCTGCTCGGCATGCGCCGCACGCGATTCGTCAATCCCAACGGCTTGCCGGACGACCGGCAGATTTCCACAGCGCGCGACATGGGGTATCTCGCCCGCGCGCTGATCCAGCAATATCCCGAATATGCTTACTTCTTTAAGGTGACGCACCTGAAGATGGGCAAGCGCCGCATGCGCAACTTCAATGCGCTTCTGCGAACGTTCGAGGGCGCGGACGGAATGAAGACCGGCTTTGTGTGCGCCTCCGGTTACAATCTCGTGGCCAGTGCAACCCGGAACGGACGCAGGCTCGTGGCGGTTGTGCTCGGCGGACGGACGGGAAATGCACGCAACGCCCGGGCGGCGAGCCTGCTCGACCATGGGTTCAACCGGTATGGATGGCGCGCTCTGTTTGGTAAGAACATCGACGAGTTAACCATCCAGGCGTCTCTGACCGAGGGACCGCCGAACTTACGCCCGGTGGTCTGCGCCAAGCGGCGCAAGATCCGTAAAAAGCGCAAGCGGAGCGTCCGCAAAAAGAAGAAATAGCGTTCCGGCCGGTTGCCGTTAACCACAATTCACGCGAGAGAAGCCCGCATTTCCTGACTTTTTGCGGGACGGTGAGTCTCGAATTGCGTTCTGGCGCGAAGCTTGCTCCCCAAGCGGCACATGCAACGACGGGAGGTCAATTTGGTACACCCATCCGCAGATACGCCGCTTGGAGAATGTGAATTCAGCCCGTCGGAAATCGCGGCCATGGCCGCGGTTCTCATGCGCCGGCACGGCGCACAGGCGCATCAGGTTGCGCAGGACTTCATGCAGGAACACGAAATCCTCGGCGACCATGTGCGCGCTTCGGCATGGCGTCGGGTGTCGGCGCATCTGTGCGACCGGCAAGTCTCGCGAACCCTTTCTTAAGCGCCCGCGAGCTACGCTTTACCGCGTATTTTTGGAGGACCAACATGTCGCTCGGTGAGGTGGCTCGCAGCTCGGCGCGCGCGCGCTCGGCCGTGCTGCCCGATACGCTGCAGAAGGTTCTGGCACCGCTTCTCGGCCAGGAAGGCAGCGCGCAGGCCGGGCGTGCTGCGGTCTTCGCCTTCTCCATTCGCGTCGCCAGTGCAGCCATCGCCTATCTGTCGCAGGTCCTTCTCGCGCGATGGATGGGCAGTTTCGAATATGGCGTTTTCGTCTTTGTCTGGGTGTGGGTGTTGATCTTCGGCGGTCTGACCGCGCTCGGTCTGTCAGCGGCTTCCATGCGTTATGTCGCAGAGTACCGGGAAACGGGACGCCATGACCTTCTGCGGGGTCTGCTCAACCGGTCACGGTTAATTGCCTTTTCCGCGAGCACGCTCTTCGCCCTGACCGGCTTTGCCGCGCTATACGCGTTCGGGCATCTGATCGACGAATACTATGTGCTGCCCGCATTTCTCATCCTGTTTTGCCTGCCCATGTACACGCTCGAGGACGTTCAGGACGGCATCGCGCGCGGATGCGGCTGGATGGGCGTTGCGCTCATCCCGCCCTTCATCCTGCGCCCCTTGATGCTCCTGGCTGCCATGCTGGCGGTCTATCTCGGTGGATTTGAAATGTCGGCCGTGAGTGCCGCGGGCGCTGCAGTATTTGCCTGCTGGGTCTCGGCTCTCGTTCAGGGCATCCAGCTTCGCAGACGCTTTGACACTGACATCGGCAAGGGGCCGAGCGACCATCAGACGAAGCTGTGGATGGCCACCGCTCTGCCGCTTCTGCTGTTTCACGGGTTCGATCTTCTGCTGCAGAACACCGACATCCTCGTTCTCTCGGTGTATGTCGAGCCTTCCGATGTCGCGGTCTATTTCGCGGCGCTCAAGACCATCAGTCTCGTCGCCTTCGTCCATTTCGCGGTTGGCGCGGCGTCGGGCCATCGCTTTTCCGCCTACAACGCGGCCGGAGACAGGGACAAGCTGCAGCTGGCCGTGCGGGACGCCGCGCGGTGGACATTCTGGCCCTCCCTTCTCGGCGCCTTCGTCCTTCTGCTGCTTGGCAAGCCGTTGCTTTGGCTGTTCGGCAGTGAGTTCACCGACGGCTATTCGGCGATGTTCGTGCTTGCGGTCGGCCTCGTCCTGCGTGCCGCCACGGGACCGGTCGAGATTGTACTGAACATGTTGGGCGAGCAGAAAATCTGCGCTGCCGTGCTTTCTGCGACGGCGGTCCTCAACATCGTTCTGAACTTCGCGCTCATTCCGCCGTACGGGCTGATGGGCGCGGCCGCGGCGACCGCCATTTCAATGGCGGTCGGTGCGCTGTCCATGGCGATTGCCGCGCACAGACGATTGAACGTGCGCTCTTTTATCTGACTTTTTGCGCGGGTTTGCCGAGCACCAGCGTCCAGAACGTCTGGTAGTGGCTGTCCGGATTCTTCCTCAAGGCAATGCCCATTTGGGTCGCGTCGGCCAGCAGAAGATTCTTGTTATGGCTCGGGCTCTCCTTCCAGCCCTGGAGCACTTCGGCGAATGACCGCTGACCGGCACCGACATTCTCCGCCGCCAGGATGGGCCGGTACCCGGTGCGCTTCACCCGGTTCCACGGGTTGGAGCCATCGCTGCCGGTGTGGGAAATCTTGTCCACACGGGCGAGATCGCTCGAGTGGTGCTCTGCGGCCCGTGTCAGTTTTCGCTCCATTGTGAGCGGTGGCAGACCGCGCGATGCGCGGTAGCGGTTGATCATGGAGCGCGCCGTCTCAGGCTCGAGGCGAACCTGGGACAACTGCATGCGCTCGCCGGATATTGTCCTGGCCGGCGGCGCTCCGGCGCATCCGGCCAACGCAATCGCGATGCAGAGGGGTGTCAGACTTCGAACGTTCACAGGCGACTCGACCTTGATTTCCGGTTCTGCCTTGCCGTCTGCCCAAGAATCACCGTTTGCCGTTAACAGAGCCTTTCTCTGGTGTGGCGCAGACAGCTGGTTTACGATTTTTGCGTGCTGCACGCGTCAAAAAAAGGGCAGGAACCGGGAAGGGTGCGAAGAGCCGGCCTCGCTCTCACCGCCATGCTGGCCTTGTTTTGCGGCACTGGCGATCCGGCCCGTTCACAAGGACTTCCTGGACAGGAACACAAACTGCTCGACCTGACACGGGGCAACTGGGTCTATTTTCGGGACTTCAACGGGCGTCAGCTGCTCTATTTCACGCACCTGGAGGTGTATCGCTGCGGAATCGCTCAGGTCCGTTACAGCCTGGATGGCGATGCACTCGACCGCGAGTGGAAACTCCAGCCTTGCGAACCGAAAGACCCGAACAAGGTCACCACCGACAAGGTCTATCTCTCGCTTCCCCTGAGGACGGCGCGGTCGGTCTCCATTCGGCTGACATACAAGAACGGGAAGGAAAGCCCGATAGTGCGCATCGGCACCGACAACAAGCTCATTCGGTGAGTGCCGTGGCCGACACAACGTCCTGACGGCGCGTTAACCTCTCATTAAGTAGAATCTCTGTATCAAACACACCAATAGATTGCATATCGGGCGTTTCGGCTCGATGCGGTTTTGCCGACGGCGCGCTGCGTCAGACGCATTGAGCGGGGAGGCTTCGGTTATGGCCCATCCGGGCCTTCCCCCTCAAACTCCCACGCATATCGTCACTTGTTCCTACAACTACATCTGGTCCCAATATTCGCGCGGGTCGCAGATGGCCTCGATCAGAACCGGCCCTTTGAGACCGCGTGCCTCCTCGTAGGCGGACTTGAACTCGGCGTTGCTGCCGACCCGCATCGCCTCGAAACCGAACCCTTTCGCAACGTCACAGAAGTTCGGGCTCTTGAAGCGGACCGAGCTGGTTTCGACTTGCAGCTTCGATTGCTTCAGCTCGATGAGTGCCAGGCTGGCATCGTTCAGGGCGATAACCGTGACCGGCAATTGGTGTTCCGCGACGACGGCAAGCTCACCTAGGCTCATCAGCGCCGAACCGTCGCCGACGAGGGCGACGACGCGCTTGTCCGGCGCCACGAGCGATGCGCCGACCGCGGCAGGCACCGCATAACCCATCGAGCACAATCCGTTGGTCTGCAGAAGCTGATTGGGCATGGTGCAGCGGAATGCATGGCAGGCGAGGATGCGATGCGCGCCCACATCCGCTGTGAGGATCGTGTCATTGTCGAGATGGGCGTTGACCTCGGCGAAAAGCGCCGCCGGGCTGATACCCGTTTCCGGTTCGCGCGGCGCGACGATCTGTTCGCTCGCGTCACGGTAGGCCTTGATGCGGGCTTCCGGCCAGGCCGCGCCCGGGTTGGCCGACTGCGTGAGGAGCTCGATGTTGGCCGCAAGGTCGCCGAGGATTTGCTGGCCTGAAGGAAAGACGCGGTCGGTCTGCGTCGCCCAGTCGAGGGTCAGGCATGCCATGTCGGGCCCCCATGCGTCGAGCCATGCATCCCGCAGCTCCATGGCGTCGAACCCGACGAGCGTCAGGTGGTCGGCCTCCTGCACGAGTTTCTGCGTGACGTCATCGGCAATGGGGCTGAGGCCCAGTGCGCCCAGCGACAGCGGATGGCGTTCGGAGACGACCCCCTTCGCCTTGAACGTGGTGAGGAACGGGATCTGCCAGGCCTCGAGGAAGGCCTGGAGCCGTTCGGGAACGCCGTTACGCAGCGCGGCGAGGCCGATCAGGGCAAGGGGCTGTTTGGCCTTTGACAGTTCCGCCCGGGCGCTCTCCACCGCGGCGCTCGGGGCGACGCCGAGATGCGGTTGCACCGGCGCGTAAGGCTTGGCTTCGATCGCGTCCGCCCGGCTTGCATCCGCCGCGCAATTGAGGAACACGGCGCCGCGCGGTTCGGTCATGGCCACGTCGAGCGCCTTGGCGACCTGTTGTGCGGCGCGGTCCGGGTTGAGTTCGGCGGCGAGCTTGGTAATGGGTGTCATCAGGGCGACGTGGTCGAAAACCTGGTGCGTGTAGAGGCCGCGCCGGTTCGATGCCATCTCGCCGCCGAGCACGATGACGGGCGTGCGCTCCATGACAGACGTGGCAACGCCGGTGGCCCCGTTCACAACCCCGGGGCCGAGCGCGAAGATGCACGCGGCCGGGTTTCCGGAGACCTGGGCCACGGCGTCGGCCATGAATCCGGCCGAGGGCTCGCTTTTGGCCAGCACAAAGGTAATGCCGGTCTGCTCGCAGGCGCGGATCAGCTCCAGGACGTCGTTGCCGGGTATGCCGAAGGCAAAGCGCACGCCGTATGCGTGCATGGTTTCCGCGATGCGGACGGCAACGCTCACCTTGCCGCTCGCCGATTGTTTTTCCGATGCTTCCATTTCAGCCCTTGCCTATTCAAAAAACCTAAGTTACCATTTTTAGTACTTTTAGAGATTTCTCTTCAGTTGTCCAGTACGCATGGCCCTTGAAATCGCGACAAAGAACGCTGCGGAAGAGCGTCCCGCCTTCTCGGAAAAGCACGGCACGCTTTATGCGCAGGTCGCCAATGTGCTGCGTCAGCGCATCCGGTCAGGTCAGTGGGCCGCCGGCGATCAGCTGCCGACACTCGATGAGCTGGAACGCGAGTTTCAGGTGGCGAGAGTGACATTACGGCAGGCGCTCACGCTCCTCGAAACCGAGGGGATGATCTGGCGCAAACGCGGCCTCGGGACGTTCGTGAGCGACAGCGCGGGCCCGGAGTGGTTCAAGCTCGAGACGAGCCGCGATGAGCTCATTCACTCCCTCGAAGGGACCTGGTCCCGCATCATCGAGGTGAACGCCGAGCAAGGCATGCCGCGGCTCGAACCGGGCGACGGAGACGCGGCACCCGGCTATCGCCATATGCGCCGCTTGCATGGACGCGGCGACCGCGCCTATGCGGTGGTCGATATGTACCTGGATGCCAAGGTCTACGCCCGCGCGCCCAAGCGGTTCGACAAGGAAATGATCATTCCGGTGATAGACCGCATGCGCGGCGTCGAGATATCCGACATCCGCCAGACCCTGACCATCGGGACCGCAGACAAGCAGGTGGCGGAAGGATTGGGCGTTCCCATCGGCTCGCCCATCGGCATCCTCCGCCGGGTGGTGCAGGACCAGACCGGCAAGGCGATCTACATCGGCACGGTCAACTATCGCGGCGATGCGGTGAAACTCGATATCTCCCTGTCGGGCGGAGGTGTGCAATGAGTGCGGGCACGAACAATGCCTTGCAGGTGAAGGTCTGGCGCGGGGACGCGGACGGTGCGTACGAATCGTACGAGGTGCCGCAACAGGAGAACCAGACGGTTCTCGACGTCGTGACCTACATCCAGCGCCATCTCGACGCCGCGCTCGCCTACCGGTTTGCCTGCCGCGTTGGCGTGTGCGGTTCCTGCGCCATGACCGTGAACGGACGTCCGCGCTGGACTTGCCGGACCCACGTGTCGCGCGTTGCGCAGAACGGTACACTGGAGATCGCGCCACTGCAGAATCTGCCGGTCATCCGCGATCTCGTGACCGACATGACCCCGTTTTTCGAGAAGTGGCAGGAGGCGCGCGGCCGCTTCGTTCCGGGTGAGGGGCCGAGGGATACGCTTGCGCAAGTGCCGCCGGAGCAAACGGAACGCGCTGCCGCCAGCGCCGCCATTGAGTGCATCAATTGCGGCGTATGCTATTCGGCGTGCGATGTCGTCGCCTGGCGGGAAGACTATCTCGGGCCGGCGGCCCTCAACCGCGCCTGGGCGGCCTACAACGACGTGCGTGATGGCGATCGCACCGGGGTTCTCAAGGCCGTATCGGCCGCGTCGGGGTGCAACAACTGTCACACCCATCAGTCCTGCGCCGAGCACTGTCCCGTGACACTCAACCCGACGTTCTCGATTGCCGGCCTCAAGCGGGCGACCCTCAAGGCGAGCCTGAAGGGGGAGTTGTGATGATCGAAATCGTCGAAACTCCCGTGAAAGCGCCAGTCGAGGGAGCCAAAAGTGGATTCCCGCCTGCGCGGGAATTTCGAAATCGGATTGCAAGTATGGTGTGTGCTGAGGAAGCACTGAGGCGACCGCCTCTCCCGAAACTCCTGCGAAGGCTGGAGTCCAGAAGGCGGCGTACGGTTGGACGCGTTAACGCACCTTTTCCGCGCCCGAGAAGGGAGCTGTCGAAATGACGCCGCGTCTCTACCTTCTGCAGCGCGGCACGGCCTTTGTGATGGTGCCGCTCGTGATCGTCCATCTGGCGGTGATCATGATTGCGATACAGGGTGGGCTCACGGCCGAGGAAATTCTTGCGCGCACGCGCGGCAGCGTGTCATGGGCGCTCTTCTACGGCCTGTTCGTGCTGGCGGCCTCGCTACACGCGGGCATCGGCATGCAGGCCATCTCGCGGGAATGGTTCGGGCTCGGGCAGCGCGCGGCGGCTATTTCCGGCCATGTATTCATTCTGCTGCTGCTGGTTCTTGGTCTGCGCGCCGTCGTCGGAGTGTACGGGATATGAGTGCGGTCGGCGTCACCCGCGCAAGCAGAGCGCATGCCGGATTCGTGGCGGCGATCATCCATCGCCTGTCGGGGCTGGCGCTCGCGGTGTTCCTGCCGCTGCACTTCCTGTCGCTCGGGCTCGCCTTCGAGCAGGAGGCGTTCGAAGGGTTTATTGCCTGGTCCAACAATCCGCTCGTCAAGTTGAGCGAAGCATTGCTCGTGGCCGCCCTGGCGGTTCACTTTGCCGGAGGGGTGCGGCTTCTTGCCATAGAGTTTTTCGGCCTCACGCGCGCGCAGGCCGTGTGGATCGCATGTTCGTTTGCCTTCGGTGTTGGCGGGGGTGTTCTTTTCCTGCTGAGGGCTTTCTAGATGATCGACACCCACAGAACCGACATACTCATCATCGGCTCGGGCGGCGCCGGCCTGTTCGCCGCGCTGCACGCGGCGCGGGCGAACCCGGACCTCGACATCACGCTCGCGGTCAAGGGGCTGGTCGGCAAGTCCGGCTGCACCCGCATGGTTCAGGGTGGATACAATGTCGCGCTCGCCGCGGAGGACTCCATCGAACGCCATTTCATGGACACCATTGTCGGCGGCAAGTGGCTGCCGCATCAGGACCTCGCCTGGGCGCTGGTCAACGGCGCGGTCAAGTGCATCCACGAACTTGAAAACGAATACGGGTGCTATTTCGACCGCAACCCGGACGGCACCCTGCATCAGAAGGCGTTTGCGGGGCAGAGCTTCGACCGTACCGTGCACAAGGGCGATCTGACCGGCATCGAGATCATCAACCGGCTGTCGGAGCAGGTCTGGGCCCTCAATGTGCACCGCCTGGAGGAACACCGGGCGGTGGCGTTCATCCCGACGCAGGATGGCTCCGCGATCTCCGGCGTGCTGCTGATCGACATCCGTGAAGGGCATTTCCGGTTCGTGCAGGCCAAGACCGTGCTGCTGGGCGCCGGCGGTGGGCCGACCATGTACCGCTATCACACGCCGTCCGGCGACAAGTCGTGCGACGGCATGGCCATGGGACTGCACGCCGGGCTCGCTCTGCGCGATATGGAGATGGTGCAGTTTCATCCGACCGGCGTTCTGGCCGGAAACGACACGCGCATGACCGGGACGATACTCGAGGAGGGCCTGCGCGGCGCCGGCGGATATCTTCTGAACGGCTCGCGCGAGCGGTTCATGTTCGACTATCACTCGCACGGCGAGCGCGCGACGCGCGATATCGTGTCCCGCGCCATGTACGAGGAAGTGCGCGCCGGGCGCGGCACGCCGAACGGCGGCATCTACATCCGCATGGCGCATCTGGGGCCGGAGAAGGTCGCCAAGCAGTTCAAGGGCATGGTGAAGCGGTGCGAGGATTGCGGGTTCGATCTCGCTGGCGGCGACGTCGAGGTGCTGCCGACCGCGCACTACATGATGGGCGGTATCGAGTTCGAGACCGATTGCGCGACCGCGCTGGAAGGGCTCTACGTTGCGGGTGAGGACTCGGGGGGCGTTCACGGCGCCAACCGTCTCGGCGGCAACGGCGTCGCCAATTCGACCGTGTTCGGCGGCGTTGCCGGCAAGTCCATGGCCGAGGCCATCGCCAAGGGTGCGGGCTGGCGCGAGCCCGACGCGGCGGTTCTCGAAGAACATGTGGGACGGTGCCTGAAGCCGTTTGCCGGAAAGCCCGGCGACCTTAACGCCATTCGTGAGACCCTGGTCGATCTGATGTGGGACAAGGCGGGGATCGTCCGCGACAGGGACCTGCTCGAGGGGTGCATTTCGGAGCTCGACGATCTTTCCGCCGAGCACGCGGCGAGCGGGCTTGCCGATCCGACACGCGCCTTCAACCCGACCTGGCAGGACTGGCTGAATCTCGAGAGCCAGATTCTCATCTCGCAGGCCATTGCGCGCGCGGCGCTGGCACGGAAGGATTCGCGCGGCGCGCATTATCGCGCCGATTATCCCGAGACCGGCAAGCTCGAAACCACGCGCTACACGACAATCGAGCTGCAGAAGAACGGAAAACTGAAAACCGGCTCGAAGCCGGTCAAATTCACCATCGTGAAACCGGGCGAGTCGCTCATCGACGATGAAGCGGGCGCACCGCCCGAAGTGGCGCCGCCACCCCGGGCGGCGGAGTAGGAGAAAGCCGATGATCAAGGCCGATGCAATCGAACAGGCCGCGAACCAGATCATGTCCAACGCGGCGATCGATATCCCGGAAGACTATGAATCCGGCATCCGCGACATGATCAACATCGAGAAGGGCGATCTGTCCGCATTCGTGCTGGAAGCCATGCTGGAGAACTGGCAGGCGGCGCGCGACGACCGCCGCCCAATGTGCGCCGATTCCGGCCTTCCGAGGTACTATGTGAAAGCGGGCAACAATGCGCAGATCGAGGGCGGGTTTGTCGAGCTGGAGCACCGCGTCCGCCGGGCGACGGCGCAGGCGACGCACGACATCCCGTTGCGCCCAAATCGCGTCCACCCGATTTCCCGGCAGGACAACAACAACAATGTGGGCATGAACGCGCCGGAGATCGAATACTCGTTCGAGCCGGACGTGGACTGGCTTGACATCACGACCGTGCACAAGGGCGGGCTGTTCGGGACCGATTACCGTATGTTGTTCCCCGGCGACGGGATCGACGGCATCAAGCGGTTCTTCCTCGACGTGCTGCTGGCGTTCGGCAAGCGCGGCCTTGCATGCCAGCCGGCGATTGTCGGCGTTGGCCTGGGCGGATCGAAGGACACCAGCATGGTGCTGGGCAAACAGGCGGCGTGCCTGAGGCCTGTGGGTTCGCGCCATCCCGATCCGGAGATCGCCAGTCTGGAAGACGAGCTGAAAAAACTCGGCAACAAGACAGGATTGGGAGCGATGGGTTTTCAGGGCACCTCCACCGTGGTCGATTGTCAGATTGAGGTGGGCTACACCCATACCGGCGGCATGCCGATGTCGGTGCACTGTTTCTGCCTGTCGTCACGGCGCGCCACGGCCCGGCTTCACGCCAACGGCGAGGTTGCATACCGCACCGATCCCAAGTGGTTCACGCCCTACATGCGTCGCAACACAGTGGGCTGGGACGGCGGTGCCGCGCTCGCGGGCGCTGCGGAATAGGAGGCGGAAATGGGCGAACGCGCAGACAAGCTGAAGCAGGTCCGGCTCAAGACCCCGGTATCCGAGGAAGATCTGAAATCCCTCGAGATCGGGTCGGTCGTATTCCTTGACGGGCTGATCTATACGGCCCGGGAGGGCGTCTACGAGAAGATCCTGAACAAGGGTGAGACGCCGCCGGTCGATTTCACCCAGATGACCAACATCAATTTCCATTGCGCACCAGCCGCTGCGCAGAATGACGACGGGAGCTACAATGTCGGCGCGGTGACCGCGACCGCGAGTTTCCGTTTTGCCAAGTATCTGAAGCGGTGGTTCGAGGAGACGGGAACGAAGGTTGTTCTCGGCAAGGGCGGCATGAGCCAGCAGCACTATAACGAGCTGTTCGTGCCGGCCGGTGCGGTCTATCTCACGACCGTGGGGTACGGCACCGGCGCGCTGCTCGGACGCGGCATCAAGAGCGTCGAGGCGGTCAACTGGCTCGACGAGCTTGGCATCGCGCAGGCCATGTGGATCCTGCGGGTGGAGAACTTCGGGCCGCTGCTGGTGGAAAGCGACATTCACGGAAACTCGTTGTTCGAGCGGAACAATGCGGAAGTGAATGCGCGGGTCGAGAGCCTCTATGAGGGGCTGCGCCCGCCGGCGCTCCGCCGGTATGGCGAGACCCGCGACAAGACGGATGAACTGATCTAGTGCAATACCCAAACAGAGTAAGGGGACAGAAATGGCAGAACCACAATTCCTTGTTCACAGCCCGAAAGACAATGTCGGCGTCGTCGTCATCGAAGGGCTGAAGGCCGGCACCGATATGCTCGGCGTCATCACCGAGAACGACACCACCGTCAACATCAAGGCCGAGCACGACATTCCGATCGGCCACAAGGTGGCGCTGACGGACCTGAAGGAAGGGGACACGATCATCAAATACGGCGAGGATATCGGCAAGATGGTCGGCGACGCCGCAAAGGGCGATCACGTCCACACCCACAATCTCAAGACCAAGCGATGGTGAATAATTAGCGGAGCAATTGTCATGCGTGCGATCTTGCTGGCTCTCGTGGTCCTGGCGGCAAATGCGGACATGGCCGGGGCGGCTCAGGAAATTATCGGCGCCAAGGACGGCAAGGACATCGTGACCGTCCGTAACGCCGAGCAGACCGGGTCGAAGCAGGCCCTGCCGATCTTTCCCGGTATTTCCGGCAAGACGGCGGGTGCGAAGCATCTGTCCATGCTCCGGGTGGTGATACCGCCGGGGGCGACGGCCAAGGCGCACGCTCACAAGGGGTACGAGTCGGCGGTCTATCTGCTGCAGGGCACGGTCGAGACACGTTACGGCGAGGGTCTGAAAAAGAGCATCGTCAACAAGGCGGGCGATTTCATCTTCATCCCGCCGGACGTGCCGCACCAGCCGACAAACCTCAGCAAGACCGAACCGGCGATCGCCATCGTCGTACGCAACGATCCGGACGAACAGGAACATGTGGTGCTCTACCCTTCAGACGAGCGGAAGTGAGTGCCGAGCGAGTTAGGAAAGGAAGATAAGGAAATGGCCAAGGGTAACGGCAAAAGTAACAACACCTTCATGGGTTACCGGCGCGAAAACGGACGCGTCGGCGTGCGCAATCACGTCATCATTCTGCCGGTCGACGATATCTCCAATGCGGCGTGCGAGGCGGTCGCCAACAACGTCAAGGGGACGATGGCGCTGCCGCATTCCTACGGACGGCTGCAGTTCGGTGAGGATCTGGAGCTGCATTTCCGCACCATGATCGGGACGGGTTCCAACCCGAACGTGGCTGCGGTGGTGGTCATCGGCATCGAGCCCGGATGGACCAAGCGCATTGTCGACGGCATCGCCAAGACCGGCAAACCGGTTACCGGGTTTGCCATCGAGCAGCACGGGGATTTCGAGACCATCGCGACCGCCGGACGCCAGGCCAAGGAATACGTCCATTGGGCGACCGAGCTGCAGAAGGAAGAATGCGACATGTCGGAGCTGTGGGTTTCGACCAAGTGCGGCGAATCCGACACGACGACCGGTCTCGGGTCTTGCCCGACCGTCGGCAACATGTACGACAAGCTGATCCCGAAAGGCATTTACGGATGCTTCGGCGAGACGTCCGAGATCACCGGCGCGGAGCACATCTGCGAAAAGCGTGCCGCGAATCCGGAGGCTGCCAAGAAATTCATGAAGACCTTCCAAGCCTATCAGGACGAGGTGATCGAGCCGAACAAGGTCGACGACCTGTCCGACTCGCAGCCGACAAAGGGCAACATCGAGGGTGGTCTCACGACCATCGAGGAGAAGGCGCTGGGCAACCTGGAGAAGATCGGGCGCGAATGCACCTATATCGACGTTCTGGAACCGGCGGAAGCACCGGAGAAGGGCGCCGGCCTCTATTTCATGGACACGTCGTCCGCGGCGGCTGAGTGCGTTACGCTGATGGCGGCTGCCGGCTACGTCGTGCACACTTTTCCAACCGGTCAGGGCAACATCGTCGGAAACCCGATCGTGCCGGTTATCAAGATCACGGCCAACCCGCGCACGGTGCGCACCATGTCCGAGCATGTCGACGTTGACGTGACCGGCATCCTGCGCCGCGACATGACGCTGGATACGGCAGGCGATGCGCTCATCGAGATGATCCGGCGCACGGCGAACGGACGCAACACGGCGGCCGAGGCACTCGGCCACCGCGAGTTCGTCATGACCAAACTCTATCGCAGCGCTTAAGCGGCACGATACTGATCGCGTCCCCGGCTCAGTTCGCCGGGGATGCGGCTTCGGGGGAAGCGCGTGAAGATCACAAATGTCCGGCACGTTTCGGCGCCGCTCGCGTCGGAGATGTCGAATGCCTTCATCAATTTCAGGACGATGACCACGAACGTCGTGGCCGTCGAGACGGACGTCGTCCGCGACGGCGAACCTGTCATCGGTTACGGTTTTTCGTCGAATGGCCGATACGCCCAACCGGGGCTGCTCGCCTCGCGCTTTCTGCCGCGCCTTGAAGAAGCCGAGCCGGACGCGCTGCTGGACGAAACGGGCGAGAACATCTCTCCGCAGGCGGTCTGGGCGACGCTCATGTCCAACGAGAAGCCCGGCGGGCACGGCGAGCGGTCCTATTGCATCGGCGCGCTCGACACCGCCATTTGGGACGCCCATGCCAAGATCGCGGAAAAGCCGCTCTGGAAGATACTGTCGGAGCGTTACAACGGCGGCGCTTACGACGGGAAGGTGCTCGTCTATCCCGGCGGTGGGTACTACAATCCGGGCAAGGACGTCGAGACGTTGCGCGCGGAAATGCGCGGCTACCGTGAGCAGGGCTACCGCATCTGCAAGATGAAGGTGGGTGCTGCGCCCCTTGCCGACGACATGAAGCGCGTGGAGGCGGCGGCCGACGAACTGGGGTCGGGCGAAAACCTGGCTGTTGACGCCAACGGGCGCTTTTCCCTTGAGGAGGCGGTTGCGTTCGGGAAGGCCGTGGAGCCCTTGAAGCTCGCCTGGTACGAAGAGCCGGGCGATCCGCTCGACTATCATCTCAACGCCGACCTGATCCGGAGCTACTCAGGTGCCATCGCGACCGGCGAGAACCTGTTTTCGCATCAGGACATGACCAATCTTCTGCGCTTCGGCGGCATGCGCCCGGAGATCGACTGGGTGC
Organism: Hyphomicrobiales bacterium; assembly: GCA_028280515.1. Lineage (GTDB taxonomy): Bacteria > Pseudomonadota > Alphaproteobacteria > Rhizobiales > Methyloligellaceae > UBA2767. Next base: position 59,635 of record JANQLP010000063.1, read on the forward strand.
AGCCCGATCCGACCCTCTGCTACGGGCTCACGGAAAACCTCGTCATGCTGGACGAGGCGGCGAAGCTCGGATGGTCGCGGCGGCGGTTCCTGCCGCACGGCGGTCACCAGATCGGTCTTCACATGGCGTCCGGGCTTCAGCTTGGCGGTACGGAATCCTATCCCGGCGTCTTCGCGCCCTATGGCGGATTCGCCGACGATATCCCGGTTGTCGACGGTTACGTCACGCTGCCGCAGGACCAGCCCGGCATCGGGATCGAACTCAAACCGAAACTGATGGACGAGATGCGGCGCGTCCTCGAAATGAACTAGGTCGGATCACATGCCAGATATCGTTATTACGGAATTCATGGACGAGGAACCGGTTGAGGACCTGAAGTCCCGATACAGCGTCCATTGGGACAAGACGCTGTGCGAGCGGCCCGAAGAGATCAAGACTCTGATCCCCGATGCGGTCGCTCTCATCGTGCGCAACCGCACGCCCGTGTCCGATGATCTCCTGAGCGCCGGCCCGAACCTGAAGGTGCTCGGGCGGCTCGGCGTCGGCCTCGACAATATCGATGTGGAGGCGTGCGAGCGGCGCGGCGTGACGGTCTGTCCGGCGACCGGGTCAAACAACGTGTCGGTCGCGGAATATGCCGTCTGCGCGGCGATGATGTTGCTGCGTCGGTCTTTCTTCGCGAAAGACGACGTGCTGGCGGGCAAATGGCCGCGCAACGAAAACGTTGGCCGTGAGGCCCGCGGCAAGACGCTGGGCTTGTTCGGCTACGGCATGATCGGGCAGTCGGCCGCGCGGATGGCGCGGGGGTTGGATATGGTGGCCATTGCGCATGACCCTTACGTTCCCGCCGATGCGGAAGGCTGGCAATATGCGGAAAGCGTTTCATTCGACGATCTGATTGCGCGAAGTGATGTCCTGTCCGTACACACGCCGCTGCTGCCGGAGACACGGGACCGCATCAATGCCGACGCCATGAACCGGATGAAGAAGGGCGCGTGTCTCATCAACACCGCGCGCGGCGGCATCATCAACGAGGATGACCTTGTCGCCGCGCTCACCTCGGGCCAGATCGGCGGCGCGGCCCTCGATGTGTTTGCCGACGAACCCCTGTCGAAGGAAGCCGCCGCCAAGTTCGCGGGCGCGCCCAACCTCATCATGACGCCGCACATTTCGGGCGTGACCGAGGAGTCGAGCGCCGCCATCAGCCGCATCACCGTCGACAATGTGCTGCGTGTCCTGGGAGAGAAAAGTTGAGCGATACCGTGCATTTCACCTGCGGCGCGCTGGGAGAATTGATGCGCGCCGCTCTGGCCAATTCGAACGTCAGCGACGCCAACGCGCGCTCCGTTGCCGCGGCGCTGCTGGCGGCGGAAATCGACGGGCGCAAGGGACACGGCTTTTCCCGCATCCCGTCTTATGCCGGTCAGGCGCGGACGGGAAAAGTGGACGGGATGGCGGAGCCGGAGATCATCAAGGAGCTGCCGGGGGCGCTGATGATCGACGTGAAGAGCGGATATTTTTACCCGGCGTTCGATCTGGCGGTTGAACGCGTCCCGGACAAGGCGCGTGCCAACGGTGTTGCGGCAGTCGCCTTTCACAGGTCGCACCATTGCGGCGTGCTCGGTCATCACGTCGAGACGCTTGCGGAAAAGGGCTTTGTCGCGCTTGTCATGGGCAACACGCCACAGGCCATGGCGCCCTGGGGCGGAAACAAGGCGCTGTTCGGCACGCAGCCTCTGGCATTCGCCAGCCCGCGCGAGAACGGTTTGCCGCTGGTGATGGACATGGCGCTGACGCAGGTGGCGCGTGGCAACATCATGCGCGCGCAGCAGGAGGGCAAACCGATCCCCGAAGGCTGGGCGACGGATGCGCAGGGCAATCCGACCACCGATCCCGAGGTGGCGCTGCGGGAAGGCGTTCTGCTTCCGGTCGGCGGGGCGAAGGGCGCCGCGCTCGGACTGATGATCGAAATCCTTGCCGCGCCGCTCACGGGGAGCGCCCTGTCGACCGAGGCCACGTCGTTCTTCACCACCGAGGGCGAGCCACCGGCGGTGGGGGAGTTTCTGATCGTTATCGATCCCGAAGCGTTTGCAGGCCGTGCTCAGTTCCAGACACGTGTCGAGGCCATACTGGAGAGCATTGTCGCGCAGGAGGGCGCGCGGCTTCCCGGTGGCCGGCGCGCGGAGCTGCGCAAGCAGGCGGCAGAGGGCGGGCTTGATGTGCCGGCAAACCTTGTCGAAGAGGCAAGGCAGTTGGCGGGGCAGGCCTGACTGACCCGCGCCTCAGGCTTGACCGGCGCTCAATCCGATAACGCAGCATCGATTGCCGCGCGGCAGTGAATCTCGGTTGTCGAGAACACCGGCACGTCCACATCGTCGTCCGTGACAAGCGACGGGATTTCCGTGCAGCCGAGGATTGCGCCCTCGGCACCCTGTTGTGCATGCAGGTCCTGGATGATCTCCACGTAACGCGCGCGGGTGGCGTCGCGGAAGTCGTTTCTGACGAGCTCATCGAGGATCGTATCGTGAATGAACGACTTCTCCGTTTCATCGGGCGTGACCGCTGAAATGCCGTGGCGCTGAAGCGCATCCGGATAAAACTGTCCTTCCATGGTCTGCCGCATCCCGAGCAGCGCAACCTTCTTGAAGCCCGCCATACTCACGGCCTCGGCGGTCGTTTCGGCGATATGGAGAAACGGGATGCCGATTTGGGGGGAGATCTCGGGGATGAAACGATGCACCCCATTGCAGGCAATCACGATGAACGCCGCGCCGCCACGCTCGACCGCCCGCGCAGCACCCAGAACGATGTCGCATGCGGTGGCGTAATCACCGCGCCGTTCCGCCGCATCGATGTATTCCTCCCGGTTCACACTTTCGAGCAGCAAGTGCGCAGAACTCACACCGCCGAGCCGCTCCTGCATGAGCTCATTCAGCCTGCGGTAATAGACGGCCGTCGAAACCCAGCTCAACCCGCCGATCATGCCGATCTTCTTCATGGCGCGGTCGCTTTTTCGATCGCCGCGCGGCAATGGATGTCGGTCGTCGGGAAGACGGGCACATCGATGTCCTTCTCGCCGAGCAGAAGGGGGATTTCCGTGCAGCCGAGAATGGCGCCGTCTGCGCCGCGCGATTGAAGCTCATGGATGATCTCCACGTAGCGTGCCCGCGTCGTATCGAGAAACACGTCCTTCACCAGCTCCTCATAGATCGAGTCATGGATGAACGATTTTTGGTCCTCGTCGGGGACTACCGTGTCGATGCCGTGACGCTTGAGGATTTCCGGATAGAACGTCTCCTCCATGGTCTTGCGCACGCCAAGCAGCGCGACCGACGTGAGACCGGCGGCCTTGATCACGTCCGCCGTGGCCTCGGCGATATGCAGGAACGGAATGGCGATGTGCGGCTCTATCTCCGGCACGAAGCGGTGCACGTCGTTGCAGCTGATGACGATGAACGCGGCGCCGCCTTGCTCGACCGCGCGCGCGGCGTCGAGGATCATGGCGCAGGCGGCCTGTTCGTCGCCCCGGTCGATCACTGCCTCGACATAAGCCTGGCGGTTGACGCTCTCCAGGATCAGATGCGCTGAAGTGACGCCGCCGAGCTTCTGCTGCGCGAGCTCGTTCAGGAGGCGGTAGTATTCTGCGGTCGAAACCCAGCTCAGACCGCCGATCATGCCGATCTTTTTCATGAGTCCTGGGATCCCTACGGGCCCCCGGCGATGACGGTGTCTTCAAATGCCTGGCGCGTCTTCAGGCGATCGTAATAGGCGGCGAGGGCGGGAAGGTCAGCCCGTTCGACCGGCAGCGAGAACCAGCGGTGGACGAAGATGCCGAGCGCGCAGTCGGCGATGGTGAGGTCGTTGCCGGCCACGAATGCCCCCGTATCGGCAAGTTGGGCGTCGAGCAGCGTCATCGCCTGTGTCGCCTGCGTCCGGGCCTTGGCGAGGAAGTCATCGCCGGTTGCGGAAGGGTCCTTGACGATCAGGCCGAAAAACAGATCGCGGATGCCGATATTCGATGTGGTGGTCTGCCACTCCATCCACTGGTCGACCACCGCGCGCTTCGCAAGATCCGTGGGGTAAAGCGTCTCGTCTGCGTACTTCGCCGCGAGATAGCGCAGGATGGCGTTGGACTCCCAAATGACCAGGTCGCCTTCGACGAATGTGGGAACCAGCTTGTTGGGGTTCAGCTTGGCGTATTCCGGGGTATCGCAGGATTCGAAGCCGCGGCCATAGTCGAGCCGCTTGTAATCTGTCTGACCGATTTCGGCGCACAGCCACAATACCTTGCGCACATTGGAAGAATTCGGACGGCCGTAGATCGTAAACATGTTCGGTGTGCTCCCTGTTTTATTGGGCCCTGCGGGCCGGGGCGCATTTTGTTTGACAGCGTGCCCGCCGTAAAGTGTCGTCCGGGAAAAAGTGCCAACCTCTGCGCCCGGAAGGGATTGATCACACATGACAAAAACCATGCGCGCCGTCGGCGTGAACGCGTTCGGCGGGCCGGAAGTGCTGGAACTGCTCGAGCTTCCGGTGCCTCAGCCGGGAGAAGGAGAAGTGCTGGTGAAGCTCGACTTCGCCGGCATCAACTTCATCGACATCTACATGCGCTCCGGCCACTACGCGAAGTCCGACACCTACAAGACGCCGTTGCCGATGGTGCTCGGGATGGAAGGCGCCGGGCGCGTGGCGGCGACCGGTGCGGGCGTCGAAGGTCTGGCCGAAGGCGACCGCGTTGCCTGGTGCATCTTTCGCGGCGCCTATGCCGAACATGCCGTGGTCCCGGCCTGGAGGCTCGTGAAAGTTCCGGACGACGTTCCGCTCGACATCGCCGCCGCCCTGCAGCTTCAGGGGTGCACCGCCCACTATCTGACCCACTCCGCCTTTGCGCTGAAGGACGGCGATATCTGCCTCGCTCATGCCGGCGCAGGCGGCGTCGGGCAGCTTCTGACGCAACTCGCCAAGATGCGCGGCGCCCGCGTCATCGTGACGGTGGGGTCTCCACGGAAGGCGGAAATCGCAAGGTCGCTGGGCGCCGATCATGCGATACTCTACCGCGAGGAGAACTTCCGGGAGCGGGTCATGGAGATCACCAAAGGGGCCGGCGTCAACGTGGTCTACGACGCCGTCGGCAAGGATACGATCCACGACTCAATCCGCTCCCTCGCCACGCGGGGGCTTTGCGTGAACTATGGCGGCGCCTCGGGGCTGGTTCAGTCCATTGAGCCGCTCGAGCTGGCGGAAGCCGGTTCCGTCTTTTTTACCCGCCCGCATCTGGCGGACTACATGCGCGACGCGGGAGAGATCTCGGCCCGGGTCAACGACCTGTTCGGCGCTTATCGAGACGGCAAGCTGAAGGTGGCGATCGATACCGTGTTCCCGCTCACCGACGCGATGCGTGCGCACCAGACAATCGAGGGACGCGGCACGCATGGCAAGCTGCTGCTCGACACCGGCGCATGACGGCGGCGGCAGGCGCCGCGCCGCTTCTGGCAGCCGTGGTGACCATGTTCCTGACCTACGCGATGGTCATTCTGGCCTCGATGGTGCTGCCCGTTCTGGCGCCGATCGCGTCGGACACGCTTGACATTCCGGCGCGCTACATCGGGCTTTACGCGTCCGTCCTGTATGCGGCGGCCGCCTGCTCATCCATGTTTGCGCCGAGCCTCGTCGCCAGATACGGCGCGTTGCGCACCAGCCAGCTCACCCTGCTGGTCGCCGCGGCAGGCTTGTTTCTGCTCAGCCTGGGAACGGTGGCGGGGGCGGTTGCGAGCGCCGTGTTCATCGGTCTCGCCTACGGGCCTGGCAATACGGCGAGCGGTCATCTCCTGACGACGATGACGGCGGAGGGGCAGCGTTCCGGGATCTTCTCGATCAAGCAGACGAGCGTGCCGGCGGGCGGTGCCCTTTGCGGACTGGTGATGCCGGCGCTCGCGCTCCAGCTCGGCTGGCAGGGCGCCGCCGCGTCGATGGGCGGTCTCTGCATTCTGCTCGCGCTCGGCGTGCAGCCGTGGCGGTCCCGGCTCGACGAGAAGCGCAAGCCCGATCAACCAATCTGGCCGGAAAGCCTGCTCGGGCCTATCACCACGGTTCTGAAGGGGCCGCGCCTGCGGGCGCTCGGGTTCATGGGGCTCGTCTATTCGGGCATGCAATATGCATTTGGCGCGGTGATGGTGGCGTTTCTGGTGGACCGTGCCGGCATATCGCCGGTCGACGCCGGCCTGGTGCTCAGCGCGGCGATGGTGGCGAGCGTGTTCGCGCGCCTTTCCTGGGGCTACGTGGCCGACTGGACGCGGCCCGATGTGGTGCTGTGTGGGCTCGGGTTTCTCACTGCCGCATCGGTGATCGCGGCGACGTTCGTCACGCCGGAGTGGACCCGTATTGCGCTCATCGCGCTCGGCTGCTGGTTCGGGATCGCCGGCTTCAGCTGGAACGGCGTGTTCCTGGCCCTCGTCGCCGATATTGCCGGGCCGGACCGGGTGGCATCCGCGACGTCCGGCGTCATGACCCTGGTGTTTATGGGTTCGCTTCTGTTTCCGGCGCTGTTCGCAGGTCTCGTTGCGCTGTCCGGCTACGACGCAGCGCTGTTCACCGTGGCGGCGGCGACGGTCGTGGCGGCGGTGTATGTCTACCTGAAACTGAGCCCGTCGATGCGTGCCCGGACATGATTTAGGTGCAGGCCGCTCAGGCGGAAAGGTGCTCCTTCAGCACGTCAGGCAGGGTTGAGGGTGTGGACAACACGGTGACGCCGGCCGCTTCCAGAGCATCTTTCTTGCCGGCGTAAGAGCCTTTGTCGCCCATGACGATCGCGCCGGCATGCCCCATCTTCTTGCCGGGCGGCGAGGCGGCGCCTGCGATGAAGCTGACGATGGGCTTGGTCATCGTCTTCGCATACTCGGCGGCTGCCTCTTCCATGCCGCCGCCGATCTCGCCGACCATGGCCACCGCCTCGGTCGTGGGGTCCTCATCCAGACACTTAAGCGCGTCCTTCGTCGTCGTGCCGATTACGGGATCGCCGCCGATGCCGACAAAGGCCGAAATGCCGAAACCGGCCTGCACCAGGTTCAGGCAGACCAGCGTACCGAGGCTGCCCGACCGCGAGATCACGCCGATGTTGCCCGGCTTGAACACGCGTTCGTTGAAAGCCGGCATGAAGCCGACGAAGCACTCGCCCGGCGTCACGATGCCGGCGGTGTTCGGGCCGATGACCGATGCGTGCGCCTCGCGCGCGGCACTCAGGAAGTACATCGTGTCGTGCACCGGGATGTGCTCGGTGAGAATGACGATTTTCTTGATACCCGCATCGAGCGCGTCCATCACGGACGGCTTGACGGCTGCGGGAGGCACGATCACGCATGAACAGTCGATGGCGCCGTCGGATGCAGCGACCGCGTCCTTGGCAGATGCCCATACCGGCAGGCCGAGATGTTCGGTGCCGGCTTTCTTGGGATTCAATCCGCCCACGACCTTTGTGCCGTATTCCTTCATCTTGTCCGACCAGAAGGTCGCCTGCGTGCCCGTGATGCCGTGCACCAGCACGGTCTCGTTTCCCCTGACAATCATCGCACCGCCTCCACCGCGGCTTTGACCGCGTCGTCCATGGTCGGGTAGGGCTCGACACCGAGCTTGTCCTTCAGCATGGCCCTGGCCTCGTCTTCCCCCGTGCCGCTGATGGCCCAGAAGACAGGCACCTTGGGGTCGACCTCGTCCCACGCTTCGAGAACGCCACCCGTCATCACGTCGGTCCGGGCGATGGCGCCGCAGAAATTGATGAGCAGGGATTCGACACGCGGGTTGTCGAGCACGACTTCCAGCGCCTGCTTGCCGAGGGTGAAGGCATTGCCGCCAATCTCGAGGAAATTCGCCGGTTCACCCCCATAGTGCGAAATCGCGTCCATGGTGGTCATCGTCAGGCCCGCGCCGTTGGAGAGAACGCCGACATTGCCGTCGAGCTCGATATACTTGAAGCCGATCTCCTGGCCGCGCTGTTCGAGCTCGGTCAGCTTGTCCGGGGTGCCGGACCCGGCGAGCTCCTCATGCCTGCAGACCGCGGAATCGTCGAGCGTGAACTTGCAGTCGAGCGCGACCACATCACCGCTCTCGATGACGATCAGGGGATTGATCTCCATGAGTTCCGCGTCGTTCGACGCGTAGGCCTCGTAGAGCTTCGCCAGCACGTCCAGCAAGGCGGCGCGGTCCACGCCGTCGATCGCGGGAACAGCATCCTCCAGCCGTTCGCGCGAGAGGCCGGCGCGAATGTCGATGGGCAGACGGACGAGGGCATCGGGGTGATTTGCTGCGATCTCCTCGATGTCCATGCCGCCTTCGGCGGAGAACAGCAACAGCGGCCCTTTGGTATCTGAGTCATTCAGAACCGCTGCATAGAGCTCCTTGGCAATCGGGACCTGTGCCTCGACCAGCACGGACCGGACGGGAAAACCGGCAATCTCCATGCCCAGTATGCGTGCGGCCTCCCCGGCGGCGTCCTCCGGCGATGCGGCGAGGGCGATCCCGCCTGCCTTGCCGCGCTTGCCGGTCGGAACCTGGGCCTTGACCACGCAGGGTCCGATCTTCCTTGCGATCTCCGCCGCCTCGTCTGCAGTTCGTGCAAGCCCGCTATCGGGCACCGCAATTCCCGCCGCCCGCAGAAGCGGTTTCGCGGCATGTTCCTCGAAGTTCATGTTTCCCCCAAGCGCACGCAGGCGCTGCTGTTGCTATTTCCCGTATCTGTCCCAGTAGCCGCCGAACAGCTCCTCTTCCTCCGGCTTGTCCTCGGGGATCGTCGTGACCAGATGCGTGATGTTCAGAAAGCACTCATAGTTCAGGTTCTCGGAAAGCGAGTTTCCCTGCCACGTGCCGCATCCCATGGAGAGCGTGAACGGCAGGGCGTTGTTGAACCCGCCGCCATTGCCGAACGTGTGCGCCTGATTGACCAGCACACGGACCACGTCCAGGTCCTCGGCGAGCTCGCGCGCATGCTCATCGCTGTTGGTGTGGATGCCGATCGAATGACCACGGCCCACATGGTCGAGCACCGCCGCGCCGATGCGCTTGGCATCGGCAAAATCCTTCGCCCGGTAGACCGTGAGCACGAGCGACAGCTTTTCATCCGACAGCGGGTGGTCCGGTCCGATGCCGGTTTCCTCAACCATGAAGAACTTGGCGTTGGCCGCGTCTCCCGACAGTTCGAACGCCTCGGCCAGCACGGGTGCGTCCTTGGCGATGATCTTGCGGTTCAACTTGCCGTTCTGCCACAGAAGGTCGACAACGCGTTTGCCCTCGTCCGGCGTCGTCATATAGCCACCGGCCCGCGTCAGCGCCGCGATCGCTTCGTCGTAAATCTTGTCGACGATAATCACCGAGTTCTCCGACGAGCACGATGTCGAGTTATCGAAGATCTTCGACGCGCAGATTTTCTCAGCCGCGTCGTCCAGATCCGCGCCGGCATCGATGATGACAGGTACGTTGCCCGCGCCGACGCCGATGGCCGGCTTGCCCGACGAGTAGGCGTTGCGCACATTGTTCTGACTGCCGGTCACCACGACAAGGTCCGCGGCGCGCATCAGCTCGTTGGTGGCCTCGCGGGTCACGGGATCGGGGATTATCTGCACCAGGTCCTTCGGCGCGCCGATTTTCGCCAACTCGGACCGCATGGCCTCGACCGTCGCATTTGTGACAGGCCAGGCGAGGGGCGAAGGCGCGATGATGATGGCGTTGCCGCCCTTGATGGCCATCATCGCCTTGTTGACCGGCGTCGCGGACGGGTTGGTGGATGGCGTCACGGCAGCCACAACACCGACCGGCTTGGCGTACTTGATGAGACCTTTCTCGGGCAATTCCTCGATGATGCCTGTGGACTTGACGCGCAGCAGGTCCCGCAGCGTGCCGAATGTCTTGCGCTGGTTCTTGATGATCTTGCTTTCGACATTGCCGAGACCGGTCACCTCGACCGCGTATTCGGCGAGCTCTTTCGCCGTTTCCGGCTTGTAAAGGGACCAGGCGAGCGCCGTGGCCGCGTCGTCGAGCTCAGCCTGCGACGCGCTTGCAAACTCACGCATTGCGGTGCGCGCGCGCTCGACCAGGCCGGCGATGGTCTGCTCGACGCCAACGTCTTCGTTCAGTCTTTCGACCGTTGCTTGCTGTGCCATTTCGCCCTCTTTCGCTGTTCCTCGCCTGAACCGACCGATCGGCGATTCAAATTTGTTTTATTCGTATAAAATAATTAAAAACGGGACAATTTATCCATAATAAGATATATATGTACGAAGATCAAGCTTGCAGGAGGCGTGCGCTTCGCGATAACGCAAGGGCAACACGAGGTCGGGACAGATGCTGGAACGAGTTAGAAAGACCAGAGCTGCGGAGCACGGATCGGCACTGGACAAGGCGCTCCTTGTGTTGGAGGAAATCACCCAGAGCGCCGGTCCAGTTGCGCTGGCGGATCTTGTCCTCAGGATTGATCTGCCGCGCCAGACGGTACATCGAATCCTTCAGCAACTCGTCGAGGCGGGGCTGATCATGCGTGCACCGCGGAAAGACCAGTATATGGTCGGTCCCGCATTGACCCGGCTCTCCGTTGACGCGCTCACCAGTGGGTGTACACAGGTGCCGGTGCGTGCGGCACTGAGACCGCTGGTCGACGCGACGGGTGAGACCTGCAATGTGGGAATCCTGGACCAGGACGAGGTTGTTTACATCGAGCGCATGGATGGACACTCTCCGCTGCGCGTTCAGTTGCAGGTCGGCAGCCGCGTTCCGTTTCATTGCACGGCGATCGGTAAGTTGCTGGTGGCCAACCTGCACAAGAACGTGCGCACGCGCATGTTGAGCGCGCAGCCGTTGCACCGGTTCACGGGTGCGACGCTGACGAACGCCGAAGCGTTGGAGGCGGCGTTCGTACAAATCCGGTCCGACGGGTTCTCCTTCAACAATGAGGAATTCGTGGACGGTTTGACGGCGGTCGCCGTGCCCGTGCGGGATGAAAGCGGCAAGGTCATCGCCGGGGTCGCAGTCCATGCGCCCTCGACGCGGATGGATCGCGCGAAGGCCGTATCGCTGCTGCCGACATTGCGTGAGGTCGCGGCGCGGATTTCAGGGATTTGGGCGGCATCGGCGCATTAGCTGAAAACGGGGACTGAGATGAGCAATGAAGCGGCGCAACCGACCGTCTTTATCGACAATGATCGCACGCGGGTGACCGAATGGCGGTTCGCGCCGGGTGCGGCCACGGGCTGGCACCGCCATGAATATGACTATGTGGTCGTGCCGCTCCTCGACGGTGATCTCACCTTGGTGACGGAGGGCGGCAAGGAAGACACGGCGACGCTGAAATCCGGCGTGCCGTACTTCCGGAATGCCGGCGTTGAGCACGATGTCATCAACGCGAACGACTTCGAATATGCCTTCATTGAGATCGAAATGAAGTGAGGCAGGGCCGTTCGGCTCTGGTGTTGCGTCAAGTGTGACCGTGGCGTGCACGTCTCATGTTGATGACGGCGGCGGCCACGATGTCGTCGACGGTTGCGCCGCGCGAGAGGTCGCAGATCGGCGCCTTGAACCCCTGCAGGATCGGCCCGATCGCCCGGGCGCCGGCCATGTACTGGGTCAGTTTGTAGGCGATGTTCCCGGAATCGAGATCGGGGAAGACGAGGACGTTGGCATGTCCGGCAACGTGGCTTTTCTCTTTGAGTTTCACGTCCGCGACGTCGGGCGCAAGGGCGGTATCGGCCTGAAATTCCCCGTCAATGATGAGGTGCGGCGCGCGTTCGCGCGCCAGTTCGAGCGCACGCCTGACCTTTTCCACGCGCGGGTGCACCGCGCTGCCGCGCGTGGAAAAGGAGAGCATCGCCACCCTCGGCGCCTCGGGCAGCAGTTCAGCCGCGCTCTTTGCGGATGAAATGGCGATGTCGGCCAGTTCCTCCGGCGTCGGGTCGATGTTGAACCCGCAATCAGCGTAGACGAAGCTCTTCGGTCCGGAGCCTAGAAAGTCGGGCACGATCATCAGGAAGAAACTCGAAGGCGTCGCAATGCCCTTCGCCAGCCCGATCGTCATCATGCCCGCCTCGATCACACGCCGCGTCGCGATCGAGACGCCCGCCACCATGGTATCGGCTTCGCCTTGCGCGACCATCATGCCGCCGAAATACAGCGGCCGCGATACGAGCCGCTCCGCCATTTCGGTGGTCATCTTTTCGCGCGCGCCTTCGATGTGCGCGATGAACCCCGGCAATGCCGGGTCGGTCTGCGGGCATCGCAATTCGATGCCGTCCAGCCAGACCCCGCCTGCGTCCGCGGTCCTGGTCATTTCGTCGGGTGTGCCGAGGACAACCGGCTGGCCCAGATCCTCGTCCTGGAGGCGGCGTGCCGCCTGGAGTACCCGCGCATCGGAGCCTTCGGGCAGCACGATGCGCTCTCCAAGGCCGCGTATCTCGCTCTTGAACCGCTCGATGATAGTCATGGCGCGCAAGTCCGTTGGGGATTAGAAATCAGCTCGTCGGGAATTGTGCAGGGCAATCTAGGCGGGTGTTTGTGGTGCGACAATGCACGTGCGCGCGCAAGAGTGCGAGAAAAAAGAAAGGTCGACGTCATGCGGCTCAAGGACAAGGTGGCTTTGGTTACAGGCGCGGCATCGGGCTTCGGCGAGGGGATTGCGCGCCGGTTCTGCGATGAAGGGGCATCCGTGATCGTCGCGGACATCAGCAAAGAGGCCGGAGAGGCGGTGGCGCAATCGCTGAAACGCGGCACTTTCACCGCGTGCGACGTATCGAAGAGCGCCGACGTCGCGGCAGCGGCCGCTCTTGCGGAGAAGGCATATGGCGGCCTCGATATCCTGGTCAACAATGCTGGCATCACCCATGTCAATGGTCCGATGCTCGAGGTGGGCGAAGAGGAATTCGACAGGATTTACGCGGTCAATGTTAAGGGTATCTATCTCGGCGCCATGCACGGTGTGCCGGCGCTGAAGCGGCGCGGCGGTGACGCTCACCAAATCGATGGCGATCGAACTGGCGCGCGATCAGATCCGGGTCTGCGCCATCAACCCGGTGATCGGCGAGACGGCTCTGTTGACCTCCTTCATGGGTGGGCCCGACACGGCGGAGCTGCGCGAGGCTTTTGTTGCGGGTATCCCACTTGGCCGCATGAGCCGTCCGGAGGACGTCGCAAATGCAGCGCTGTTCCTGTGCAGCGCGGAGGCGGAGTTCATCACCGGTGTGTGTTTGGAGGTGGATGGCGGACGCGTGATCTAAGGTCTGTGGGGATTCACGTTTGAGCTTGAATGTGATTCAAGCTTCGGATGGACCGATTCGTACTGACTGACGCCCAATGGGCGAAGATGGAGCC
>JANQLP010000064.1 GCA_028280515.1 Hyphomicrobiales bacterium
GCCTCACACCTTACGAGTTCATCTGCAAACAGTGGACATCAGAGCCAGATCGATTCATCCTAAATCCAATCCATCAAATGCCGGGACTAAACACTTAGAACGGCACAGGCGGGCGGGGTGAGGGGGCCTGACGGACCCCGGAAAGCCGTCAGATATCCAGCCGACCTCACAGCGTCGCCGACAACCCTAAAAATGGACACTGTGGAGTGAAAGGTCTCCCCTGCCCTATATACAAATGCAAATTATTTGCAGAACAGTTCGACTACTAATAGAAACAGGCTTTGGCACGCGCGCTCGGGCGCAAGAACCTTTGGCGGTTGCCGCGCTGGCTGATTCGCTTCGCACTGACGCCGGAGTTGCGCGATCTCGCCGGTCGCAGCCAGCACGTCTCGGCCAGACGTTTCAAGGAGACGACCGGCTGGCGACCTCAGGTCGCCGATCAGAGTGACGGCTGGGTCCGGATCGCGTGTGAGATTGCAGACCCGTGAAATCCGACGCGGCTACCCATCGTCCACATAGCGCTGAAGGGTGCGGGCGAACCGCGGCGCGAGCGCCTCGAGATGCTCAGGCCCCAGTGCACTGACGTCCACGACACGCCGCATCATGTCGAATCCTGCAATGTGCGCCGCGATCAATGCGGCGCGTTGTTCGGGGTCGTGTCCGCCGAGCCAGTGCGCAAGTCTGCTGATCACATTTCCCCCCACAGCATGGTGCAACATTGACGCCACGGTCGGGCTGCCGGCTGACCGGACGAATGCAAGCGTCGGGTCGAGATCTGATCTCTCGGGGGACTTGGTAATCAGATAATGGGCCGCGCGCTCTCCGAATGTGGCGCGGTCGCCGGCCATCAGCTCATCCATGTTGAGCGCGGGGACCACCGCTTCTTCGAACAAGGCCTCCTTCGACCCGAAATAGCGGTTCACTAGTGCCGCTGTGACGCCGGCGCGAGCGGCAATGTCGCGCACGCCTGCGCCGTCAAAACCCTTCTCAGTAAACGCCCGTTTCGCCGCCGCCAGAATGGTCGCTCGCGTTGCCACCGCATCACGTTTCCGCATCATCGCCGTGGGCATATCAGTTCCCGCCTTTATGAACGTATGTTGATATACATCATCCAACGCGTGAACAGTTGATGATCTCGAAAGAAACCGCAACACTGACTGTATTCGCTGGCATCCGCACAGCTCCAGTTGAAGGGCATCGTCCAAGACCACCTTATCTCTCATAACAGATTCGGAGGTGGCGTCACTCACGAACTCAGCGGACCCGTCTCCGCTTCCGTCAATCCGGCGTCGGCCAAGCTGATCTGGACAGGATTTCCATAGTGCTGATCAAGTGTTGACTTTCAGGCGAACACACGCCGACGCTGCCATGTCGACGTTCGCTCACGAGATATATGTCCGCTCGTTCACTTGTGTATAGCCGATTGGCAATTCTCGCTTATACGCCTGCACAAGCTATCCCGGCATCAAATAAACAAATGTCGACATACCGTCATGCTGGCCTAATGACCCGTACTGATCACTTCAAAACCAGGGCGAAAATCACTCGATCGCAAAGTCAGTCGGAGCCTCTCCTGGACCTCTACACGTGGACCGACCGCACCCAAACGGGGTTGCATGGGCGTCTGAAAACACGCGATCAGGGCATCTTTTGCATTTTCCACGGTCTGGAGCGCAAATTTCGGCGCCGATTACCACGCCGCTTTCAATTGCGGAGCGTCATCTTGCCAGGCGTGCCATGCGTACGCGCATGCGGAACACGCATCAACGGCAGGAGGACCCGATATGCGAACACAAAATCTGTATCAGTTTCGCAAATGGACGGCAGACATGCGCAAAGACGCCGCTGACGCTGCGCGGTCCCGTCGTCAGTCGCATTCCACACCCACAGTGAATTCGCTCGGAGTGAAAAGCGCGAGCTCGCGCGCAATACCCAAAAAGCCGGAGCCAAAAATGCCGTTCATTCGGAGCGGCAAGCGCAACAGGACCCGGTAATGGACATAATCAACAGCCTCTTCCGGTATTCGGCCGCCCTTCTGTTCGGAATCGCCGCCTGGCTCGCCCTGATCGCGATCGTCGTGATTTTGTCTTACTCAGATGGTGCACTCGAGTATCTTTTCGGCAATTGACAGGCATGTACGGCAACTTGGATGGTCATGTGTCGTGCACGCACACGGTCCGGCTTCGATCTGTCGTCGCACTTGGCCATCGCCGATTCCGGTGTAGTATTCGGTCCGACACATCGGAGGGACATCATGAGCACGACAAAGAACGTACGCCAGGCGATCGACCACACGCTCGACCGGTGGGAAGCAGCGGCATCGGCCATGGAAGAGAGCGTGCGCGGAACCACGGCAGCGGTTTCCGCGCAGATCGAAACGCAAAAGCAGATGGCGGCTACAGCCACGGATAAGCTGAAGGAAGCCGTTGAGACGGCGCAGCACGTACCTGCGGAATTGCGGCAGCAGATTGCCGCCAACCTCGATCATCTCAAGGTGCAGCTCGCGCTGGGCAAGGCGGACGCGTCCGACGCGGCGGCGGCCCAACAAAAAGAGATCGAGGACGCCGTCAAGCGCGTGGAAAGCCAGATCGACCAGATGGGTCAGAACGTCAACGAGGAGATCACAAAGGCCCTTACCCAGTGGGCCGGAACCGAGCAGCAGCTTCGCCATCAACTGGAGCTGGCTGCACTCCGCTTCAAACATGAGGCGGAATCTCAACACACGCAGTTTCAGGCCAAGCAGCAGGAAATGCTCGGTCACGTGAAGGAGTTCCGCGACAATCTGCAGAAGCAACAGGAAACGGCTGTGCAGAAGAGTTCGGAGTTTGCGAACGACATGCACACCGCGTTCAAACAGATGCAGGAG
>JANQLP010000088.1 GCA_028280515.1 Hyphomicrobiales bacterium
CCGTCATCTGCAGGATCACCTGGGCCTCGACTTTTACTTTCGCTCCCGCGTACCGACCCTCAATGAGTTGCTTCGGCCCTGGCACATGCGGATCTGGCAGGGACTTCGCTACATAGCAACACGCAAAGGGCCGCTATCGCTCAGCGTCAATCAAGCGGGCGGCTTCTTCAAAACCCGCGCCGATCTTGCCGCGCCCAATGTGCAGCTCTACTTCAATCCGGTCAGCTATACCCGCGGGTCTCAGAAGAAGCGCGCTTTGATGAGCCCTGATCCCTTTCCCGGTCTGTTGATCGGCTACAACATGTGCCGTCCGACCAGCCGTGGAGAGATCACGATCCGATCCGACGATCCCTTCGAGCAACCGGTGATCAGGCCGAATTATCTGTCGACCAACGATGATGTCGCTGATGTTCTTGAGGCGTCTCATTTCGTCCGCCGCCTCAGCGAAGCACCGGCGCTTCGCGCCATCATAGAAAGCGAAATCGCGCCCGGCGCCGACGTTCGAACCGATGAGGGATATCTGGAGCACATCCGCGCCACGTCCTCGTCTGTGTTTCATCCATGTTCGACCTGCCGGATCGGCCAGAACGAACAGGACTCCGTTGTCGACCCTCGACTACGCGTGCACGGTATCGATGGCCTGCGGGTCGTCGACGCGTCCGTCTTTCCGAACGTCACATCGGGCAACATCAACGCGCCCGTCATCATGGTCGCGGAGCGCGCGTCGGACATTATTCTTGAGGACCTGGTGTGAGCTAGTGTGGGGCGCGCGTCGACGTCGCGGTACGGTCTCGTCGATTGGGCTATTCGGGTCCGCCCAGCCCTTCACCGAAATGCGCGACGTGGACGGCGGCGAGGTTCGGACGAGCCATGATGGACTCCGCCATGCGGACCAGTTTTGGGATCTCGGCGCGCATCCATGCCGGATCCTCGAACCAGTTCATCAGCATCCAGACGTAAACGTCGACGATCCCGAAATCCGTGCCGAACAGATACGGCCCCTCGCCGACCTCGTCTTCTATCAGTCTGTAATGTCGGCGGGTGTAGTCTGTTGCTGCGGCCTCGATGCCGCTGGCATGCGACGGATCGGTCGAGTAGCGGTCTGAGTAGCCGCGCCGCAATTCGCCCTCATACAGATTGGTCGCGGCGAACAGCAACCAGCGGTTCGTCTGCGCACGTTCCGACGTGCCCGGCTTTGGCGCCAGACCCGCTTCCGGATGCGCGTCGGCCAGATGAAGCAGGATCGCTGCGCTTTCGGTCATAACCGACCCGTCGGGCAGTTGCAGTGTTGGCAACTGTTGACGCGGATTAATCTTGGTGAACCAGTCTGATTGCAAGTCACCGCCATCGTAGTCGATGTCAACCAACTCAAACGGCGCTCCGATCTCGGTGAGCGCGGCTTGGACGCAGGCGCTGCCCGTGCCCGGTGAGTTGTACAGTTTGTATGTCATGCGTTTCCTCCGGTTCTTCGCTGGCATCCGACGGCATAGCCTTCGGCGGCATTGTCACGAAAACCCGACGAGGTGCAACGGCGGCGGTGGAGGTTCTGCCAGACAAGGACATCAAGCGCTCTCTTTGAGCGCGATGAGTCACGGCGCGTGTAGCTCATTCGCCTTTCCGCCTGTCGGCGCAAATGTGACGCGCTAGCAATGCGGCAGGAGAATCGTCAGCGCTTACGGCTGGTGGGCGTTGACTGGATGGTCTTGACCCGAGTTCGTGAGGGTCGTCCAGCTTGATCGTTATGCTTTGGCTTGGCGCGCGTGGCTTGCGTTAGGTTGCACAGCACCCGTCAAGCACGCATCGACAATCCGCGCATGCATTCACACTCGTAACACCACAGTGTTCAAACAACTGCTTCTTGAGAGCAGCGCGCGCTCTGTGGAGGCGGACCGTCGCGTTGTTGACAGAGATACTGAGAGCTTGGGCGGCCTCAGCCAACGACAAACCGCAGATGTCGACCAGCTCCAGGATTGACGCATAGTTGGCGTTGAGCTGCCGGGTTTGCGCGACGCTACACCCACACACCGGCTCCGCCGTCGCTTCGATTGGGTCGGTTTCGTGTTCGACCGCCTCTAACAGCCGGCGGTCTGCTGCCAAACGGCGCAGAGCGTCATTCGCGACATTTGCATGAACCCGGTAGAGCCACGGCAAAACCCGTTCTGGATCTCGCAAAGTGGCGGCCTTTTCGACAGAGCGGAGCGCAGCGGCTTGGCATATGTCATCGACCGCGTCAGACGGGACGCGCGACGCCACATAGCGTCGAAGCTTGGTGCTGTGGGCGCGCAATGCTGAAGCAATGCGCGCCCCTTGGTCCAACTCTGCCATTCTCAAGTGGTACCTTAAGCCGAGGCGTTTGAACACCCGCAGGACGGGCCACATGCGCAGGCCTCACACGTGCAGGTATCACCGCAACAACAGCGATCGCCGTTGGGTGCGCTGTGTGCGCAGTTACATGCCGGTGGGCAGTTGTCGCAGGCGCAGACATCAGAAGTGGTCATAATCGTCTCCGTTTTCAATCGTTACAGACATAGAGACGCTTCCCGCCCACGATTCTTACACCAAGCGCAGATTATTTTGTGGCTGACGGTTCGCCCTTAGATGAGGATGGGCCTATGCGCGGCGTCCAGGAAGTTCAGAGCCTCAAAGCAAACCGTCTACCGAGCGGCCTGCTACAACTTGAGCTGGTCTCTGCTTTGACCGAGAGACTCTAGCTCAGGCCGAAACAGAAACATCGCTGATGGAGGCTTCGACGCTCTGGCACATGGTGCAGCACCATCAGATTCGATGCGCCTCGCCAATGATCAGCCGGACGAGCGCGGTTATGGCAAAACCGGCCAACAGAAAGGCGAAACCTCTGCCGGAGCAGCAGACCCTGATCATCGCAGCATGCTGGAACTGGTGCAGCGTTGACAGGAACAGGAACGTACCCCCAGCAAGCGCCAGGATCACGCCCTTGGTCATGAGCATGGCGTGATCGCCAAGCCTCTCGTGCAGATCGGCGCCAAACACGATCCCCGCTGGTGTCGCCAGGGCAAACAGGCTGAACGTGAGCCACGCCTGCCAATGCTTGAGTCGGCTCCGCACCATCATAAGGGCCAAACCGAAGGCAGCAGACGACTTGTGCATCATGATGGCGATGAAGATGAAGATCGCCGTGTTGGTCGAGCTGACGGCAAAGGCAGCGCCCAGCAGGAAAGACGGGATGATGATCATGGTCGTCATGATCAAGGGGATCAATACGGGCAGTTTGTCCGATTGTGCTTCCAGAGACCCTTGCTGAACGAGATGGCTGGCGTGCTCGATCGCCAAGAGAAGCAGAAAGGCGCCGACAGCGATAAGGGCCGCCAAGGGAAAATCCAGTTCGGGGAGAGCCTTGCCCAGCACATGGAACGCCGATGGCAACATCATGGTCAGCGCCAAGGCCAGAAACACCCCGGACGTAAAGGCCTCACCCATCGGGAGACGTTTGACATCACGTGCCGTCGCGGGCCGAAGCAATGGGTAGAGACCGCCGGCAAGCGCAGCGGCGAGAATGCCGAGAAGGCACATCCATTGGAACAAGGTCAACACGGCGGCGTACCTTGGGCAGACGGGCTGGCAAGCCATGAGGCGCGTCGAACTGGGCGCGCGGACGTGTTCAAGTGGCGTCGCCCACGGCCAGGTCGTCCGCGACATGCGCCTTAGCGAGTGTGCGAACGCGCTCGAGCATGAGCGAGAGACCGTTCGCCCGATGCGGCGAGAGATGCTCGGAGAGACCGATCTCGTCGATGAATGTCGGTGAGGCCGCCAGGATTTCATCGGGCTGACGCCCCGAATAGACCTTGAGCAACAGGGCAATGAGCCCGGCTACGATGGCGGAGTCACTTGTTGCCTCGAAATGGAGTTTGCCGTTGCGATAGTCGGCGAGGAGCCAGACACCGGCCTGACAGCCATAGAGCCGGTTGGTGTCGATCTGCTTCGCCTCCGGGAATGGCGGCAGCTGACGTCCCAGTTCGATCAGATACTGGTAACGCTCGGTCCAGTCTTCGAGAAACTGAAAGCTCTCCACGATAGACTGTTGGGCATCCGCCACAGTCTCGTCAGGTGCCGTCGTCGCTGCTTGTAGAGGGCCGCCCATCTAAGCGGTCCTGCGCCAGGCCGGACCGTCGGCACGATCCTCGACGGTAATGCCGAGCGCAGCCAGTTCTTCGCGGATACGATCGGCGGTGGCGTAGTCTTTTGCCGACCGGGCGGCCAAGCGTGCCTCAACCAGACGCTGGATCTCTGCCGTGTCTTGGTCTTCTCCCGTGCTCTCTCCGAACCACGCGGCTGGTTCCTCTTGCAACAGCCCCAGCAGGTCGCCGGCTTCGCGCAAGGCTGCCTTGTAGGTGGCACGGTCCTCTGCGGTCGTCGCTTGGCGCGCCGCCTTTGCGATTTGGAAGAGCTCAGCGATGGCGCCCGGGAAGTTCAGGTCGTCCTCAAGAGCCGCCTCGAACCTATCAAGTTGACCGGGCACAAGGGGCACGTCGGGCAGATCCGCGAAATCACGGAGCACGCCGTACAGGCGATCAAGACCGCGCTTCGCCTGAGCCAGGCCGTCCGCGCTCCAGTCAAGCGGTTGGCGATAGTGTGCGCTCAGGAGCGCGAACCGGATGGCCTCGCCTGGCGCTTCGCCAAGGAGATCACGGACAAGAAGCACGTTGCCGAGCGACTTCGACATTTTCTGTCCCTCGACGGTGACGAAGCCGTTGTGCACCCAATAGTGGCAGTAGAGCTGTCCGTCATGGGCGCAGGTGCCTTGGGCGATCTCGTTCTCGTGGTGCGGAAAAATCAGGTCTTGGCCGCCGCCGTGAATGTCGATCGTTCCACCCAGGCGCCGCTCGATCATGGCCGAGCACTCGATATGCCAGCCGGGTCGTCCCCGTCCCCAGGGGCTCTCCCACCCGGGCAAGTCGGGTGTCGATGGCTTCCACAAAACGAAGTCCGCGGGGTCTCGCTTGAAGGGGGCAACCTCCACCCGCGCGCCAGCGATCATCTCATCACGATCGCGGCCAGAAAGTGCGCCGTATGCCGAGAACGAGGGTACGTGGAACAGGACATGCCCCTCGACCGCATAGGCATGACCCCGTGCAATCAACTGTTCCACCATGCCGATGATTTCGGGAATGTGCTCTGTCACGCGCGGTTCCAGATCCGGCGTCAGGACGCCGAGCGCTGCCATATCGGAAAGGTAGGCTTCGACATAGCGTTCGGTGATCGCTGAGATCGGAAGACCCGCTTCCTTCGCAGCGGCGTTGATCTTGTCGTCGACATCCGTGAAGTTGCGCGCGTAAACAACGCCCCCGAAGTGGCGTTTCAGCAGGCGATAGAGAACGTCGAACACGACCGCCGGGCGGGCATTGCCGATATGGGCGAAGTTGTAAACAGTCGGCCCGCAGACATACATCGTCACGTGATCAGGGTTTGCCGGCACAAACGGCTCTTTCGTCCGCGTGATGGTGTTGGTCAGGCAAAGCGTCATGACTGCGTCTCCTCGCGCCGCGGACGGTCCGGCAGCTCGACAAAGAACCCGCCGCCGTCAGCTTCGGGCAATGGATGAAAGCGAGCGATTAGCCCGCGCTTACGAGCATCGAGGAGCTTCCGGCCTATCGGAAGAAAGAGGGTTTCTCCACTGGTCGCGGTAGCCGGATCGATGCGGATCACCACGCTTCTAAGACCCTCAAAGCGCGATCGTTCCAGCATTTGGGTGATTGCTGGCCAGGCGTGACTTAGGGAGGCTCCCCGCAAATCGAGCGTGCGTTCACCGTCTGCGCGAGCGCCGACAAGCGCGCGAAGGCTGTCAGGTTCAAACAGCGGCATGGCGGGCGTTTCCTGATCGGTGACGTCGCACCGGAGACGACAGGTCCGTCACGGACGCACCTCGAGCATGGCGGCGTCGCTGCTACCCGACTCGTCGAGTGAGAACTCCGGCTGCCCGACCTCGCCGGTCTTGAGCATCTTAAGCGTGTCTCGCAGTGCGGATTCGTCGATATCGCGCGTGATGAAGACAATCCGGGAGCGGCGGTCGTCACTCGGCCACTCCTTCAGCATGACCGCCGGGTGGAAGATGTGCTGGACACCGTGAATGACAACCGGTCGATCGAGATCGACCACATTGATGATTCCCTTGGTGCGCAGAAAGTTCGCGCCCCGAAACAGGAGCAGCGCTTCAAGCCAGAGATCGAGCGCGTCGCGATGAATTGGTTCATCGATCGTGAGGCAGATCGCCTTGATGTGAGCGCCATGGCGATTGACGTCGTTGTGATGGTGGCTGTGGCCGTGATCAGCCGTTCCGTGATCGTGCGGCTCGGCGTAGGCCTC
Organism: Hyphomicrobiales bacterium; assembly: GCA_028280515.1. Classification (GTDB taxonomy): domain Bacteria; phylum Pseudomonadota; class Alphaproteobacteria; order Rhizobiales; family Methyloligellaceae; genus UBA2767. The sequence goes on from JANQLP010000088.1 coordinate 6,340, forward strand.
CGCCTTGAGCCAGTTCTGCACATCGAGACTCTTTGTCTTCGGGTCATAGAGACCGGCATCGAACAGTGATGCCGGATCGACGATGCCGTTTTCTGCAATGATCTGCGGCGCCGCGGGGTTCAAGACCCTCAGACGGTCCTGCAATCGGCGCAAGGCATCGGGGTCGACAAGATCAGTCTTTGTGATCAGCAGCCGATCGGCCACTGCCGCCTGCTTGACCGACTCGATCTGGTGATCGAGTGTATCGCCGCCGTTGACCGCATCGACCGTGGCGATGACCCCGTCCAGGCGATAACGCCGCGCGATCGGCAATTCGGTCATTAGGGTGTGAAGGATCGGGGCCGGATCCGCGAGCCCGGTGGTCTCGATCACCACCCGGTCGAAACGTAGCTGGCCATCGCGTGCAAATCGTTCGGAGACGTCGATCAACGTCTTGGCTAGGTCGCCCCGGATGGTGCAGCAGAGGCAGCCGCTCGACATCTCGATGACGACCTCATCCTTGCTGTGCGTCACGAGGTCGTGGTCGAGGCCGATTTCGCCGAACTCGTTGATGAGCACGAGTGTCCGGCTCAGCGCGGGCTGCTGGATCAGATGGTTGAGAACTGTCGTCTTGCCGCTGCCCAGGAACCCGGTCAGCACCGAAATCGGCAGACGCTGTGAAGGCCCATTGAGATCCCAACTTTCCACGTCGCGCCTCCTTCCTGTTCAGGCCGCACCGGCCGCGATGCAGGTTGCGCAGACGCCCTCGACCTCGATCACGCGCCGTGTTGGGCGAAACCCGATAAGGGCGGAATTCTCGGCGATCAGGCCCTCAAGCCGCCGGTCCTCCAACTCGACCGAGGCTCCGCAGTCGCTACAGATGAAGAACAGACAGTCATGTCGGCGCTCCGGATGCGCGCACGGGACGTAAGCGTTCCGGCTTTCGATCTTCGCGACGAGCCCCTGGGACATCAGGAACTCAAGCGCCCGGTAGACGGTGGGCGGCCCGACCGGACGGGCCTCCTCTTGCTTCAGCGCTTCGATCAGTTCATAGGCGCCTGTCGGGCGGCCGCTCTCCCAGA
>JANQLP010000100.1 GCA_028280515.1 Hyphomicrobiales bacterium
TGACGCGCACGACGCCCTGAGCAAGCCCCGGCCCAACGGCCGCCGAAACTCGGCCGTGCTCTGGATCGAGGACTATGGGCGTTGCTTCGCCGGACCTCATGGTACGCCGGCGTTTGCTCAGGGCGTCGTGCGCGTCATAAACCAGCGCTATCAGGAAGAACAACGGCTTCTCCATTTGAGCCGCCATGACGAGCTTACCGGCCATCTCAACCGCATCGCCCTTGTCGACGCCATGGGCAAGGCGCTGGAGGACATCAAGCGCGACCGGAGCACAGGCGCCTTCATTATGGTCGCGGTCAACAACCTGTCCCACGTCAACGAAGTCTACGGTTTCGATATCGGCGACGAGATGATCCAGATCGTCGGTCAGCGCCTGCGCGCGGGGCTGCGGGACGGGGACGCCATCGGCCGGTACAGCTCGAACAAATTCGGCCTCATGCTGCGTCACAGCGGCCGCGACCAGCTGCCGATGATCGCAAAACGGTTTCACGACGCCATCAACGACTCCGTTATCGACAGCACCGCAGGCGCGCTGGCGGCGTCCATCTGCCAGGGATGCGTGCTTGTTCCCGAACAGGCCGATACGGTGCCGCTCATTCTGTCGCGCTCGCTGGAAGCGCTCGAGCAGTCGAAGGCCTCACCCAGCAAGCCGATCAGTTTGTATGAGCCGAGCGAGCACCGCGAGTCGAAGCGGCGAAAAAACGTGGTGATGGCCGACCGGATTATCCGCGCGCTCAATGAGCGCCGCATGATCCTGGCGCTGCAACCCATCGCTTCGGCGGAAACCGGCGCTCCGGCGTTCTATGAGGTTCTGATGCGCATGCGCGAACCGGATGGAACCATCCTGCCCGCCGGCGAGTTCATTCCAATCGCCGAACATCTCGGTCTTGTCCGCCTCATAGATCAGCGGGTCCTGGAGCTGACCCTGTCGGTGTTGCGCGCGACGCAGAACATGAACATTTCGCTCAACGTTTCGGGTGTTACGGCAACCGATCCGACCTGGCTCGACCGGCTCAGGACGCTGACGAACGGCGACCGCACCCTCACCCAGCGCATGATGGTGGAAATCACCGAGACCACGGCGATTTCGGACATTGATGAATCGATCAACTTCGTAAAGGCGCTGAAGGAACTCGGGTGCCGGGTGGCGATCGATGATTTCGGCGCCGGCTACTCCTCTTTCCGCAACCTGCGCATGCTCGATTTCGACATGGTCAAGATCGACGGGTCCTTCGTGCGCAATCTGCCGAACAGCCAGGAGGACCAGATCATCGTGCGCGCGCTTGTCGATCTGGCGCGAAATTTCGGCATGGAAACCGTCGCCGAATGGGTCACCGACGAGGCAACCGCATCGCTCGCCAGACAGGCCGGTGTGTCATATCTGCAGGGGTTCTATCTGGGTGAGCCGAAAGTGATCGACTTCGAGCAGACCGCACCGGATACCGCGATCATGCAAAAAGCATCGTGATCAGGGATACCGGGCGCCGCACCTGACGCACGCGCCGGAACAGTCAGTCCTTGGAGATTTTCTCGAGCTTGTCCTGCATGGCCGCGAGCTCAGCCTTCAGGCTCTCGATCTCGTCGGACTTTTTTTCGCCACCGCCGGGCGTTGCAGGTTCATTGTCGTTCCGGGATTGATGCTGCGGTTCGCCTTCGCCCTTCGCGTACGGGCTGAACACGCCCATCGCGCGTTCAAACATGGCGATGTTCTTCCGCGCCTGCTCCTGCACCATGTCGAACGAAGGGGGCGCAAACGTATCGGCAAACTGCTTGCGGTAGCGCTCCTGTTCGCGCGTGAGGGCATCGAGACTGAACTCGAGATAACTTGGAACGAGGTTCTCGATATTGTTTCCGTAAAACCGGATGAGCTGACGCAGAAAGTTGACCGGCAGCAGATTTTGCCCCCGGCTCTCCTGCTCGACAATGATCTGCGTGAGCACCGAGTGGGTCAGATCCTCGCCGCTCTTGGCGTCGTGAACGATGAAATCGCGCTCCGCCCGCACCATCTCGGCCAGATCGTCGAGCGTCACGTAACTGCTCGTGTCGGTATTGTAGAGACGCCGGTTCGCGTACTTCTTTATGATGACCGGCTCAGTCTCTGACGCAGAATCTTTTGGCACGTTGGAATACGTCTCTGTTCAGTCACTTGATGACTTTATGCCGCACTGCGAAATAAGTAGCATAGAATTTGTGCAAGGCACCACAGATTTAACGGCTAGGGTAAAGATGCCCGTCATACTGAACCGGGTTGCCATGTACAGGGATTGACGTTCGTCATCGACGGGCGATGGAATAGGCGTACTATGAGAACCGCCGGATGAGTGGTATTTGAAAAGTGAATGCGGGGGCATCATCGGCCCCTTGATCAGGGAGATGTATGATGAGTGGGAATGAGAGCATTGTGATTGCCGGCGCGGCGCGCACTCCGGTTGGTTCGTTCAACGGTTCGTTGGCCAGCGTGCCGGCACACTATCTGGGACAGGTGGCGATCGCCGGAGCGGTCGAGCGGGCCGGGATTGAGCCAGGCGATGTTTCCGAAGTTATTCTCGGGCAGATTCTGACCGCCGGCCAGGGCCAGAACCCGGCGCGGCAGGCCTCCGTCGGAGCCGGTATCCCGGTCGAGGCCCCGGCATGGGGCATGAACCAGCTGTGCGGGTCCGGACTGCGCGCGGTTGCCCTCGGCGCCCAGCAGATCGTCGATGGCTCGAGCGAGGTCGTCGTCGCCGGCGGCCAGGAGAGCATGAGCCAGTCGCCCCATTGCGCGCATCTGCGCGACGGCGTGAAGATGGGCGATATGAAGATGATCGACACCATGATCAAGGACGGCCTGTGGGATGCCTTCAACGGCTATCACATGGGAACAACGGCGGAGAATGTCGCCCGCCAGTGGCAGATCACACGCGACGAGCAGGATGAATTCGCCGCCGCCTCCCAGAACAAGGCGGAAGCGGCGAGAAAGGCCGGCGGTTTCAAGGATGAGATCGTGCCGGTGACCATCAAGACCCGCAAGGGCGAGCTGATTGTCGAGGAGGACGAATACATCAAGGAAGGCGTGACCGTTGAGTCCATTGCCAAGCTGCGCCCGGCCTTCGACCGGGAGAACGGCACCGTTACCGCCGGCAACGCCAGCGGCATCAATGACGGCGCCGCCGCCGTCGTTCTCATGAGCGCGGCGGAAGCGGAAAAGCGCGGCACCAAGCCGCTTGCCCGTATCGTGTCCTGGGCGCATGCCGGCGTCGATCCGGCGATCATGGGCTCAGGCCCCATTCCGGCGTCCCGCAAGGCGCTTGAGAACGCCGGCTGGAGCACGGACGATCTCGATCTCGTCGAGGCGAACGAAGCCTTTGCGGCGCAGGCCTGCGCGGTCAACAAGGACCTCGGCTGGGACACGTCGAAGGTCAACGTCAAGGGCGGTGCGATCGCGATCGGCCATCCCATCGGGGCATCCGGCGCGCGCGTGCTGGTGACCCTGCTGCACGAGATGCAGGCACGCGACGCCAAGAAGGGTCTGGCGACCCTCTGCATTGGCGGCGGCATGGGCATCGCCATGTGCGTTGAGCGCGATTGACGATTTGACCGAAAATATAAAAAAATCGGTGAACCGTATGTGGCAGAGGGAGGAAACATATGTCACGGGTAGCAGTGGTAACAGGGGGGACCCGCGGTATTGGCGCCGCAATCTCGAAAGCACTTAAGGAGTCCGGCTGCAAAGTCGCCGCGAACTATGGCGGCAACGACGAGGCGGCCGGCAAATTCAAGGATGAGACCGGCATCGGCGTGTACAAGTGGGACGTGAGTGACCACGAGGCATGCGCCGATGGCCTGTCGAAAGTGGAAGCCGACCTCGGGCCGGTCGAGATTCTCGTCAACAATGCGGGCATCACCCGGGACACCATGTTCCACCGCATGGACTGGGACAAGTGGCGCGCGGTCATCGACACCAATCTGAACAGCCTGTTCAACATGTGCCGTCCGGTCATCGAGGGCATGCGGGAGCGCGGGTTCGGCCGGATCGTCAACATTTCCTCGATCAACGGCCAGAAGGGCCAGATGGGTCAGACCAACTATTCCGCGGCCAAGGCCGGCGAGCTTGGTTTCACCCGGGCGCTGGCGCAGGAGAACGCGTTCAAGGGGATCACGGTCAACGCCATCTGTCCGGGCTATATCGGCACCGAGATGGTGCGCGCGGTGCCGGAGGATGTTCTCAAGGAGAAGATCCTGCCGCTCATTCCCGTCGGCCGCCTGGGCGAACCCGAAGAGATCGCGCGGTGCGTGGTGTTCCTCGCGTCGGACGACGCCGGGTTCATCACCGGCTCAACGCTGAGCGCCAATGGCGGTCAGTTGATGGCCTAACGCGGAGCTGAGCTAGGACGAGGGCGGCTCCCACCCCTTGGGGGCCATCTCGAAATGCGCGAACTCGAACCCGGGCGCGACCGTGCAGCCGGCCAGGGTCCACGAGCCCAAACTGACGGCGGACTGCCAGTGGTTGGCGGGAACGATGGCCTGCGGGCGCTCTTTCGCGCGCAGGTCGCTGCCGAGGATGGTCTCGGTGGCCGGGGCGTCGGGTGCGGCGATCCTCAGCGCGAGCGGCGCGCCAGCATACCAGTGCCAGATTTCCGATGCATCGGCGCGGTGCCAGCGCGACATGTCTTCCCCCGCAAGGAGATAGTAGATCGCCGTGCCGTGCGAGCGGCCCGCATGCGTCCGCTCGTCGCGAAACGTCTCCCGGAAATGCCCGCCCTCGGGGTGGGGCTGCAGCTCAAGCAGGCGGATGACGTCCCGGGCGCTCAGGCCGTCCAGCGCGTCTCCGGACGGCGCGTCTCCGGACGGCGCGGACACTAGGCGTTGTCCTTGCGGTTCCGGACTTCGCCAAAGACCTCATGCAGGTCGCGCCCTTCCATGCCGAGATTGGCCTGAATCTCCGGGCTGTCCGGGCGCAGGAACGGGTTGGTTTCAAGTTCCCTTGCAAGCGTCGTGGGAACGGTCGGCTCGCCGCGTGCGCGCATGTCGCGGACTTCCTCCGCGCGCGCCTGCAGGGCCGCATTGCCCGGCTCGACCGTCAGCGCGAAATCGGCGTTGGACTGGGTGTATTCATGACCGGAATAGATCACGGTCTCCGGCGGCAGCGCCCTGATCTTCGACAGCGAGTTCCACATGGTCTTGGCGTCGCCCTCGAACAGACGGCCGCAGCCGAGCGTGAACAGGGTGTCGCCTGTGAACGCCACGTTCGCCTTCGGGAACCAGTAGGAGATATGCCCCGCCGTGTGGCCCGGCGTGTCGAACACCTTCGCCGTGAAGGAGCCGAACCCGAAGCTGTCGCCCTCGCCCAGCTGCACGTCGATGCCGGGCACGCGGTCGGCCTCGTTTTTGGGCCCGACGATGATACAGCCCGTGTCCTCCTTGAGCTCCATGTTTCCGCCGGTGTGGTCGGCGTGATAGTGCGTCACCAGAATATGCGTCAAAGTCCAGCCCTTCTCCGCCAGCGCGTTCTTCACCGCGCCCGCTTCCGGGGCGTCGATCGACGCCGTCACATTGTTCTCCGGATCGTGGATCAGGACGCCGTAATTGTCGCTCAGGCAGGGAAACAGATGTATTTCAAGTGAGGCCATAACTCAGGTCCGCTTGCTTGGGGTTTCACGTTGGCGCGCAACCTAACACCGGTAAGAAACAATTCAAATGTCGGGCTGATTTCGAAAATAATCGCAGATAGGATGGCCGCGACGGGACGGCCCGCGGGATTTTGGAACCATGCACGTCGATATCATTGACCTCAGGGAGTTCTACGCGCGTCCGCTCGGCGCAGTCGTGCGGCGGTTTCTCATCCAGCGGCTGCGGGCCCGGTGGTCCAACGTGGCCGGCATGTCCGTCTTCGGACTTGGCTATGCCGCCCCCTATCTCAGCGTCTTCCGCCAGGAGGCAAACCGCATCGGCGCGCTGATGCCGGCGTCCCAGGGCGTGATCGCCTGGCCTGAGGAAGGCGTGCGGCAGGCGGCGCTGGTTCAGGAAGACCATCTCCCGCTGCCGGACAGTTCGGCCGACCGCATCCTCATCATTCACAGTGTTGAAACGACGGAAAACTCCCGCGCCCTGCTGCGCGAGGTCTGGCGCGTGCTGGCGCCCGAGGGCCGCGTCATCATCGTCGCGCCCAACCGCGCCGGCCTGTGGGCCCGCTTCGACACCACACCGTTCGGGCATGGCCGGCCCTACAGCCGCGGACAGCTCACCCGGCTGTTGCGCAACGCCATGTTCGCCCCGCTCGACTGGGAACAGGCCTTGTACATGCCGCCGTTCAACTGGTCGGTCCTGCTGCGCTCGGCGGCGGCGTGGGAGCGGGTCGGCATGATCATGTGGCCGGGCTTCTGCGGCGTGAACATCGTCGAGGCCACCAAGCAGATCTACGGCGCCGCACCGGAGGGCGAACTGGAAGCGGCTCGTGGCAGGCTCTATCCCGTGCCCGCAGGACCGGTCACCGCGCGAAGCAACACGGCGCCGCGCGCCTCGCAGGACAAAGCCAAATCCTAGAGCATCATGCGTTCAGATTGACGCGTTCCGTCGCGAAATCCGAACGCATAAAGATGCTCTAACACTTCAAGATATAGAGCAAATTTATCCGATTAGGTCGAAACAGGGTGAGTCAACCTAATCGGAT
>JANQLP010000191.1 GCA_028280515.1 Hyphomicrobiales bacterium
GCGCCACGGGCCTTTACTTGATCCTGTCGCAAAATCGCTCCGCCAGAATGGCTCCGATTTAGCCGAATGGGCTCTAGACGTTGAGGTGCTTGCCGAGGCGTCCGGCGATATCCTGTATGAACTGCCAGGCAACGCGGCCTGAGCGGCTGCCGCGCGTCGCCGCCCACTCGAGCGCTTCGCGCTCCAGCTGTTCCTTGTCGACGCCAAGCTCGAAGTGGTCCGCATAGGCATGGACCATGTCGAGATATTCCGACTGGCTGCATTTGTGGAAACCGATCCACAGTCCGAACCGGTCGGAGAGGGAGACCTTTTCTTCCACCGCTTCCGACGGGGTGATGGCGGTCGAGCGTTCGTTCTCGAGCATGTCGCGCGGCATCAGATGGCGCCGGTTGGACGTGGCATAGAAGATCACGTTGTGTGGGCGGCCCTCGATGCCGCCCTCCAGAACTGCCTTGAGCGACTTGTACGTGGTGTCGTCGGCATCAAATGACAGATCATCACAGAACACGATGAACCGGTGGTCGGTGCGCCGCAGATGTTGCAGGCATTGCGGCAGCGAGGCGATATCCTCGCGGTGAATCTCCACCAATTTCAATCCACTCTGCGCATTCGCTGCACCATTTTCTTCGCGCAGGCGATGCTCGATCTCGGCGTGAGCCGCTTTCACGAGCGAGCTCTTGCCCATGCCCCTGGCGCCCCACAGGAGTGCGTTGTTTGCGGGCAGCCCGCGCGCGAACCGCTCTGTGTTCGAGATCAACGTGTCCGACATTCGGTCGATACCCTTGAGCAGCGACAGCGGGATGCGGTTGACCGCTTCGACGGGCAGGAACGCCTCCGGCTCCGCTTGCCAAATGAAGGCGGCTCCTGCGTCGAAATCGATACGCGGTGCGGGTCCCGGCGCCAGCCGCTCCAGGGCGGCGGCGATTCGGGTCAGCAGACCGCTAACGGGTTCCTCGAAGTTCATGCCTGACCGATAGCCGTTTCCATCGCGGATTCAAAGCGCTTTCGCGCAAATGGGTTGATAACGCCGTGCTGGCGCACAATTTACTCCGGATGTGCAAACACCGGCTTGCAGCGTGCTAAATGGTTGTCGCACAAGCAGTTGCAAAGCCGGGAGACGCCAGTATAGTCGCGCCCAATCGGCCTGGCCGCAAAAGCACATTGCGCTGGACGCGGGTTCGACCTGAGGCCGCGTCTTGAAGAAATTCGATCCGAGGAGCTCAAAATGCTGATCACACCGGCTTACGCACAGGGCGCGCCCGGCGGTGGTGACTTTTTCATACAGATACTGCCTTTCATACTGATCTTCGTCATCATGTATTTCCTGCTCATTCGCCCGCAACAGCGCAGGGTCAAGGAGCACCGTGAGATGGTGGCCGCCTTGCGGCGCGGCGATACGGTGGTGACCGCGGGCGGTCTGGTCGGTAAGGTGACCAAGGTCGACGACGCCGAAGTCGAGGTTCAAGTCGCCAAGGACGTCAAGGTCAAGGTCGTGCGGTCGACGATTTCGGACGTGCGCAACAAGTCGGAACCCGTCGCCGAGAAGAAGTAGAGTCGGCTTCGGGAGCCGTGGGCTCCTTTGCCGATCTGTTGAGAACAAGCCGTTATGCTCCATTTCGCCAAATGGAAGATCATCCTGGTCCTGCTCGTCGCGTTCTTCGGGCTCCTCGCGGCGCTGCCGAACCTGTTTTCGCAGAAGCAGCTTGAGGCGCTACCGGAGTGGCTGCCGGCCAAGCAGATCAATCTCGGCCTCGATCTGCAGGGCGGAGCCCACCTGCTTTACCAGATGGATGAAAAGGCGCTGGTGGAGGACTGGCTCAAGGACATCCAAGGCGAGGTGCGCGATACGCTCCGCGCGGACCGGATCGGTTATACCGGCCTGCGCACCTCTGAAGCCAACAAGTCCGTCACGGTGCGTATTCGCGATCAGGCGAATGTGGAGCAGGCACTGACCGCCCTGGAGCAGATATCGCAACCGTTGAACGCCGGCCTTGTTTTCACCGGCCAGCAGGGCAACACGCTCGACGTGTCCCGCAACGGCAGCCAGATCACTCTGGAAATCACCGAGCCGGGTTTGTTCCAGCGTGTTACGTCGGCGATCGAGGCCTCGATCGAGACCGTACGCCGCCGCATCGACGCCTTTGGTACGACGGAACCTGTCATTCAGCGTCAGGGCCGTGACCGTATTCTTGTGCAGGTACCCGGTATCCGTGACGTGGCGCGGCTGAAAGCGCTTGTCGGCGAGACCGGCAAGCTCACGTTCCACCTGGTCGATACGGGATCGAGCGTTGAGGAAGCGCAGCGAACCGGGAAGCCGCCACCGGGCACGATACTTGTTCCGTCGGAAGACGGGTTTTCATCGGCGTACCTGTTGCAGGCGCGTGCGCTTGTGTCGGGTGAGAACCTCGTTGATGCGCAACCTGGGTTTGACAGTCAGACAAACGAACCGGTCGTGACGTTCCGTTTCGATACCGCGGGCGCGAGGCGGTTCGGACGTGCGACCCAGCAGAATGTCGGACGCCCGTTTGCCATTGTGCTCGACAACAAGGTGATTTCCGCTCCCGTTATCCGCGAGCCGATCCTCGGCGGTTCAGGCCAGATCAGCGGCAATTTCACGGTGCAGGAGGCCAATGACCTGGCCGTGCTGCTGCGCTCGGGCGCCCTGCCGGCGAAACTCACCATTCTTGAGGAACGCACTGTCGGTGCAAGCCTTGGCGCAGATTCGGTCGCGTCCGGTAAGGTCGCCGCGATGATCGGCCTTGCCGCTGTCATCGGCTTTATTCTCATTTCCTACGGCCTGTTCGGCGTCTTTGCGAATATCGCCCTGATTGTGAATATCGCCCTGCTTTTCGGGGTTCTGTCCCAGTTGCAGGCAACGCTGACGTTACCTGGCATTGCCGGGATCGTGCTGACCATCGGCATGGCGGTCGATGCCAACGTGCTGATCTTCGAACGCATCCGGGAGGAGGCCAGGGCCGGAAAATCGGTCATTGCGTCAATCGATTCCGGTTACTCGCGCGCGCTCAGCACGATTCTCGATGCCAACATCACGACGTTCATCGCCGCGGTCGTGCTCTTCTGGCTCGGCTCGGGGCCCATTCGCGGATTTGCCGTCACGCTTTCGATCGGCATTCTCACGTCGGTCTTTACAGCATTTACCCTGACCCGGTTGTTGGTCGCGCAATGGGTGCGCACGCGCCGGCCGCAGGAAGTTCCAATCTAGAGGTCGCGTCCCATGAAAGGCATCCGGTTCGTACCCTCTGATACGCACGTCCCGTTTATTCGATGGCGTTTCATCTCGCTGATTGTGTCGAGCTTGCTCATTGTTGCGTCCGTTGCCCTGTTCCTCTCGGTCGGGCTGAACTACGGCATCGATTTCAAGGGCGGCACGATGATCGAGATCAAGAACAAGGCCGGCCCGGTCAATCTTCGCGAAATGCGTGCGCAGATGAACGGGCTCGGTTTGGGTGAGGTCCAGATTCAGGAATTCGGTGCGCCCGACGATGTCCTGATCCGTATCGGCACGCAGGAAGGCGGTGATGCGAGCCAGCAAATTGCAATCCAGAAGGTCAAGGAAGCGCTCGGGGATACGGTGGACTACCGGCGGGTCGAAGTGGTCGGCCCCACGGTTTCCGGTGAACTGGTCCAGTCGGGCACGATCGCCGTTCTGGTCGCCATCTTCGCGGTGCTGGTTTACATCTGGTTCCGCTTCGAGTGGCAGTTTTCAATCGGCGCGGTCGCGGCGCTCGTCCATGACGTGGTGCTGACCATCGGGTTGTTCACGATTGTGCAGCTCGAATTCAATCTGTCGATCATCGCAGCCATTCTGACCATCGTCGGCTACTCGCTGAACGATACGGTCGTCGTCTACGACCGCGTGCGGGAGAACCTGCGGAAATACAAGAAGATGCCGCTCGATCAGCTCCTCGACGTTTCAATCAACGACACGTTGTCCCGGACGATCCTGACGTCGGTCACGACGCTGATCGCATTGGGGTCGCTTTATGTCTTCGGCGGCGAGGTCATTCGCGGCTTCACCTTCGCCATGATCTGGGGTGTGGTCGTCGGCACCTATTCGTCGATTTTCGTGGCCGCGCCGCTGTTGCTCTGGCTCGGCGTGAAGCGTGAGTGGTCGGGCCTCGGCCGGTCGAAGGTGAAGGAGCCTGCGGCGGAGCGTGGCTGAGGGCCTGCTGTCCGGATCCGCATGAGCGAACAGCCCCCGTTTTTTCCTGAACGCGCGCCGATCGACGCTTACGGCGACCACGGCTTTCGTTTCGCCGAAACCAGCCACCGCGGGGCATTGCTGATCCTGCCAAGCGGGATGTATGGCTGGCAACCGGAGGCGTTCGAGGCGGTGGATACGCCATCGTTTTCCCGTGTGTTTGACGAAGCCTCCGGCATCGACTTCTTGCTGTTCGGCACCGGTGAAAAAAGGCTTGTTCCTCCAGCCGAAATCTCACGGGCCTTCCTTGACGCAGGCGTCGGATTGGAAATCATGGATACGGGCGCTGCGTGCCGGACCTACAACGTGTTGCTGGGGGAGGCGCGTGCGGTGGCGGCCGCCTTGCTGGCGGTCGAGTAGGATTTTCAAACCGGCGGGGAGGAGGCTCGAGCCAGTTGACTGACCCGCTGGACATGGAGACGTTCGCGGCGCACTTGCGTCTCTCCGACCCTGACCGCCACCTGGCGGCACGCCTGGCACCAAAACCGGCGCGGCCGGCTCTGACCACCCTATACGCCTTCAATGCGGAACTGGCGCGCATCTGCAATGCCGTGAGCGAACCGGCGCTTGGCGAGATCCGTTTGCAATGGTGGCGCGACGCGCTTGATGGCGCGCACGAGAGTGCGCGAACGGGCGCGCCGCTCGCCGATGCGTTGACGCAGACGGCCCACGCCCGTGGACTGCCGAAGCCGCTCCTGCTGGGGATGATCGATGCGCGCAGTGCCGACCTCGACGGCGGCGGTTTCGCCGATACCCAGGCGCTCAAGGCGTATCTCTACAAGGTCGACGGCGCTCTGTTCGCCCTGAGCGTGCATATCCTCGCGGGCGCCGGCGCAGGTGCCGCGAAGGCCGCCAATGCGGCGGGGGTGGCCTACGGCATGGCGCGTCTGCTTCGGGTCTTGCCGCACGATGCTGCTGCGGGCCGTGTCATGCTGCCGCTCGCCACACTGAGTGAACACGGCGTTTTGCCTGAGCAGATCCTTGCCGGCGAAGACAGTGACGGTGTGAGCAGTCTGATCGCGGAGATGGCGCAAACGGCACGGGATTCACTTGATGAAGCGCGCCAGCACATGGCGGAGGTGCCGAAGGCAGGACGGCGCGCATTCGCGCCATTGGTGCTGGTTGAGCCCTATCTTCGTGCCGTCACACGCTCGGATCATCGTCCCCTGCATGAGATCGCCGACATCAACCCAATGACCCGTTTCCTGCGGCTCTGGCGCGCGGCGCGCACGGGCCGCATTTAGCCGCGCAGGGTCCCAGAATCGCCTAATGTCGCAACTAGGTGTGGCCGCGCGCCGTTGGTCTTGAGACGGCGCCCGATATGCGAGATGTGCGATGGCCCTTACGCGAACCGCGCTCCTGAACGCGCTCAAGTCTTTCACCCCCGACGTCGGCGCGGCCGTGCGCCGGTTTCCGCTTGCGTCGCTGATCGCCGTCGTGTTCACGCTGCTGCACCTGTTCGAGGCCAAGGACGTCTTCGGGCTAAGCGGCAACGCGTGGATGCGGGTCTCGCTTGGTCTCGGCACCGCATTCCTTTGGTCGATGGCACTGACGTTGTATGCGGAGCGTCACGAGTGGTCCCGCGTCAGACGGCTCGCTGGTGAGGTCGCCGGTTTCGGCGTTGTCGCCATGCTCTTCACGCAATCGGTACTCTTTTCGCTGCAGCCGCACCTGATGTTTCTGGCCGCAGGCATTCTCGTGGGGCTTGCCGCCTATATGCGCGTCGGCAGCACGCCGAATGCGGCGTTCTGGCAGTTCAACCACCATTTGTGGCTCGGTGCGGGGCTGTCGCTCGTCGGCGCCCTTTTGTTCGCGGGCGGCCTGTCGCTCATCGTCGAGACCCTCGAACTGCTGTTCGAGGTCGACTTTCCGAGAACGACCCACGAGAAGATCTGGACCGTCGCGTTCGGTCTGGTCGCGCCGATCAACTGGCTGTCGCTGACGCCGACGGACTTTTCCGAGACCGTCCAGGAAGGTGAGCAGGAGGAATTCACCTCAAGGGCGGTGGCGGTGATCGTCAAGTACATCCTGGCGCCGCTTCTCCTCGTTTACACCGCAATCCTTTATGCGTACGCGGTCAAGATTGCCATCGACGGCATGCTGCCGAAAGGGCGGCTCGGGCCGATGGTGCTCGCCTATGGCGCACTGATGACGTTGACTGTTTTGCTCGCCTGGCCTGCGCGAACCGCGTCCGGGCCCCTGGTGACCATCTTCTGGCGGCACTGGTTCTGGCTGATCCTCGGTCCGGTGGCGCTGCTGTTTCTCGCCGTCTACCAGCGGATCGCGCAATATGGCGTGACCGACGAGCGCTACATGGTGGTGCTCGCGGGCGTGTGGCTTGCCGTGCTCGGGCTCTGGTTCCTGTTTCGCCGCGGCGTGCGCGACCTGCGTATCCTGCCGGCCTCGCTCGCAATTGCGCTGTTTCTGGCAGCCTTCGGACCGTGGGGGGCGGTTGGTCTGTCGGTTCGCAGCCAGACGGCGCAGCTCGCGGGACTGCTGGAAAAGCACGGTCGGATGAAGGACGGACAGGTTGTGAACACCGACGCGGACAAACCGCTTCCGCGCGCCGAGGGCCGGCGGGTTGCATCGATCCTTCGATACCTGGAAAGGAGCGGGCATCTCTACGAACTGGAGGGCTGGTTCGCGGCCATGGAAAAGTCGCCGTTCAGACCCGGCGCGAGCACGGCCAGGATCTCCAAGGATATCCTGCTGCGGGTCGGCGCGCCCCAGGGCGCTCACATTCTGACGGAGGCGGAGCATCTCAACTTCACAGCCGCGCGTCCGATTTCCCTGGCGGCATCCCGGCTTGACCGGATCATCGGGCCGCTCGCGCTGAAGCATGGCAGCACGGACACGGTCCTGGCCGTCGAGGGTGGAGGTGTGCTTTCCGTGGATTTCGAGAACAATGTGGTGACCGTCCGGTTTGAGGACGGGCGGGAACTGCAGTTCGACCTCGTGGCCACGGCACGCAAGGCGCTGACCCTGAAGGCGCCGCGAAAACCCACCGATCAACAGGACGATCCGCGCGTGCCGTTGCGGATCGCCGCCAGTGACGCCAACGAGAAAAGCCTGCTTCTCGTCGAGAACATGTGGGGGAATATCAGCGACGAAATCGTCGAGGTCCGTCTGCTGCGCGGCTGGCTGCTGATCCGAAAGGACTGACGCGGGTTACTCGGCGGCGGCCTGCGCCGTCCGGCCCAGCCAGGCATCGAGATCGCGAAGGGCACGGGCTGTCTGGGCCCGTTTGCGCGCGCGGCCCTTTTCCTTGCCGCGCAGCCGTTTGCCGTCCTGCGTTGCCGGCACGTCGACCGGCGGGAAAAGCCCGAAATTCACGTTCATCGGCTGAAAGCTGCGCGACCCCGCTGTGTCGTCCCGGGCGAGATGGCCGCCGGTGATGTGGTTGATCAGCGCTCCCATGGCGGTCGTCGCGGGGGGCAGGGCCGGCGTACGTCCGAGCCGCTCGGCAGCCGCGAAACGGCCGGTGAGCAAGCCGATGGCAGCCGATTCAACGTAACCCTCGACGCCCGTGATCTGGCCGGCAAAGCGCAAGCGCGGATCGGCCGTCAAGCGGAGCGTACCGTCGAGCACCTTGGGGCTGTTCAGGAACGTGTTGCGGTGCAGGCCGCCAAGGCGGGCGAACACGGCGTTTTCGAGCCCCGGAATGAGCCGGAATATGTCGGTCTGGGCGCCGTATTTCAGCTTGGTCTGGAAACCCACCATGTTCCACAGGGTGCCGAGCGCATTGTCCTGTCGGAGCTGGACCACCGCGTGCGGTTTGATGTCGGGATTGTGCGGGTTGGTCAGTCCCACCGGCTTCATCGGGCCGTGGCGCAGCGTCTCGCGCCCGCGCTCCGCCATAACCTCGATCGGCAGGCAGCCCTCGAAGTAGGGCGTGTCCTTCTCCCAGTCGCGGAACTCGGTCTTGTCGCCTGCCAGCAGCGCGTCGATGAACGCGTTGTATTGTGCCTTATCGAGGGGGCAGTTTATGTAATCCGCGCCGGTGCCGCCGGGGCCGGCCTTGTCGTAGCGCGACTGAAACCAGCAGACATCCATATCGATGGAGTCCTTGTAGGCGATCGGCGCGATGGCATCGAAGAAGGCCAATTCGTCCTCTCCGGTGAGTTTGCGGACCGCTTCACCCAATGCCGGCGACGTGAGCGGCCCGGTTGCGATGATCACTGAACTCCACTCAGGCGGCGGCGTTCCCGCAACCTCGCCGCGGGCGATCTCGATCAGCGGATGGGCGTTCAGTTTTTCCGAAACCTGATCGGAGAAACCGTCACGATCGACGGCAAGCGCGCCGCCGGCGGGCAACTTATGGGCGTCGCCGGACGCCATGATCAACGAATCGGCCCGCCGCATCTCTTCGTGCAGCAGACCGACGGCGTTGGTCTCCGCGTCGTCGGAGCGAAACGAGTTGGAACATACAAGTTCCGCAAAACCACCGGTTTTGTGGGCTTCCGTCATGCGGTCGGGGCGCATTTCATGCAGAACGACCGGCACACCGGCCCGTGCCGCCTGCCAGGCGGCCTCCGAGCCGGCCAATCCGCCGCCGATGATGTGGATCGCGTCAATATCAGGGGGTGTGGCCATGATGCGACAACCTATGGAAAAATCAGCACATTCTCAATCGCTCGATATTTCCTACATAAGTTTGATTTGATATAGATTGGAACCTCTGGAATATGAAACGAGCGGTTTGGGAACTCTAGACGGGTTTTGGGGCTGATGCGTGCGAAATTTCTAGCGGTTTTTGCCATTTTTGCGCCGGTGGTTCTGGCCGGCTGCACCTATGAGCAGAAAGGCCCGCCAACGCAGCATCTGGCCGACTGGGGCGCCCAGGCGCCGAGCAAGCACGCGGTGACGGTCTGCCACGCCTATGGCTGCCAGAAGACCACCCGGGTGATTTTCAGCGAAAAGGACGTCGCGCAGATCCGGGCCTTGATGCGCAAGGTCAAAAAGGGCGACACGCCCCACCAGGAGCGCAGGGCGGTCGCCTATGCAATCGGCTGGCTGGAAACGGAAGTGGGCAAGCGGATCGGCACGTCAGCCGACCGCCCGGGCATGGATTTCCGCGCGTCAGGCGATCCGACGCAGCAGGACTGCGTCGACGAGGCCACCAACACGACGAGCTACCTTCTGTTCCTGCACAAGCGCGGCCTCATCAAACAGCACACGGTTGAGATCCCGATCGCCAAGGGGCGCATCTGGCGCGGCGTGAAGAACTGGCCGCACTGGACCGCCGTTTTGAAGGAAGAGGGCACGGGCCAGAAATACGCGGTCGACTCCTGGATCTTCAAGAACGGCGAAAACCCGGCCGTTGTGAAGCTCGAAGAGTGGTACATTAACGATCTGGACAACCTGCCCCCCTCGACGACCTGATCAGATTTCCCGGTCGGTGTGGCGGAAGAGAAATGAGAAAGGCCCGGCAACCAAGACGGTTGCCGGGCCTTTTGCATTCGATTTGCGCTTGAGCTTTAGTGCTGCGCGGCCAGTCCGCCGCCGCCAACGCCACGCTTGTGGGCGTTTTCGCTACGGCGATTGTGGGCTTCCGCCGCATCGTTGATGCGGGCTTCGTCGCGCAGTTTCAAAGCCAGCCCGTCGATCTCGTCGCGCCGCAGGCCGATGTCCTGGAGGGTCCGGTCATCGAGCTCGTGCAATTGTCTCCGGGTGACTCGGTAGCCGAGTTCACGACGCAGATAACTCAAGATTGAACTGACGATTGCCATTGTTCTTATCCTTCGATTTCAGCAGCCGCAGAGGCTCTTCCCGCGACTCATGCCTTGCTCTCCTACGTAGTGCTTCGCACGTGCAACCACCAGATGCTGCAATGCACAACAGGGTTGTTCCAGATGCATGGCTGGTAAACGGTTTGGCCACAATTGCGCTGGAATCGCGCATCGGGCGCACAATTGCGTCATATCGACTTTCGTATGACGGCATCCTCCACTATTGTGCGCTCGGTTTGCCGCGAAGCCGGCATAAAGACACAACCAACATCCAACACGGGGGATGCGCAGATGAGCGTCGTACGTCACGAGTCACATGGAATTCTGTCCAAGGTCGTTGAAGGGGGTGGACTGGTCTTCACCGCCGGCGTGACGCCCGACAATCGCGATCAGGATGTGACGGGGCAGACGCGGGATGTCCTTGCGGAGATCGACCGCGCGCTGGCGCTGGCAGGCACGGACAAATCGAAGATTCTCTCGGCGACGATCTGGGTGCCGGAAATCCGTCTGCGGGACGGCGTGAACGTGGCATGGAACGAGTGGACCGGCGGCGAGAACCTGCCCGCGCGCGCCTGTGTCGAAGCCAGGCTCGCGTCTCCTGAAATCCTCGTCGAGATCGCGGTCGTTGCCGTGAAGTGAGGGTTTGCCTGCGTGACGTCTACTGCTGGATGATGATCTGGTTCTCGTCGCAGGTGTCACACATGCACTTGTACAGGCAGAGTGAGAATTTGTCCTCACACTGGTCCTGGATCGATGCCGCGTCGGCATCGGGGTTTTGTTCGGAAAGCCGTGTGAAGCAACCCTTGTCGATGTGCACCTGACAGTAGGTCATGCAGGCCTCGTTCGGCTTGTCCCACAACCCGGCGGGCTGCGCCTGGCCGGGGATCGGTGAATAGGGCAGTTTGCCGATCGCCGGACCGCCAATTTGGGCGTTCGCTCCGCCGATCAGCGCCGCAATTGCAAACGCCGCGCCCATGATGCATGTCCGTGCCAAGCGCGGCAGCTTCGCCGTCCCCGCCATGTGAGCCTCCTTCACAATCACACATCGGCCAACGCCGGCAATATGCCTGCGATTGCCGCACGATGGCAAATCTTTGTGCCTCTGTTGGCACCCGGCATCCCTTGCACCCATGGCGCGGTTTTTTCAACAACGCATTGAACCTTTTTCGCAACCGGTGCGTCCAACGTGTGTCAGTGACCGTCCAGCGAGTTTTGAACTCGAACTTAGTCCCTGGACGAGCGCGCGAGCCGTCCTCCATCCCGGCGACACGCGTTCGTCATGCCAAGCCGCCGGTGCGTCTCCCCCCGCGCACCGGCGGTTTTCCTTTGTCCGCCCGCCGCCATCAAGTTGTTCTGTATGGCACGCAATGGCAGAATACCGGCAATTGGACGGCAGGTTGCTCGCAGGGGGTGTGAGAGGAATGAGTGGGAAACGACAGCCGGCGCAGCCGGCGGAACCCGGGGGGCAGGGCAAGCCGACGGGACAGGCCGTCGACCCGCAGACGCGGGTGGTCGGCGTGTCGCGCCGCATCTGGGTGGCCCTCGTTCTTCTGGGCGCGCTTCTCGTGTACACGGGCTTTGGCATGTTCATGGCGCGCGGCGAGCTCGATGAATGGCGCGCCAGCGCCAAGGAAGCCGAGCTGAAGCTGGAGGCCGCCATCGCCGCGCAGACGCAAGCGCAGGCGGACAAGGAACAGGTGATCAAGGAACTGGCTGAACAGGGCAAGCGGCTTGCGGAGTTTTCGCGTGGCGAAGAGCAGGCGAAGTCGGGTGCCGAGGAGGCCACCAAACGCGTCGCTGAGCTCGAAGCACAGCTCGCCAAGGTGCAGAAGCAGGCGCGCTCGGCCCGCAGGGCGCAGGGACAGGTCAGGAAGCTGAAAGAGGAAGTCCTCGCTCTGCAGACGGCGCTCGACGGCACGCGCGCGGAGCTTGAGGCCACGCAGGTGGAACTTGAAAAGGCGCGCGCTGCCGCGGAGCCTTACAGCACCAACCCTCAAGTGCCCGGCGCGCCGCCGCAATAGGGATCGAAACCTTCGGGACTGGCAGGGCGGGGAGCGGTTGTCCGCCTGAGTTGATGCCGCGCGGCGTCGAAGGGATAATAGCGAACTGCGAATCGCTTCATTTCGCCGGGACGTCGTCGCCCGTGTTGGGACTGAGGTGTCCCGGATATGTTCCGTTCGCCAAGCGGCTCGCAGCGGAGCACACCATGTTGTACGAGTTGCTCTACTCCAGCATCGCGGCCGCCACGTTCGACGAGGGCGGCTTGGAGGACCTGCTCGTCCAGGCGCGGGCCCGCAACAGGCAATGCAACGTCACCGGCGTGCTGTTCTTCAACGGCCGCAAGTTCCTGCAGCTTCTCGAGGGCCCCAAGCAACAGGTGGACGAGCTTTTTGCCGTCATCAGGGACGATGCGCGGCATTCCGACGTGACCGTGTTTCATACCGGCGAGATTGCCGAGCGCGCCTTCGAGGGCTGGGCCATGGCCTATGAAACGCTCGGAACCGAGACGTCGATCGGAAGCTGGCAGGATGAGCTCACGATGTCCGCGCGTGAGGACGGCGGGCATCTCTCGAATATCGGATATCGGCTGCTGCGCCTGATGCGGGACGAACCTTTCCAGGCAGCGGCGGGGTGAACGCTCCCAAAGCCTTCAACTTTTCGTCTGCCTGTCCGCCAGTTCTTTGAGCTGCGCCTTGAGTTGGACCGCCGCGGCGGTGAACCCGCCGTCTGACCCGTCGACGAAATGCACGTGCTCGCCCTTTGTCAGCGAGAACACAAGGCAGGTCATCAGCGCGTGTTCGGAGCGGTGCACGCCGAAGGCGATCTTGCCCCGATCGTGCAGGTCGCCGAAGAAGGATTCGATGGCCGCCGCCGTCTCCACCGGACAGTCGAGGATCATGCGCAGCGTGTCGTCGAAGCGGCGGAAGTCGGAGTTGGCGCGCAGCTCCTTGCGGTAGACCGGTGCGTTGTAGTCGCCCGCGGATTTATCGAAGCGCTCAAGAAAGAACTGCACCAGGCTGGTGCCGTAGATCCACATCCATTTGCGGACGCGCTGGCTGGTGCCGGCGAACAGCCTGGCCTCGCTTCTGAGACCGGATGGCGGCCACTGGAACACCATGTTGGCGGCGCTGACCGGGCTCGCGGTCCCCGGATCGTCGCCGAAGATCTCGGCTACCCCCTCGATCACCTCGCGGTAGATGGCGATGTTCTCGGCGCCGGATTGTCCGGTGGCGTGGACCAGCATGCTCATCATGGTGCCGCGGCAGGACTTGAGCGGTTCCCAGCGGCACGACAGCCCTTCGAGGTCCGGCGGTGCGTCGTCCTGGGACCAGGGGACCGTATAGCGTTCCGCGCCGTCCGGCCCTTTGACCAGATCGTCGACAAGCTGCACGCCGCCACCGGTGAACATGGCCATCGCGTTTCCCGGGCTCAGCTCGAACTTCGCCACCAGCACATCGGCCCCGGCGCGCCGCACGTTGGCGACCGGCACAATCCCTGCGCGCAGATCGAGACCGAACCGGTCGCGCGAGAGCCTGCGTGCCGCGCCGAGCACCGGCGTGATGCCGGGAACCGCCGACGCCGGCACGGCCAGGGTCGCGCCGTCGCCACCGAACACGTAGGGCACACTGGTGCCGGGCAGTGCATTGAGCACAGCGGTGATGCACGCCGCGCCCATCAGATTCACGTCCTTGTAACGCCCTTCGCTGATGGCCTTGGTGGAGCCGGTGATGTCGGCCATCACCATGTGCCAGTCATCGGGCAGGGGGCGGTAGAGCGAGAGGTCGGTGACGCGCGCGAACTCGGTGAACCCGGCAAGCGTCCTGTAGAAATCGTCCTGGGTTTCAGGCATCCGGACCGCGCCCGCTCCGTCATCCGACATGTGATCTGATCGAACTGGTACCAACGAACATCACGTCGCGTACGCGATTGCAAGCACGGCGTGTGCGCTCGATGGCCGGCAAGCGGTTCTTGCTTTCGACGATGTGACTGGACTCCTGCCTTCGCAGGAGTTTCGGAGTGTGTTGTGTCAGGAGATGCTTGCCCCAAAAATGCGAAACCCCGGCGCAGGCGGGGGTCCATGCACACATACACGCGCTGCCCGGATCGGGGCCGGGCCGTTGCATCACAAACCGAGGAGTGGCGCGTGCCGCGCCGGGAGGCCTTTACTTGTGGAACTTCTCGTCGTGCAGCTTCTTGTCGCTGCACCAGGCCTGTGCCTTCTTGTTCTTGCACAGCCCCAGGAGCCAGGCGGTCGGGCTGAACTTGCACATCGACGCGTAGGATTTCAGTTCCTTCTTGCATTGCTGGGCGGAGTGGGCCTGCGCACCCGAAATGCCGCCAATGAGTGCCGCCAGATACGCAGCCGCGAAGATCGCCCCGAACTTTTTCATGGATTTGCCCCCCTGCAACGCCGGCAGCCCCGCGCCGGCCGATGATTGATCCGGTGCCTTCAGTCTAGGAACGATTCACGCGGGCGCGCAAGCGGGGAAGATGAGAGTCGCCTATGATTGTGGGTAAGCGCGCGCAACCGCCACTCTCGTCATTCCGGACAAGGCGCAGCCGGGGCGGCCGATACTTCATTCCGGTTGCCCTGCGCCGCGATCCGGAATCCAGTTGTGGGGTGCTGTGCGTTTGGCGCACTGGTTCCGGATTCTTGCTGAAGCCTGCCCCCACGCAGGCGGGGCCGGAACGACGGGGAGAAAAGACAACGCATTCGCGGCTACAATGGACGGTCTACACCGTGGAAAACTGTCGGGGGAACCATGCTTGGCGGGCAACTGCTTCTCGGGACGGCGATGATCGCCATCACCGTCGTGCTGCATATCGGGGGGATACTGGGCACCGTTGCCTGGTTGCGCAGGCACCCCAAAGTCCGGGCGGGCCGCCACTGCTATGTCTGGGCCATCCGGATGTTCGTCGCCTCGGTTCTCGGCGTGTTCGTCCTGCACACGGTGGAGATCTGGCTTTGGGCCGGGCTTTACATGATGCTCGGCGAGTTCGACGATATCGGCCGCGCGCTCTATTTCTCCACTGTCACGTTCACCACCCTCGGCTATGGCGATATCACCCTCGGCCCGCGCTGGCAGGTGCTGAGCGGGTTGGAGGCGGCCAACGGCATCATCCTGTTCGGCGTCAGCACGGCGTTCATCTTCGCGGTGCTGAAATATCTGTTCGAGGCGGCCGGCATCGTCGGCCGGATCGGGGAGTAGGCGGGCGAGGCTCACACTGTCCGTTCGACCTGGTCCTTCAGCCACGCCGCGAAGGCTTCCAGTGCCTCGGCCTGAAGCGGCGAGGGCGGCTCGGGGATCGGCGGCGCGCCCCATTGCGCGTCGGGGAAGGCCGTGCCGTTCCATTCCGGCGCCGCGCTGTAGCGGGGATAGGCGTGCACATGGAGCTGCGCCCACACATTGCCGAACTGGCCGTAGTTGAACCGGTCCGGCGCGAACAGTTCGGTGAGCACCCGCTCATACAGCGCCATCTCGAAATGCAGGTTCTGCCACTCGGTGGACGAACAGTCGACCAGCGAGCCTTCGGTCTCACGCCGGGCGATGAAGACCATGTGTCCGAGATGGGCCTGATTGTCGAACACCCTCCACGCCCATTGCGATGTTTCGCGGATGATCAGCGGATCGTCTCGGGAGTAAGCGGCCATGGAAAACGTTCTATCAGGGAAACATGTGAGCCGTCACGACACTAGATTGCGCGTATTCTCCTTCTTCTTGCGAAACACATGTATTTGCACGCAATACTCGCCATTTGCGAGGCGCGCACACGTCAGTCTCGCGTAATACGTGTGATTTCACACAGTACATGCGGTTTCTGTAATGGACTCGTCATTCCCGCCTTCGCGGGAATGACGATTAAGCTCCGGTTTGTGTTGAGGAATAAGGACACGAATGCCGTTACTCCCACCTGCGCGGGAATGACGATGCAAAGGAGGTTGCTGACTGTATAGAGCGGCGGGTTCTTTTGAATGTCTGGCCTGGATTCCTGCCTGCGCAGGAATTTCGCTGGTGGTCCCCACAGATGTCACAAACCGCTCGCGCAGGAATTTCAGAGTGTATTGTTTCAGGAGATGCTTGCCCAAAAAACGCGAAACCCCCGCGCAGGCGGGGGTCCATAGGGCACCGCACTCGGGCAGCGCCTTTCGTTTGTCAGCAACATGGATTCCTGCCTTCGCAGGAATTTCAGAGAGAGTTGTCGCAGGCGGTGTTTCTCGAAAAGCCTCGAAACCCCCGCGCAGGCGGGGGGTGCGGTACTCTCTTGGATCACATTTGTCATTCCCGCGTAGGCGGGAATCCATGATCCTGCCCATGCGTCTGTCTCAGCGGCGAAATCGAGTTCCGCCCGCAATCACCTTGCCCAACAACGCGAAACCCCCGCGCAGGCGGGGGTCCATTGCGGGTTCAAAAAGACCAGTGCCCCGGCGCGTGGGCGGCCGGGGCGTGGCGGAACTCCAGCGTGTCCTCAGGCGCTCAGTACCATCTCGGCCGCACGCAGGCGCGTCCGGTGAAAACCCGCCCACCGGCGCAGGAGCAGGTGCCGCCGCTCGAATAGGCATAGCGGATGGCGGAGCATCGGGGCTTGCGCCGAACCGTCTTCTTGCGGGCCGGCTTCTTCTTCCTGACGGTCGCGGTGGGCTTGCGCGGCGCCGGGGCCGGAGTGACGCGCGGTGCAGGCGCGGCCGGTGCGGCTGCGGGCGCGGCAGGCTCCAGGCTGGCGAGCGTGTCGGGCAGGACTAGGTGCTCGCCTTCCGGCTTCAGGCTGTCGGCGGTCGAGGCAGCCGCTTGCTCCGCGACGACGAGAACGTCACAGTCATACTTCTGGTATTTCTCGATCGCCTCGCGGTTGTCCCTGGCTTCCACATGGGTGGCGGTGAGGCCCTTGTCCTCGAAGAACTTCGCCGCGGCGTCGGCCGACGGCGAGTTGGCCAGGGCGCAGAAATGGGCGCCGTCCAGCTCGCCGGCGGTTTTCACGCCGAAGGCTTCGCGGGTGACGAAGGCCCAGGGGCCGTTCGCCGCCGCCTTGGACGCGGCCGCTGCCGTTTGCGCCGATGAAGGTTGCGCGGCTGTCGCGATCAGGGGTGCTGCGGCAAGCGCGGCCAGCAGTGCGGTTTTCAGAATGTTCCGTGGTCTCATGTCAGGCACACCATCTCTCTAGGGTTTATCCGTCCGATGACGGGGAGATGGGTGCGCGGCTTACTCAACCGCAGTGATCCGCATCACAGATTTACGGGTTTGGAGGTGTGGGTTTGTGCGTCAGGCTCAATATTCGTTTCTGTTACTGATAATACAGAGGTCATTGGGTGATTAATTTCACACACTTCGAAACCATTTGTTGATTTGCAATAACTGAACAGGATACTGCGATATGTTGATCGATCACGATGTCGATTCGGTCTTTAGCCAGACGCTCTCATGTTTGGTTAAGGCATTTCGGCAAATCGAAGATGCAGTCCCGCCGCCAGCCCTTCTTAGTGTTCAAGGCGATGCGGCATTTCGATATCAAGAAAAGTCCCTTGAACAAGCTTTGGTGCAAAAGTTGGCTCGCGTAGTCAGTGGGCTAGGAGCTGCAAGAGTCCTCTTGGAGCATGGCTATACCCAAGAACTCGCGACACTTCAGAGGACCCTAGATGAATTCGGCGAGGATATTGTCTTCCTAGGATTGCCATTATTGGGCGAAGAACGTACGGAGCTTCATGATCGATATCTGGCCGCATTTTATGAGGAGGAGTTTAATGAGGATGGTGACCCGTTGGCATCGCCGCAGCGGCGACCAATGATCCTGCGGAGAAAGATACGCGCTGCAATCGCAAGAGCAGAACACGCGCCGACGAATCCAAGCTTCCATTCGGAGATATTGCGCACGATCAACAAGCTATATTCCGGATATGTCCATGGTGCATCTCCACAAATCATGGACATGTTTGGAGGAAAACCTCCACACTTCCATGTTTCAGGAATGTTGGGCACACCTCGGATTCCCTCCGCGACCTACGGCCTTTGGAACTGTTTTTGCCGAGCAATCAACTGGACTATGGCTGTTGCGCTTGCATTGCAGCTGTATCCACTCTCCGACGAACTAATGAGACTCCGCGCGACCTTTGAAAAGCAAAGCGGTTGGAAACCCGCTGAGAATCTTGGTTAGCCCACATCCTGTACACCAAGTGAACTTGGTCGGGTCGAACCATCCGTGCCCAGAATGCGCATTTTCAGATGATGAGTGAGGCGTCGGCAAGTGAGGAGTATGCGGGACCATTTTGTCACCACAGCTATCAGCGTTTTGCCGGCGGACAAAGGTGTGGATTTTTCTTTGTTCTTTACTAACTCCCATGACGAGCAGGACTTCGATAACACGGTGCAGTGGATCAAGTGGCTCTATTTGGGCAGTTAGATAGCAGGCACGTGGTTAGCCTACTGCAGCGGCGATAGACGGGCGCAACTGTGAGAAGAACTCATTGGCCTTCCAAGGAAACAAGCGCGGCATGTTTCTCTTTGAAATTCGCCGTTTAAGAGAATCACGAATTAACTGATGGTTTTCATCGTGAATGCCGCTCACGGTTGCCCAAACATCGCGATTTTCATGGCGCTTCCCGCCGATTGGATCAAACAATGAGAGATTTTGTTCGTGGAAACCGAAGCCAATGATGATAACCAATTTGGACTGATTTATTAGCCGATCAATTTGAGCAACCAAGTCGTATTGACTTCTCTCCGTATAGGTTCGGATCTTCTCTGCAAGTTCAAAAAGATTCCGATTTCCTCCAAACGGCATGCCTCCGGTTTCTTGCCAATCCAAAGGCCCCAACGACCCATATGGTCTTACGACACTGAGCTCGCCCATTGCTTCTCGCGCGGCATCATCACTCAAACCGGCCCTTGCCTGCAAACTCCAATAAAGGAAATGTTCTAAAGTGCGATCATAATTGAAATTGATAAATCGTACTTTTGAAAAAATTTCATTTGTTTCTTCCTTTTTTATTCCGCTTGTGGCAATTGATAAAAATTGAGTGAGCCAGTTATCTTCAGAACTTAAGTAGATCGCGTTCTCTGGATCATGCCTATTGTGCAACCAGCTCTTATTTTCAGATTCGAGTACGATTTTAGCGATCGAAAGCTTGCCGAGTAATACGGTTTTTTCGTCTGATGAATGATAGTGTAGAGCTTCGTCGATCGATGGAAATATTGACATCGACTCGGAAAGTCTGTTTCCGCCAGCTGTGAATTCGTTGACTTCGGCCAATTCGTATTTTTGCCGTAGAACCTGAAGTAGTTGGTCATCGCCTCCAATTTGACGGCTGAAAGGCACTTCGAATCGAAATCTCACAGCACTCGCTATTTTGTCTTTTAGCTCGATGCCAGTTGGCAAAGAAAACTCTTTGCTTGCGCCAGCACCTATTATGAATGTGGTTTCGGTTCGGAACATGTCCGGAACTATTCTGCCGCTTCGGCCCGTTTCTTGTCGCGCGATGACGCGGTGGGGCGGCGCTTGAACAGGCCCTTGAGGAACTGGCCCGTATAGCTGTCCGGCGTGGCGGCGACCTCTTCCGGTGTGCCGGCGGCGACGATGCGCCCGCCCGCGTCGCCGCCCTCGGGGCCGAGATCGACGATCCAGTCCGCCGTCTTGATCACTTCCAGATTGTGCTCGATCACGACCACCGTGTTGCCCTGGTCGACGAGTTCGTGCAGCACGTCTAGCAGCTTGGCGACGTCATGGAAGTGCAGGCCCGTGGTCGGCTCGTCGAGAATGTAGAGCGTGCGGCCCGTGGCCCGGCGCGACAGCTCCTTCGACAGCTTGACGCGCTGCGCCTCGCCGCCGGACAGGGTCGTCGCCTGCTGGCCGATCTTGATGTAGTCGAGGCCGACGCGCTTCAGCGTCTCCAGCTTGTCGCGGACCGACGGCACGGCCTTGAAGAACTCCGCGCCTTCCTCGACCGTCATGTCGAGAATGTCGGCGATGGACTTGCCCTTGAACTTGATCTCCAGCGTCTCGCGGTTGTAGCGCTTGCCCTTGCACTGGTCGCAGGTCACGTAGACGTCGGGGAGAAAGTGCATCTCGATCTTGATCAGCCCGTCGCCCTGGCACGCTTCGCAGCGCCCGCCCTTGACGTTGAACGAGAAGCGCCCCGGCTTGTAACCGCGCGCCCGCGCCTCGGGCAGCTCGGCGAACCATTCGCGGATCGGCGTGAAGGCGCCCGTGTAGGTCGCCGGGTTTGAGCGCGGCGTGCGCCCGATCGGGCTCTGGTCGATGTCGATGATCTTGTCGAGATGTTCCACGCCCTCGATGCGGTCGTGCTCGGCCGGGTGGTCGCGCGAGCCTGACAGCTTGCGGGCGACCGCCTTGTACAGGGTCTCGATGAGAAGCGTCGACTTGCCGCCGCCGGACACACCGGTGATGCAGGTGAAGGTGGAGAGCGGGATCTCCGCCGTCACGTTCTGCAGGTTGTTGCCCTTGGCGCCGACGACGGTCAGCTTGCGCGTATCGGAGATTTTGCGGCGCTGCGGGGGCAGGGGTATCTGCATCATCCCCGTGAGGTACTGCCCCGTCAGGCTGTGGGCGTTGCCCATGATCTTCTTCGGGCCGCCTTCGGCCACGACCTCGCCGCCATGGATGCCGGCGCCCGGTCCCATGTCGACCACATGGTCGGCGGTCAGGATCGCGTCCTCGTCATGCTCCACGACGATCACCGTGTTGCCGAGGTCGCGCAGATGCTTGAGCGTGCCGAGCAGGCGGGCATTGTCGCGCTGGTGCAAGCCGATGGAGGGTTCGTCGAGCACGTAGAGCACGCCGGTGAGGCCGGAGCCGATCTGGCTTGCCAAACGGATGCGCTGGCTCTCGCCGCCCGAAAGCGTGCGCGAGGCGCGCGACAGGGTCAGATAATCGAGGCCCACATCGTTGAGGAACTTCAGCCGCTCGCGGATTTCTTTCAGAATCCGCGTGGCGATCTCGTTCTGCTTGTCCGTCAGCTTGCCCGGCAACTCGTCGAACCACGCGCCCGCGGCGCGGATCGACATTTCCGTCACCTGGCCGATGTGCAGATCGGCGATTTTGACCGCGAGCGCCTGGGGCTTAAGCCGGTAGCCCTCGCACGCCTGACAGGGATGGTCCGACTGGTAGCGGGAGAGCTCGTCGCGCACCCAGTTGGATTCGGTTTCCTGCCAGCGCCGCTGGATGTTGTTGATCACACCCTCGAACGGCTTGGTGGTGGTGTAGCTGCGCGTGCCGTCCTCATAGGTGAAGGTGATCGCGTCGTCGCCTGATCCGAACAGGATCGCGTCGCGCACATGCTCCGGAAGCTCATTCCACGGGTCGCTCATCTTCACCTTGTAGTGGGCGGCAATGGCTTCCAGCGTCTGCGCGTAATAGGGGGAGGTGGCGCCGGTCTTGGCCCAGGGCACGATGGCGCCCTGGCGCAGACTCAAATTCCCGTCCGGCACCACGAGGTCCGGCTCGAACCGGAGCTCGGTGCCAAGCCCGTCGCAGGACGGGCAGGCGCCATACGGATTGTTGAAGGAGAACAGGCGCGGCTCAATCTCATCGATGGTGAAGCCCGACACGGGGCAGGCGAAGCGCGCGGAAAAGATGATCCGCTCATGGGTCTCGTTGCGGCCCATATTGGCGGAATCCAGTTGCGCCTGGTCGAGCGGCTTGTCGGCCAGCTCGGCAATGGCCACCCCGTCCGTCAGCGCCAGCGCGGTCTCCAGCGAGTCCGCCAGCCGCGTGGCGATGTCGTCGCGCACCACCAGCCGGTCGACCACCACGTCGATATCGTGGGTGAACTTCTTGTCGAGCGCCGGCGCCTCGGCAATCTCATAGAAAGCCCCGTCGATCTTGACCCGCTGAAAGCCCTTTTTCATCAGCTCGGCGAGTTCCTTGCGGTATTCGCCCTTGCGGCCGCGCACGATGGGCGCCAACAGATAGAGACGCGTTCCTTCCTCCAGGTCGAGCACCCGGTCGACCATCTGGCTGACGGTCTGGCTTTCGATGGGCAGGCCCGTCGCCGGCGAGTAGGGAATACCGACGCGGGCGAAGAGCAGCCGCATATAGTCGTAGATCTCGGTGACCGTGCCCACGGTGGAGCGCGGGTTGCGGCTGGTCGTCTTCTGTTCGATGGAGATGGCGGGCGAGAGACCCTCGATATGGTCCACGTCCGGCTTCTGCATCATCTCCAGAAACTGGCGCGCATAGGCGGAGAGCGACTCTACATAGCGGCGCTGGCCCTCGGCGTAAATGGTGTCGAAGGCGAGCGAAGACTTCCCCGACCC
This sequence comes from Hyphomicrobiales bacterium, assembly GCA_028280515.1. Taxonomy (GTDB): domain Bacteria; phylum Pseudomonadota; class Alphaproteobacteria; order Rhizobiales; family Methyloligellaceae; genus UBA2767. The sequence goes on from JANQLP010000191.1 coordinate 22,218, forward strand.
CGACAGGCCGGTGATGACGATCAGCTTCTCGCGCGGCAACTCAAGGTCCACTCCCTTGAGATTGTGCTCGCGCGCGCCGCGGATGGAAATGCTCTTGGACGACATTGTGTCCCTTACGCGTGAGGGCCCGCCCCGGATTAGACCGGCACGGCGTCAGGCACAAGATGGCACATCTCACATGTCAACAGAAAGGCGGCCCGGAGGCCGCCTTTGAATAGGATCGAAGATGTTCGGATTCGACCTGTTAGATCGGGATGGCTATCCCTGTGATCATCCGCACCAGCAGCCAGATGAAGACACCGACCGTCGGATAGAAGGTGAGGCCGAAGCCGAACGCCCTGAGATAGGGGTTCTTGTGATAGCCGACCCAGAACAGGACGCGTCCGATGAGGAACAGCGACGTCAGGATCGGGATCGAGTGGCCTTCCATGTGCGGCGCGTAGAGCGCGATGCCGCCGAGGCCGACCACGAACAGGATGAACTGTTCCGTGGTGTTCAGGATGAAACGGGTGTTGATGTCGAGGGCGGAGTTGGGCTTGACCTTCTGGCCGACCCACATATCCGGATTGAGCCGCTGCGCGGCAACGATGGCGATGGCGAGCACGGCCGGCAGCACCGCATAGATCGAGCACTGGATCATCAGCACCAGCCGGTCGATCGCTGTCCACGACTCCGGTCGCCAGGTGACGATCTCCTTCATGCCGATGTAATAGGTCAGCGCAAACAGCCAGTTACCGACGAGAACTTTCACAAAAGGCCAGGTCTTGCGCGAGAAGCCGAACGGACCCCGCCCCATGATGCGGGCGCGCTCCTTCCTGCGTCTGCGAACAGCCTCGGGACTCATAAAGTCTCCGCTCTCCAAGTCGATTGGCTCACCGGTTTCCGCCCGGGCTTCGGGCACGGCGCCGGTTTGCGTTTCTTGCCGCTCATAAGCAATGACAGCCGTGTTGGCCATGATTTTTCTTTCCAATGGTTGCTGGGAGGGTCAAAACCGCGCACTTCGCACGCAAACGTTGCGTACGGGCCACAGTTCCCGCGTGAAAGGCGCGGAATAGCCATTGCATTGCGGCAATCATGTGATTATGTTGGAACATAGCATGAACATTTATGGTTTTGTCCCGATTGTTACGCAATTGTCATGCCGGATACGGGCTGTGGACAGGATTCGACAGGTGTGGACAAGGACATATGCGCGCTGGCGGTGTGTCTCGGGGGCGCGATATTGTGGCGTCGATTCGAACGGGTGTGGCGGTTTGCAGCTCCGGGAGATGCCAGCGCTCTGCGGCTGATATGGGGGCGTCAGAGTTAACAAACGCTAAACGGTGCCGGAAAGGAACGGACAATGGCCGGATCGGTCAACAAAGTGATTCTTATCGGAAATTTGGGCGCGGACCCGGAAATCAGAAGCACGCAGGACGGGCGCCCGGTCGCCAATCTGCGCGTCGCGACCACCGAGAGCTGGCGCGACAAGTCGTCGGGCGAGCGGCGTGAGCGGACCGAATGGCACCGCGTCGTGATATTCAACGAAGGTCTGTGCCGGATTGCCGAGCAATATCTGAAGAAGGGCTCGAAGGTTTATCTCGAAGGCCAGCTTCAGACCCGCAAATGGGAGGACCAGAGCGGGCAGGAGCGCTATACTACGGAGGTGGTGCTGCAGGGCTTCAATTCGTCGCTGACCATGCTCGACTCCCGCGCAAGCAGCGGTTCCGGCGACTATGCCGGATCGAACGGCAATGGCGGCGGCTTCGGCAAGTCGGGACCGATGGATTCCGGCGGCTCGTTCGACAAGGAAATCGACGACGAGATCCCGTTCTAGGCAGGTTGGGCCAAACCGCGTTTAATCAGTGTTTGCGCGGTTGAGCTTGTGCAGTTCACCGTTGTTGTCCGGCACTCTTTGTGTCAGTCCGGTTCCCGGCGGAAGCACGTGGCGTGATCAGGTATCACAACGCCGGGGAGTTTGCTGTCTGTCCAGATATGAACGGCCAGCGTGACATCGGGCGGCTCGTCCAATGAGCCACCCTTTATGCTCAAGGTCTCGGCCTTCTCCTTGTCTCCGTGCCAAAGACGTGATCCGCAGTCCGGACAGAAGAAGCAATCGATCGTCCGTCCGCTGTCGGCGAGGCGCGACCAGTGTTTCAGTTCCCCCTGAAGCAGCCGGACATCGGCGCTGCGCACGATCACTGAAAGACCGAAGGCGGAGGCCGATTGCTTCCGGCATTCGGCACAGTGGCAGATATAGATTTCGAGGGCAGGGGCCGTGACCACATATCGAACGGCGCCGCATTGACAGCCGCCGGCCATCGTCTGTTTGCTCGACTTCCCGCCCATCGTTATCGCATTTCGATCCCTGCAGCCTTGCAGCAAGTCATGGCTACTTGCGGCCCTTCCACCACATCCAGAGATAGCCGAGGAGCATATAGACGACGATGACCAGAAGGGCGGCGGCTATCCACTCATAGTACATCATCGCGTGTTGGCTCCTGGGTTGCGCACCGGTCCCTTGAAGGTCCGCTAACCGTTCTTGCGCTCCGAGCGTTGAATGCGGCGTTCGGCGGCCGCCTCGCGGTCATGGTCGCGTTCCGACTGCACCTCGATGAAAAGACGCTTGATGTCGGGAAAGCGCGCCTTGATGTCCCGCTCCAGCTTGTAGATCGTCTGCTCCACGCGCCCGGCGTTCAACTCGTCGTGGAAATCGAGACTGAGCGCCAGGAGTATGTCGTTGGGCGCGAGGTGCATGGTCCGCATTTCGTTGATGTGGCGCACGGCCTGGGTGCGCCCGACGATCCCCCGCACGCCTTGCCTCAACGTGCGGCTCGCTGCCTCGCCGATCAGCAGGCCTTTTGTCTCATAGGCCAGCAGCGCGGCGGTGCCGGCGAGGATCATGCCGATCACGACCGAGGCGGCGCCGTCCGCCCACATAATGTCGAGCATGTCGGCGCAGGCAACGCCAATCAGCGCCGCAATGAGACCCAGCATGGCGGCCGTGTCCTCGAACAGCACCGTGAAGATCGTCGGGTCCTTGGAGCGCTGGACGGCTTCGAAGATGCCGAAATTGCCGCGGACCTTTCCAAACTCCTTGTAGGCCACCCACCAGGCGACGGCCTCGAAGACCATGGCCAATCCGAGAACGATGTAGTTGATGTAAGGCGACGTGATCGGGTGGGGATGCAGCAGTTTCTGGATGCCCTCGTAGAACGAGATGCCGGCGCCGAGGCCGAAGATGAGAATGGCGACGACAAAACTCCAGAAGTAGATCTCCGAGCCATAGCCGAACGGGTGCGCGGCGTCGGGCGGGCGCCTGGAGCGCTTGATGCCGTGGAGCAGCAGGCCCTGGTTGCCGGTATCCACGACCGAGTGCACCGCCTCCGAAAACATGGCGGACGAGCCGGTTATGGTTGCGGCGATGAACTTGGTGATGGCGATGAGCCCGTTGCCGGCGAGGGCGGCGTAGATGACTTTTTTCGAACCCTTCGCCGCCATGCCCTACCAGCCGTTGACCCTCGGCCAGCTCTCCGCGATTTCGCCATCTCGCACCACGTCATAGGCGTCGTATGCGGCGCAGGTCATGCAGGTGTGCACCGGCATGACGCGCACCTGCGCGCCGACCGGCAATCGGTCGAACCAGGTTTCATCCGGGACGGGCACAATGCCATGTTCCTGATACACCTTGTCGACGCTGAGCCCTTCCAGCCGCTCGAGCGTACCGGCATCGCACAGATAGCCGTATCGGGTGTCCGGAGCGAAGGTGTTGGAACTGTCGTCCTTTGACAGGGCCAGCGCTCCGGAATCGAGGACGAGGCTTCGTCCGGCGCGGTTGTGCCCGATGACGGTGGCGAGCACGGTGACCGCGATGTCGTCGAGCGTGCAGATGTTGCGTGAGTATTGCGCCAGATCCCAGAACAGGTAGACGCCGGCGCGGGCTTCGGTAACGCCTTCGAGGTGACGTGCGAAAAGAACGGTCGGCGTGGATCCGACGCTGACGATCCGGCAGTCGTGCCCCTCCGCGCGCAGCGCGTTCGCGGAATCGGCGGCGGCGGCGCGTTCCACATCGGCCAGGTCGGCGATCTGCTCGGGATCATCGAGCGCGTAGGAGTGTCCTGCATGGGTCATCACGCCGGCAAGCGAGAGGGCGTTCGACTGGTTCAGTGCGCCGGCGATGGCGAGAAGCTCAGGCGACACGGGCTGCACGCCGGAGCGATGCTCCCCGCAGTCGATCTCGATCAGGAAGTCGAATGTCGCGCCGAGTTCGTTCGCTTTGGCGTCCACCGCTTCGACCAGCGCCACGCTGTCGGTGACCAGAATGACGCACGCCTTCGTTGCCCGCTGGATGCGGTCGGCATGGGCCAGTTTCGTCGGCGCGGTTGCCGCCGCGCACAGAATGTCCGTGTATCCGGCTTCGGCAAACGCTTCCGCCTCGCGCAGCGTTGAGACGGTGATGGCACCGGCCTTGTCGGGCACGGCACATTCCGCGACCTTCACGGACTTGGGTGTTTTCAGATGCGGTCGCAGCGTGACGCCGAGTTCCGCGCACCGGGCGGCCATGACATCGATGTTCCGCTGCAGCCGATCCGGGTCGAGCAGCAGGCGAGGGGTCTCAGCGTCGGAAAGTCTCATGGGCGGTACCGGACAAGGTTGAATGCGATTGCACGTAGGCGCGACCCTAGATCACGATGGCCCGAGGTGGAACCACCTAAGGCGATAAACGTCATCGACACGTCCATAGATCGCATGGAATGGCGCGAAATGCCGGAGTCCAATCTTCCTGACCCTGCCAGAGCGTTGGCCTCTGTTGCTAACGACGGTCTTCTGCGCACGTCGGGAAATGCTAGACTGACACTCCCTCGCGTAACCTGATTGGAATTCGGAGTTCGGCCTGATGATCAGACACTGCAAGTACCTGTGCGCCGGTCTTGTCGGCCTGTTATCCGTGTTGATGCCGGTTCATGGATTTTCCGGCGAGGCCGACGTCGTCGGTGTCAAGATCATCAAGGAAGGAACCGGCACGTACCGCTTCGACGTGACCGTCCGCCACGCCGATGAGGGCTGGAATCACTACGCCGACGCCTGGGAGGTCGTTGCGCCGGACGGCACGGTTCTGGGAACCCGGAAACTGGCGCACCCGCACGAAAACGAACAGCCTTTCACCCGTTCTCTGCCGGGTGTGCGTATCCCGGAAGGCGTCACCGAGGTGACCGTTCGCGCTCACGATTCGGTGCACAAAACGGGCGGAGCGGAGATGCGCGTGCAGGTTCCGCGATAGGGGTTTGGCATGGTCAACGTAGGCTAATTGTAACTCGCTGATTTTGAATAAAAAATCATACGAATGCACAGCCGTTTTTCTGCGCGCCGACGTTGCGGTCAGGCGCCGAAATCGGCTATAATCCGGTCACTTCTCAAGGTGTTTCCGCTCCCTCCTCGCAAACCGAAGCGCGTGCAGCCCGTTGACTGCTCAGGGAGCCGGTTTCACGCCAGAAACAAGATGCGGGCTTAAGCCTTGTCAGACGTGAACGACATTCCACCGCCTGGCGGTGAGGGACCTCAGGACCCGTCGGATATACGACCGATTTCCATCTCCGACGAGATGAAGCAGTCGTATCTGAGCTATGCGATGAGCGTGATCGTTTCGCGCGCATTGCCCGACGTGCGCGATGGTCTCAAGCCTGTGCACCGGCGCATTCTCTATTCCATGCATGAGAACGGGTATGACTGGAACCGGCCATACCGCAAGTCCGCGCGCGTCGTCGGCGATGTGATCGGTAAGTACCACCCGCACGGCGACACGGCGATCTACGACGCGCTGGTGCGCATGGCGCAGGACTTCTCCTTGCGTTTGCCGCTCATCGACGGGCAGGGCAATTTCGGCTCGGTCGATGGCGATCCGCCGGCGGCCATGCGCTACACCGAGTGCCGGCTCGAAAAGGTCGCGCATTCGCTGCTGGAAGACCTCGACAAGGACACGGTCGACTTCAACGAGAACTATGACGGGTCGGAGACGGAGCCGTCGATCCTGCCGGCGCGGTTCCCGAACCTGCTCGTCAATGGCGCGGGCGGCATCGCCGTCGGCATGGCAACCAACATCCCGCCGCACAATCTCGGCGAGGTGATTAACGCCTGCATCGCCTATCTCGACAATCCGGCGATTACGGTACCGGAATTGAACGAGATCGTTCCCGGTCCCGATTTCCCGACCGGCGGACTGATCCTCGGCCGCTCGGGCATCCGCTCCGCATACGAGACGGGGCGCGGTTCGGTCGTCATGCGCGGGCGTGTTTCAGTCGAACCCATGCCGCGCGACCGCGAGGCGCTGATCATCACCGAGATTCCGTATCAGGTGAACAAGTCCACCATGATCGAGAAGATCGCGGAGCTCGTACGCGACAAGCGCATCGAGGGTATCGGTGACATCCGCGACGAGTCCGACCGGGACGGGATGCGTGTTGTCATCGAGCTGCGCCGCGACGCCGTCTCCGACGTGGTGCTCAACCAGCTCTACCGGTTCTCGCCGCTGCAAACGAGCTTCGGCTGCAACTTCGTGGCCCTCAATGGCGGTCGTCCGGAGCAGCTCAATCTGCGCGATCTGATCCAGGCGTTTGCCGATTTCCGCGAGGTCGTCGTCAGCCGGCGCACCAAGCACCTTCTGGCGAAGGCCCGGGATCGCGCCCACATTCTCGTCGGTCTGGCCATCGCTGTCGCCAATGTCGACGAGGTGATTGCGCTGATCCGCGCCGCACCGGATCCGGCCACCGCGCGCGAAGCCTTGACCTCGCGCAACTGGCCGGCGCGCGATGTGGCGCCTCTGGTCGAGCTGATTGCGGACCCGCGGCACAAAGTGTCGGCAGACGGTACGGTCCGCTTGTCCGACGAACAGGCGCGGGCGATTCTCGAGTTGCGCCTGCAGCGTCTGACCGCGCTCGGCCGTGACGAGATCGGCGATGAACTCAAGAGCCTTGGCGAACAGATCGAGGATTACCTCGATATCCTGCGGTCGCGCGCCCGCATCATCGGCATCGTGAAGGACGAACTCACCGCCATTCGCGATGAATTCGATACGCCGCGGCGCACCGAGATCGTCGAGGCCGACGCGGACGTCGAGGACGAGGACCTCATTCAGCGCGAGGACATGGTCGTGACCGTGTCCCACAAGGGCTACATCAAGCGCGTGCCGCTTTCGACCTACCGGGCGCAGCGGCGCGGCGGCAAGGGCCGCGCCGGAATGGCGACGCGCGAGGAAGACTTCGTCACCAGCATTTTCATCGTCAACACGCACACGCCGGTGCTGTTCTTCTCCTCGCGCGGCATGGTCTACAAGATGAAGGTCTGGCGTTTGCCGGTCGCAGCACCCCAGGCACGCGGCAAGGCGCTCATCAATCTGCTGCCGCTGGAAACCGACGAGCGCATCACCACCATCATGCCGTTGCCCGAGGATGAGGAGTCCTGGTCATCGCTTGATGTGATGTTCGCCACCGAAACGGGCAACGTCCGCCGCAACAAGCTGTCGGACTTCGTCGAAGTGCGCCAGAACGGCAAGATCGCCATGAAGCTCAACGAGGGCGATCATATTCTGCGCGTGGACATCTGCACCGAGAACGATGACGTGCTGCTGACAACCGCAGGCGGCAAGGCGATCCGATTCCCGGTGACGGACGTGCGCGTGTTCTCCGGACGCACGTCAGTCGGCGTGCGCGGTATCAAGCTCGACAAGGGAGACACGCTGATCTCGATGGCGATCCTGCGCCACGTCGAGGCATCTCCTGCGGAACGCAACGAATATGTGCGTCAGGCGAACGCGATTCGCCGCGCGGCAAATGGCGACCATCCGGACGTTCCGGAGGAAACGACGGATCTGGAGGAAACGGAAACCGCCGAGCTTCCCCAGGAACGCTATGCCGAACTCGGAGCGCAGGAAGAGTTCATTCTGACGGTTTCGGAGAACGGTTACGGCAAGCGGAGTTCGGCCTACGAGTACCGGGTTTCCGGCCGCGGCGGGAAGGGCATCATCGCCATGACCGTCAATGACCGCAACGGCAAGCTGGTCGCGTCCTTCCCGATCGAGCAGGGCGGTGAGGTCATGCTCGTGACCGACAAGGGCCAGCTCATCCGCATTCCGGTCGAAGACATCTCCATCATCGGGCGGTCGACCCAGGGCGTGATCGTCTTCGACACGGCGGAGGACGAACGCGTCATGTATGTCGAAGGCATTCCGGAAGAAGACCAGAACGGCGATGTGGACGGCGAAGACACGGCAGATGACGGCGCTGAAGAATCCGGTTGACCTTTTGCGCCGCTGCGGGCTTGGTTGAGCGTCAGTCAATTCTGGACAAGAAGGGTCTTCCGGTCCCATGAACTTCGAACTCTTCACGGCCTTTGTTCTGATCAGCGCCATACTGATCCTGTCGCCCGGACCGATCGTCACGCTGGTGATCGCCACCGGCGCGACCCGTGGCGTTCGCGCGGCCCTCGTAACCGTTGCGGGCACGGCCGTGGGCAACGGCGTGCTGATCGCGGCAATTGCATTGGGGCTGAGCTGGGTTCTGAACCACTCCGCCTTCCTTTTTGAGGTGCTGCGTTGGGCCGGCGCCGCCTACCTGATCTGGCTCGGCATTCAGGCCTGGCGGTCCGGCGAAAGCGTGGCCGAAAAGCCTGTCACGCCGACCAAGGTGGACTTTGTCCGCGGCTTCTGGGTGGCCATCTTCAATCCCAAGACCATTGCCTTTTTCACTGCCTTCCTGCCGCAATTCGTCGACCCCGCGCTACCGGCACAATTCCAGCTGCTTGTCATGAGCGCGGTGTTCGTCGCCATGGCCTCCATGCTTGATGCGGGGTGGGGCATTGCCGCCGGTCTCGGTCGTGCCTGGTTTGTCGCGCCGTCGCGCGCCAAACTGCTCGCACGCGTGTCGGGTTCGGTTCTCATCGGCGGCGGCCTGTGGCTCGCCCTGACGCGACGGGCCTGACGCGGTTCCGTGCACTGAGGCAACCTGGAGAGGATTTCCATGGCCCATAACGGCTTCTATCCCGGCAGCTTCGATCCGCTGACCATCGGCCATCTGGACATCATCGAGCGGGCCGCGAACTTCGTCGACCGGCTTGTGATCGCCGTGGGTGTCCACCACGGCAAGAAACCTCTGTTTTCGGTCGAGGACCGCGTCGGGATGATCGAGGCCGAAGTCGCCGAGCTTGCGAAGAAGACGGGCACCGAAATCGAGGTTCAGACCTTCGATAAGCTGACCGTCGACGCTGCGCGCCTTGCTGGTGCGAATGTGATCGTTCGTGGATTGCGGGATTCCGGTGATTTTGACTACGAGATGCAGATGGCGGGCATGAACGGCACCATGGCACCGGACATCGAGACTGTGTTTCTCGCCTCATCGCCGCAAGTGCGCCATATCGCGGGCACGCTTGTGCGCCAGATTGCGGCCATGGGTGGTGATGCGTCATCGTTCGTGCCGGAGTCCGTGGCGGCGCGTCTCAAGGACCGCTTCGGCCATTCGTAAGACGTCAGCACGTTACCCCCTTAACAACACAGGATTCCAAGGCAGGTTCTCATGACAACGCTGAAAAAGTTCGTGCTTGTTCTCGCTGTCAGCGCCTTTACCGCAGGCGTTGCGTTCGCACAGGGCGCGGCGCCCGACAAGGAGAACATTCTCTACATCGACACCAAGGATGGCCGGATCGCCATTCAACTCCGCCCCGACCTGGCACCGGGCCATGTGGCGCGGGTGAAGAAGCTGGCTCGCGAAGGCTTTTACGACGGGCTTGTGTTCCACCGCGTGCTGGACGGGTTCATGGCCCAGACCGGCGACCCGCAGGGAACCGGTGCGGGCGGGTCGAAATACCCGGATCTAAAGGCTGAGTTCTCCCAGGAGCCGTTCAAGCGCGGTACGGTCGGCGCGGCACGGACCCAGAATCCGAACAGCGCGAACTCCCAGTTTTTCATCGTGCTGGATGAGGCTTCCCATCTGAACGGACAATACACGTTGTGGGGAGAAGTCATTCGCGGCATGGAGCGGGTCGATGCCATCAAGAAGGGCGACCGCCGCCGCAACGGCCTTGTCACCAATCCGGACAAGATGGTGAAGGTCACGGTCGCCGCCGATGCCAAGGACCATTCGGTCTTGCAGGAGCCGGAGAGCCCCAAACGCGGTGCCGCGCAAACAGCACCCCGCGGCAGCAACTAAGAGGCTGCATAGCCTGATTCTGGTGGGCGGCCGCCGGGCTGGGGCGTGCGCCTTCAGCCTGACGGCTTGACGCGCGCGATGCGCTCGCCCATCACTGTCGCTCATGTGACACACAAGCCCTGTCGGGGCCCTGAAAGCGAGCAAAGAACATGGCAACGAACGATCCCGAAAACACTCTGATCATGGAGACGACCCAAGGTCCGGTCACCATCGAACTGCGACCCGATCTGGCGCCGAACCACTGCGCGCGCATCAAGGAACTCGCGCGCGAGAAGTTCTACGACGGCATCGTCTTTCATCGCGTGATCGACGGGTTCATGGCGCAGACCGGTTGTCCGCAGGGAACGGGCACCGGCGGTTCGGGTCAACATCTGAAGGCCGAGTTCAACGAGGAGCCGCATGTGCGGGGCACCACATCAATGGCCCGTGCGGCCAATCCGGACAGCGCCGACAGCCAGTTCTTCATTTGCTTCGAGGAGGCGCCGTTCCTCAACCGGGAGTACACGGTCTGGGGCAAGGTCGTGGACGGCATGGAGAATGTCGACAAGATCAAGCGCGGCGAGCCCGTTATGGATCCGGACAAGATCATCTCCATGCGGGTTGCGGCGGACGCGGAGTAACCGCGGGCCGGAGAACGGCGCGGAAGACCCACGTGCGCGTTGACGATTTCGACTTTGTGCTGCCGGAGGAGCGGATCGCCCTGCGCCCGGTGCATCCGCGCGACGCGGCGCGCATGCTGTGCGTCAATCCGCGCGCGGCGGAGCCTTTTCAGGACAGGGGCGTGCGTGATCTGGTCAAGGTTCTCAATCCCGGCGACGCCCTGGTGTTCAACGACACGAAGGTCATACCGGCCCAACTGACCGGCGTCCGCCACCGCGGCGATGCGGCCGCGAATGTTTCCGTGACGCTTATCGAGCCACTCGACGCGAGCCGATGGAAGGTTCTGGCGCGTCCGGCCAAGCGCCTGCGCCAGGATGACCGGATCGCGTTCGGAAACGTGGAAAATGTATGCATAAATGGGACTTTATGGGCGCGCGTTGAGAGTCGGAAGGAAGAGGGCGGCGAAATCACACTGGCGTTCGATTTTCATGGCGACGCGCTCGATGAAGCCATTGTAACACTGGGGAAAATGCCTCTGCCGCCCTACATTTCCTCGCGCAGAGCGCCCGACAGTGAGGATGTGGAGGATTATCAGACGGTCTATGCACGGGTAAGCGGTGCGGTCGCCGCACCGACCGCGGGGCTGCATTTCACGGAAGAGCTGCTGGCGGACTTGCGCGAAAAGGGCATCGAAGAGCATTTCGTCACCCTGCATGTGGGTGCGGGTACCTTTCTGCCGGTCAAGGTCGACGATACGCGCGATCATCCCATGCACAGCGAACGTTGCGAAATGAGCCAGGCGACGGCGGATGAGCTCAATCGCGTGCGCGTGCAAGGCGGGCGCGTCATTGCCGTCGGGTCCACGTCGGTCCGCGTGCTGGAGAGCGCCAGTGACGACACTGGGCGGATCGCGGGTTTCGAGGGGGAGACCGACATCTTCGTTACGCCCGGATACCGGTTCAAGGCCGTGGATGCCATGCTGACGAATTTCCACTTGCCGCGCTCGACCCTGTTCATGCTGGTCTCGGCCTTCTGCGGGCTTGAGACCATGAAACAGGCCTATGCCCATGCCATTGCAAACGGCTACCGGTTCTATTCCTATGGCGATGCCTGTTTCCTCGAACCGTCCTGAGCACATGACCGCCGGCTTCTCCTTCACCATTCATGCGAAAGACGGCGCCGCCCGCGCCGGCGAGCTCTCAACGCCGCATGGGCCGGTCGCGACGCCCGCCTTCATGCCAGTGGGGACGGCCGCCACCGTCAAGGCGATGCTGCCGGAGACGGTGCGCGAGACGGGAGCGGATATCATCCTCGGCAACACCTACCATCTGATGCTGCGGCCCGGCGCGGAGCAAATCGCAGCGCTCGGCGGCCTGCACGCCTTCATGAACTGGGCGGGGCCGATCCTCACCGATTCCGGCGGCTACCAGGTCATGTCGCTCGCCAAGCTGCGCAAGATGAGCGAGCAGGGGGTGACCTTTCAGTCGCATATCGATGGCAGCACCCATGAACTGACACCGGAACGCTCGATCGAGATCCAGTGCCTGCTCGGCGCCGACATCCAGATGGTGTTCGACGAATGCACTCCGTACCCTTGCGAAAAGGCGCAAGCCAAATCGTCCATGGAGCTCTCCATGCGGTGGGCGGAGCGGTCCAGGACCGCGTTCGCACAGCACGGCAAACCGGGGCAGGCCTTGTTCGGCATCGTGCAGGGCGGCGTGCACGGCGGTCTGCGTGAAGCCTCTGCACGGGCGCTGCTCGATCTTGGGTTCGACGGCTACGCCATCGGCGGGCTCGCGGTGGGCGAGGGGCAGGAGCTGATGCTGCAGACGCTCGATGCGACGGTGCCGTTCCTTCCCGAGGACCGTCCGCGCTATCTGATGGGCGTGGGCACGCCGGAGGACCTGATCCTTTCCGTGGCCCGGGGCGTCGATATGTTCGACTGCGTGATGCCGACCCGCTCAGGGCGCCACGGACAGGCGTTCACGTGGAACGGCAAGGTCAATCTGCGCAATGCCCGCCATGCCGGCGACCCGCGCCCGCTCGACGCTACCAGCACGTGTCCGGCGGCGCGGGATTACTCGCGCGCCTACCTGCATCATCTGGTTAAGAGCCAGGAGATTCTCGGTGCCATGCTGGTTAGCTGGGCCAACGTGCACTTCTATCAGGATTTGATGGGACGGATGCGCGCGGCGATCCGGGACGGGTGTTTTGAGGATTTTGCGCGGGAAACGTTGGCGCGGCTCAACGGGTCCGGTCAGGACGAGGACTGACCGTTCCACTCGGCTTAAGGGGTCTCAGACCTGATGACCGTTGACCGGCTCCAACAGGCATCCGGCGATCGCCCAAGTGCCGTCCCCCTGACGCTGCAGGCGGAACTGCGCGTTCCACTCGCGACCCTGATCGTCGGTAATGGTCACGCTCTGCAGTGCATCGGTGTCTTCACGCGATACGTCGGTAAAAGAGAACGACTTCGCGTTTGAAAGCGGCTTGAGCTGGGTCGTCAGAACCTGCAGGAACGCTTTGGAATCCTTATAATAATCCTGGATCAACGGTGTCAAAAGCGCGTAGGCGCCGGCGGCGTCGCGCGCGCTCATGGCCTGAATCTGGTCGCGTACCGATCCGCGGATGCGTTCCAGTTCGACCTTGGAAAGACCGGTCCGGCCGATTGCAGCCGGAATAGACGCTTTTTCAACCGCGCCGAAGGGCGCGGATTTCGACTGCCCCGACGTTGCCGGGTCGGTCAATTTTGCTGTCTTATCGGTGGCTTGGGCCCCTGTAATGCCGAAAGCCACCAACATCGCCATCATGGCGACTGCCGTGAGAGCTTTCATTATCTCGCCTCCCAACGGCAATGCCCCGTCCCTGTATCGGGTCCGTCTTTATTTATTAACGTTCAGATAAGTACGCGGAGGCGCGAATCCAAGGGGTGGGTGCGTTTTCTCACGATCCGAGCCGGCGCTCGCGATACAGCAGATACAGCCCCGATCCGATCACCACCGCCCCGCCGGCGAGCGTCCAGAGGGTCGGCACGTCGCCGAACACCAGATAACCCAGCGCGACCATGGACAGGAGCGCCACGTAAATGAACGGCGCGACCACCGGCGCGGGCGCGTATTTAAACGACAGGATCAGAAGCCAGTGACCCACCATTCCGGTCACGCCGAGCCAAACGAACAGCACCCATGTGAAGGCGTCGCCGGGCCATTGCCACACCGCCATACCGAGGGGGGCGCCGAGGACGGCGCCGGCGACGGCCGTATAGAACAGGTTCACCTCCGCGCTGTCGTGCCCGGTCATGTACCGGGTATGGATGCTGTACAACGCGTAGGTGATGGTGGCGGCGAACGAGTAGAGCACGGCCCAGTGGATGCCGCCGAACCCTGGGCGGGTCACGAGCAGGACGCCGATGAACCCGGCGATGATCGCCAGAAGACGCCGCCAGCCGACCCATTCGCCGAGGATCGGTCCGGCCAGCGCGGCCACCAGCAGCGGCGTCAGAAAGAAGATGGTGACCGTCTGGTCGAGTTGGAGATATTTCACCGCCGCGAAGTTGAACCCGGTCGTGACCGCAACGAGCAGACCGCGCACAAGCTGATGGTTCGGCTTGGCGCTGCTGATGACCTGGCGATTCATCACCAGGCCGAGTATCAGCACGGTCAACAGTGCATGAAACAGGAACCGGACCCAGATGATCTGGAGGACGGGCACGCCCATGTCGTCCGCCAGGTATTTTGCCGTCGCGTCGAGCGTCGAGAAGATCGTGACCGCCCCGCACATCAGCGCAATGGCGAGGATGTGGTTCTCGTGGCGCCCGCCGCCGTCGGCCGCACGGGGGCGCACAGGTCCGAACTGTGCGTTTGTCATGGGGGAGGGCCCCGGGAGGACGCGGCCGGTCGTGCGGGCGGCCGCAAGGGAAGTGATATGTCAGAGTCGTCAACGATTTGTGTCACACAAAGCGGCCCGCGCCTAGAGCAAAATCCGATTAGGTTGACTCACCCTGTTTCAACCTAATCGGATAAATTTGCTCTATATCTTGAAGTGTTAGAGCATCTTTATGCGTTC